>NZ_JBKFAL010000015.1:0-143455 GCF_053345625.1 Methylobacterium sp. D53M
GAGAAGTGCACTCTGCTCGGGGGTAATCGCCACGGCATCAACCTCTAACGGATGGGATCGGTTCGACCGCCGAGCCTCAGGACATGTCGAGCGGGGCGACGCCCTCGGGCCGCCCGTCGGAGCCCAGCGTGATCCGCTGGATCCGCGCCTCGGCCCGCTTCAGCAGCGCCTCGCAATGCTTCTTCAGCACCTCGCCGCGCTCGTAGATCGCCACCGACTCGTCGAGCGGCACGTCGCCGCGCTCGAGCCGGCGGACGATTTCCTCGAGCTGTTCCAGCGCCTTCTCGAAGGGCAGGTCGCCGGCGGCGGCGGCCACCTCGGGTCTGCTCGCACTCATCCCAGATACTTCCTTTGGGGGTGTTTGTACGGCGCGATCCCCGGTCGCCACAACCCTGGGGGCCAGTCCGCCGGCCGGGTCCGCACCGTTTTGGACGGACGCGGCGGCGTTTGCGCCACACTTCGCACCTGCGTTCGGTTCACGCCAGCGCGAGGGTGAACGGCGTGCCCTCGAAGGCGTCGGCGCCGCGCCCGATGCGGGCGATCGCCGCGATCATGCGGCCGTCGCGGTCGAGCATCCGGTCGGCGATCGCCACGAACAGGGCGTTGGGCGTCGCCGAGGGCGAGGCGGACCGCAGGGCGTCGGCGATCGCCGCCTCGTCGCGCTCGGGCGCCAGCGCGCAGGCCGCGATGTAGGCGGCGGCCGTCGAGCGGCTGATCCCGGCGTAGCAGTGGATCACCAGCGGCTTCTCCCGCGGCCAGGTCCGGACGAAGTCGAGAAGCCGGGCCACGTGTTCTTCAGCCGGCAAAACATGTCCGTCCCGGGCTGCCGCGATGTCGCTGACCCAGATGATGGCGTGGTTCGCGGCGTCGATCACGGCCGGCCGCTCCAGCGGCGTGCCGACATTGATCAGCGTGAGCACGTGGCTCGCGCCCGTGGCGGCGACGGTCTCGGGCAGGCGCGAGAGCGGACAGACGTGGAGGGTCGGCATGGTGGGGCGCCAGTGACCTGCGATCGTGACGGATCGAGGGCGAAGATCCGTCAGGGCGGGGACAGGGCGGTGAAGCGCGCGAGGAATCGCGCCTCGGCCTCGGCGGTCGGCCACGGCCCGGCCAGGGCCGACACCGGCTCGGGCAGGTCGACCGAGGGGCCGAAATAGCGCTCGGCCTCCTCCGGCGCGAAGCCGGCGAGGCGCACCGCCTCGGCGTGGGCGGCGATCCGGTCGGCCCGCTTCACGAGCCGGGCGAGGGCGGGCGAGGGGGCGGCCAGCTCGAAGCGGCGGCGCACCGCCGCGAGCAGGCGCAGCTCGACGCCGCGATAGGCGTCGCCGATGGCGGCCTTGAGCGGCGAGATGATGTCCCCGACCACGTATTCCGGCGCGTCGTGCAGGAGCAGCTCGAGCCCGTCCCGGTCGGTGCAGCCGGGGGCGAGGTGGCGGCCCACCGCCTCGACCAGCAGGCTGTGCTGGGCCACCGAGAAGACGTGCGGCCCGCGGGTCTGGCCGTTCCAGCGCGCGACCCGGGCGAGGCCGTGGGCGATGTCGGCGATCTCGATGTCCCCGGGCGCCGGGTCGAGGAGGTCGAGGCGGCGGCCAGAGAGCATGCGCTGCCACGCGCGCGGCGGCGCGCTCACCGGGACCCGCCCAGCGCGGCGCAGGGCCCGTGCCGGTGGCAGCCGACGAGGTGATCGTTGACCATGCCCACCGCCTGCATGAACGCGTGCACGATGGTCGGCCCGCAGAAGGAGAAGCCCTCGGCCTTCAGGGCCTTGCCGATCGCCCGGGAGACCGGCGTCTCGGTGGCGATCTCCGCGCGGGTCCGGGCCGTGCCCTGGACCGGCCGGCCGTCGACGAAGTCCCACAGGAAGTGCGCGAAGCCGGGGCCGCGCTCCTCGATCCGCAGCCACGCCCGGGCGCCCGCGACGGTGCCCTGGATCTTGGCGCGGTTGCGAATGATGCGGGTGTCGGCCATCAGCCGCGCGACGTCCGACTCGGTGAAGCGGGCGATCCGCTCGGGATCGAAATCCGCGAAGGCGTCGCGGAACCCGTCCCGGCGGCGCAGGATGGTGATCCACGACAGCCCGGCCTGGAAGCCGTCGAGGATCAGCTTCTCGTAGAGGGCGCGGCCGTCATGCTCGGGCACGCCCCACTCGGCGTCGTGATAGGCGACGTAGAGCGGGTCGAGCCCGGCCCACCAGCAGCGTGGGCAGCCGTCGGGATGGTCGATGAGGCCGGTCTCGGACATACGGCGATGGTAACGAGAACAGGAGCGGAACGCCACCGTCGCGGCGGCGGCCGCACGGCCGCCCCGACGGTCCCTTCCGCCGGTGCAAGACGAGCCGCGGTCACGCGGCCCGTTCCCGCGCGTCGCGATCCTACCCGGCCGCGCTCGCCGCCGTGTCCGGCATGGCGAAGGTCGCGCAGGCGGGGCGCGTCAGCGTCACGGGCTGGTCGCCCGCGCGCGGGGTCTCGCCGGAGGCGAGCGCGTCGCCCAGTCGGTCGAGGCGGACCGTGGCGAGGCCGCGGTTCCCCGCGGTGCTGCCCGTGGTGCCGAGCACCTTGCCGCCCGCGGTGATCTCGATGCCGGGCGCGGGCGCGGCGTCCGCGTAGGCGGCCGCCAGGATGCGGGTTCGGGCCGTGCCGCGGTGCTGCATCCGCGAGACCACTTCCTGGCCGACGTAGCAGCCCTTGCGGAAGTCGACGCCGCCGAGCTGATCCATCAGCGCCTCGTGCGGAAAGGCGTCGCCGAAGGCGAAGTCGCGTCCGCCCTCGGGCACGCCGAGGGCGATCCGGTGCGCGTGGTACTCGGCCTCGGCGGCGTCCGCCGAGAAGGCGCCCGCTTCGGCGTAGAGACGGGCGCCGAGATCGGCCGCGCGGGAATCGGCCAGCGCCTCCGCGGCGGGCGGGGCCGCGCCGGCCCAGGCCGCCGCGACCGCGACGGTCGGGTCGGCCGCGATGGTCGCTTGCGCGCGCAGGCGATAGAGCGTCAGGCGCTTGGCGAGGTCCGCGGCCCTGTCGGCCAGCACGTCGAACCGGAAGCCGTCGGGGATCCGCGAGACCAGGAAATCGAAGAGGATCTTGCCCTGCGGCGTGAGCAGGGCGCCGAGGCGCGCCTCACCGGGCTGGAGCATCTCGACGTTGCAGGTCAGGACGCCCTGGAGCAGCGTCGTGGCGTCCGGTCCGGTGACGGTGACCAGGGCGCGGTCCGGCAGCAGGGCGACGGGCATGGGCGGCGATTCCTCGGGGCGCGGACGGTCCGGCTGGCCGGACCGCGGACCCGGGACGTAGTCGCTGACCGCCCGCGCCTCAACCGTCCGCGCTCACGCGCTCAATGCTGGAGCGTCGTGGTGAACGCGCCCCCGCGGATGCGCTCCGGGAATCCCTCCGCGTAGCGGGCCGTGGCTTCTTCGCCGTACGTCGTCACGAGTTCCTGAAAAGCCGCGAACAGGGCGGCCTGGGCCATGCAGTCACCGTCGAGACCATCGAGGCAGCCTTCCGCGAACGCTTCCGAGACGTAACTCAGCGCGACGCGTTTCTCCTCGACATCGACCTCGATGGGGGCGGTGTGAGAGCTGTGCTGCATGGCCGGATACTTCCATTGCGCCGGACACGGGGCCCGGCGGACGCAATGGATGATAAGCAGGTCCCGGCGGCTCGGCCAGCCGAGAATTTCGGATCGGTTAACGCGAGCGCTCAAATCCGATGTTTCGCCGGCATCGCCGGTATGTGTGCTGTACCTGCATCACCCCCCGAAACGCCCGGCCAGAGCGTGCGACAGCCGGTCGCCCTCCGCGACGTACCGTGCGGCCGCCTCGTGGGCCGCGGGCGTGCAGACCCGGTAGGTCAGCGCGTAGCCGCGATAGCCGCGGTTGTAGGCGCCGGCCAGCCGGTCGCGGCGGGCCGGGGTCACGCCCTCGGAGTCGATCAGCGCCTTCATGCGGGCCGGCCAGTCGGCCGCGTCCGGGGCCGCGCAGAGGTTCCGCAGGAACGCCAGGGCCCCGATGATCTCGGACATGCGCAGCAGGTCGCGGTCGTAGGGCGCGGGCACGTCCGCGGGGGCGGGCGCCTCCTTGGACGGCTCCTTCGCGGCTTCCTTGGCGGGCGCGCCGCTCCGGCCGGAGCGCTGCTGCGCCAGCGCCTGCGCGGAGACCGGGCCTGCCAGGAGTGCCAGCAGGCACAGGAGGGTCGCGGGGCGCCTCACGCCGTCGGCTCCCCGCCCGGCATTCCCGCGCGATTTACGCGCCGATCCGCGCTCCCATCCGTGCCCCGGGCCGCCACCCGCGCGAAGGCCTCGCGCAGGGTGTCGACCAGGCCGGGGGTGGTCGGAAGGGTCGCGACCTCCGCGAGCGTCGCCCACCGGGTGCCCAGGGCTTCGGGCCCGGCCACGGGCTCGCCGCCGCACCACAGGGCGGCGTGCGGGTGGACGACGTAGTGGTGGCGGGCCCGGCCGGCCTCGTCCCGGACGATGATCTCCGTGGGCGAGAGCACGCCGACCACCTCGGCGGGCAGTCCGACCTCCTCGGACAGTTCGCGCAGGGCCGCCTCGGCCAGGGACTCGCCCGCCTCCACGAGGCCGCCCGGCAGGGTCCAGACGCCGCGCATCGGCTCGTTGGCCCGCGCCGCCAGCAGGACCCGCTCGCCGCGGATCACCGCGATCGACGCGCCCACGAAGGGCCGGGCCGGGAACAGCCGGCTGTCGGGATCCGGTGCGCCCGCGGTCACGGCTTGCCCCCGTCCGGTGCCACGACGGCCACTCGGCCGTCGGCGAGGCCGACGAGCAGCCGCGCCGCCGCTCCCTCGCCGAGGACGACGATGCCGGTCTCCGCGGGGGCCGGCAGCGGCACGCGCGCCCGCTCGCGCAGGCCGCCCTTGGCCGCCACGAAGGCGATCTCCGGCCGGCCCGCCACCGGCAGGACGAGCTCGGGGCTGCCGCCGGCCGGAACGGTCACGGCGAGATCCGAATCGCCGTCGCCGGCCGCGTAGCCCGCGGCCTCGCCGACGGGCTCGATCGCGTCGGGACGCAGCGTCCAGAGCTGGAGCCGGCCCTTGGCGCTGACCGTCGCGGCCTGAGTGGCGCCCGATCCGGAGAAATCCGCGATGCCGGCGATCTTGAGGGGTGGGCCCGGCTGGGCGGGCGTGCGGGCGGCGACGGCCCAGGCCGCGCCCGGATCGCCGGCGGGCCGGCCGATCAGCACGAGGCCGCCGGCATCCGCGCCGGACAGCGTCGCCGCCAGCAGCGCCGGGCGGTCCCCGAGGCGCAGCAGGCGCGGCCGCAGGGGCGCGAACACGGCCTCGCCCCCCGCCGGCACCGTCACGGTGGCCACGGGGACGGGCTTCGGATCGGTGCTCACCGCCATTGGCTGGCGCTCGCGGATCGTCAGCACCGCGGCGGCCGCGCCGCCGTCGGGGGCGCGGGTGCGCCCGGTGAGATAGGCGCTCAGGGGGCCCGAGAGGGCCCGGCGCGAGCCCGGCAGGGCCCCGCGCGGCGTCTCGGCGGCGGTCAGCCCCTCGACCGCGTCCCGGCCGATCGGCCGCACGGTGACGCCGCCCTCCGCGAGGGCGAGCACGGCGCCGCCGTCGTCGCCCCAGACCACGGCGATCGGCGCGCTCTCCTCGTCGCCGGTCTGCTGGCCACCGCCCTGCGCGCCGGCTTTTGTCCCTGCCGTGTTGCCGGTGATCGGCAGGAGCCCGGAGGTCGCCACCGAGACCGCGGCCTCGCTGCGCGAGCCGCGCAGCGCCCGCACCTTGAAGGGCAGGTCGAGGATCCGGATCCCGGGCTCGGCCCGCGCCCCCGCGACGGGCGCGACGCACGCGAGGAGGCCCAGGACGAGCGCGACCCGCCCGCGGCGCGCCGCCGTGTGCCGGCGCGGTAACACCGTGCGCGCGGAAGCGCCCCAGGAAGCGACCGATCTGGTCAAACGTGCTGGCCGCCGTTGATGTGGAGCTCGGCGCCGTTCACGTAGGAGGAGGCCTCGGTGCACAGGAAGTAGATCGCCTTGGCGACCTCGTCCGGCGTGCCGAGCCGGCGCTGCGGGATCTGCTCGACGAGCTTCTCGGTGCCGGGCGACAGGATCGACGTGTCGATCTCGCCCGGCGAGATCGCGTTCACCCGCACGCCGAGCGGCCCGAAATCGGCGGCCATCTCGCGGGTCAGGCCAGCCAGCGCCGCCTTGGAGGTGCCGTACGCCGCCCCCGCGAAGGGGTGGACGCGCGAGCCGGCGATCGACGTCACGTTGACGACCGAGCCCTTGGCCCGGGCCAGTTCCTCGCGCAGGCCCCGGGCCAGCAGGATCGTGGCGAAGAGGTTGACCTGGAAGACCCGCTGCCACGTGTCGAACTCGGTGGCCAGCGCGCCGAGGCGCTCGCCCTCCGGCCCCTTCGGCGAGATCCCGGCATTGTTGACCAGCGCGTGCAGCACCCCGCCCTCGGCGGCGAGCCGGCCCCGCACCTCCTCGACGGCGCGGACCGTGTCCTGCGCGTCGGCGAGGTCGACCTGCAGGTGGTCCTCGGGGCCCATCTCCCAGGGGCAGTTCTCCGGGAAGGCGTGGCGCGAGCAGGTGATCACGCGCCAGCCCGCGGCCGAGAAGCGCTTGACGGTGGCGTGGCCGATGCCCCGGCTCGCGCCCGTGAGCAGCATGATGCGCCGGCGTTCGTTGACGGGGAGGGCCAAAGCCGTAAGCCTCGCTGGCGTTCAGGGATCGCCGCCCGGTCGGGCGCGGTGCGTGCCGGTGAGCCTCAATGGTCTAGGCGCACGGGCACCGGAAATCCAGAGCGGGCCGCGCGGCGGCGCCGGAGCACGGAGGGGAAACGCATGGCCAGCGGGCAGACCAGCGCGGAGCGCATGCCGGAGATCCCGGCCGGCGGCCTCTCTCCGGCGCAGGAAGAGGCGGCGGCCGCGTTCCGGGCCGAGCGCGGCGTCCCGGTCTTCGGGCCGTTCGTGCCGCTCCTGCGCAGCCCCGAGCTGATGCTGTGCGCGAGCCGGATGGGCCAGTACCTGCGCTACGGCAGCGTCCTGCCGCTGCGGATCAGCGAGTTCGCGATCCTGGTGGTCGCGCGGGAGTGGAGCCAGCCGGTCGAGTGGGCGATCCACCACCCGATCGCCCTCGAGGCCGGGGTCGCCCCCGAGACCGCGCGGGCGCTGGCCGAGGGGCGCCGCCCCGACACGATGAGCGCCGACGAGGCCTTCGCCTACGCTTTCTCGACCGAGCTGATGCGCAACCGCGCGGTGAGCGACGCGACCTACGCGGCCCTGGTCGCGCGCTTCGGCGAGCAGGGGGCGATCGATCTGACCGGCATCAACGGCTACTACGCGCTGCTCGCCATGACGATGAACGTCGCCCGCACGGCCCTGCCGGAGGGCGGCCCCGCGGCCCCGCCGCTGCCGCCGCTGGTCGGGTAGGGCGCGCCGCCGCGGCCGCGGCGCGGGCCGGGGGCGATCCCGCGCGGCTTGTGGCGCCGGCCGCTTCGGTCTAACCGTCCTCCCCCGTGCGGGTGCCCGATGTGCCGCCCGCCCGTTCCCGAAAACCCGGCCGGACGAGAGCCATGGTCGCCCATACCCGCGCCGATTCGGCGCCCAAGCCCACCGACCCGGCGCTCGCCGGCGCCCGGATCCTCGTGGTCGAGGCGCGCTACTACGACGCGATCGCCGACGAACTCCTGGCTGGCGCCCTGGCGGCGATCGCGGCCGCCGACGCGCAGGCCACCGTGGTCACCGTGCCGGGGGCCCTGGAGATCCCCGCCGCCGTGGCGATCCTGCTCGACACGGGCGCCTACGACGCCGTGGTGGCGCTCGGCTGCGTGATCCGCGGCGAGACCGGCCACTACGACATCGTCGCCGGCGAGAGCGCCCGGGCGCTCATGGACCTGTCGGTGCAGCGCCGCGTGCCGCTGGGCAACGGCATCCTCACGGTCGAGACCGAGGCGCAGGCGCTCGCCCGCGCCCGGGTCGCCGAGATGAACAAGGGCGGCGGCGCCGCCGAGGCGGCGCTCGGCGTGCTCGCCCTGAAGCGTGCGGCCGAAGGCGCGCGCCCGCGATGACGGATACACCCATGACCGGGACCCCCGAGACCCAGCCGGAGACCGGCGCGGAGAATGGCACCGGCACCGCCGGCGCCCCCGCCAAGATCAGCCTGCGCAGCGGCGCCCGCCTCGCGGTGGTGCAGGCGCTCTACGAGATGGACGTCTCCGGCAAGGGCGTGCTCGACGCCCTCGCCGAGTTCGAGGCCTTCTGGATCGGCCAGGAGGTCGACGGGATCGCCCATCCCCCGGCCGAGACCGCGTTCTTCCGCGACCTGCTGCGCGGCACGGTCGAGGAGCAGCGCGCCATCGACCCCAAGCTCGACCAGGCCCTCGCGCAGGGCTGGCCGCTGCGGCGCATCGAGATCGTGCTCCGGGCGATCCTGCGGGCGGGCGCCTACGAGCTGATGTTCCGCCGCGACGTGCCGGCGGCCGCGGCGATCTCGGAATACGTCGACGTCGCCCACAGCTTCTACACGGCCGACGAGCCGGGCCTCGTCAACGCCGTCCTCGACCGGGTCGCCCGGGAGGTCCGGCCGGGCGAGGTCGGGGCCCCGAAGGCCTCGGGCAAGCCGGGCTCGTCCAAGCCGCTCCCCGGCAAAGCTGCGGCTGGGAAACCGTCGGCCGGGAAGGCCTGAGTCTTGGCCGGGCCGGCCCGCGCCTCCGAGGAGGGGCTGATCGCCCGCTACTTCGCCCCGCTCGCGGGGCCGGGCGCCGACGGGCTCCGGGACGACGCCGCCACGCTGACACCGGCGCCGGGCCACGACCTCGTCCTCACCGCCGACGCCGTGGTGGCGGGCGTTCACTGCTTCGCGGAGGATCCGCCGGCCTCGATCGCCCGCAAGGCGCTCGGCGTGAACCTCTCCGACATCGCCGCCAAGGGCGCGGTCCCGCGCGGCTTCCTGCTGACCCTGGCGCTGCCCGACGATTGGACGGAGGCTTGGCTCGCCGGATTCGCGCAGGGGCTCGGCGCGGCGGCCGAGGCGGCCGGCTGTCCGCTCCTCGGTGGCGACACGGTGCGCTCCCGCGGCCCCGCGCTGATCTCGGTGAGCGTGTTCGGCGAGCTGCCGACCGGCACCATCGTGCGGCGCACCACCGCGCCGGTCGGCGACCGGATCTGCGTTACCGGCACGATCGGCGACGCCGCCCTCGGCCTGCGGATGCGCCTGGAGCCCGGCGCCCCCTGGGCGGCCGGCCTCGATCCGGCGCTGCGGGCCGAACTCGCCGACCGCTACCTGCACCCGCGCCCGCGGCTCGCCGCCGCGCCGGCCATCCGCCGCCACGCCTCGGCGGCCATGGACGTGTCGGACGGCCTCGCGGGCGATCTCGCCAAGATGCTGGGCGCGGGCCGCACCGCCCGGGTGGCGACGGCGGACGTGCCGCTCTCGGAGGCGGCCCGGTGCGCCTGCGCGGCGGATCCCGCCCTGATCGAGGCGGTCCTGACCGGCGGCGACGATTACGAGATCCTCTGCACCGTCGCGCCGGAGCGCCTGGCGGATTTCCGGGCCGAGGCCGCGGCGGCCGGGATCGCCGTCGCCGCCATCGGCACCGTTACCTCAGGCGACGGCCCGCCGCGCTTCGAAATGCGCGATGGCGCCGAGCGCGTGTTCGCGGCCGGAGCCTTCAGCCACTTCTGACGCCCAGATCGCGTCCGGTCCCGAGATCATCGGGCCGGCGGAATCCCCGGCCGGGTGGCCGATCTGGCGCCGGACCTCGCCGATCATCGCGGCGGCGACCACCGGGATCCAGCGGCCGGCCGGGTCCCCGCCCGCGCCCGGCGCCCGGGACAGGGCGCGCTGCAGCACGCAGAGCAGGTCGTCCTGGATCGTGACCGGCTGCGCCGCGACCCGCTCTGCGATCAGGAAGCCGACCGCGCCGCTCAACACCTCGATGGTCGCTGCCAACCTGGCGGCCTGGTCGCTGCTCATGGCGAGTCCCTCGTCCGAATACAACCAAAAATAGAATATCGGTTGGTTAAGGCGACGTTAACGGCCGCTCGAGCCGCTCGCGTTCGTGATGTTCCAGTTCGGGGGACGGGCATCTCCGCTCGCGGGAGCCGCGCCCAGCCCCCTCTCCCGCACGCAAGAGGGGGCTCGCGCCCATGGAACCGGGTGCAGCGGCCGGCGGGAATCCAGATCTGCAACATAATGCAGCATTGCGGGTTCGAGGGCTTATTAGCCCCCGGGTCGTGAGACCCGATTCCCGGCGTCGCCCACCGACGCGGCGTTTGCGCTCCCCGGCGAAGTTTGGCAATCAAGGCATTGTTCTGGGAAGGAAAGCCCCGAATCCGAGCGCCACGTCCCATGGCCGTCGTCCGGCGGCCAAGCTCGACAATCACAAGCCAACGCCAGGCACGATAATAACAAGGACGGTCGAATGATTCCCTTGGTCCTGATCATCGCGGGCGGGCTCTGCGCCGTCGCCTACGGCATCGTCACGATCCTCGACGTGATGCGGCGCGACGCCGGCACGCAGCGCATGCAGGAGATCGCCGCCGCCATCGCCGAGGGCGCGCAGGCCTATCTCCGGCGGCAATACACGACGATCGGCCTCGTCGGCGTCGTCCTGTTCGTCCTCCTCGCCGTCTTCCTCGGGATCAAGGTCGCGGTCGGCTTCCTGATCGGCGCCGTGCTGTCGGGCGCGGCCGGCTTCATCGGCATGAACGTCTCGGTGCGGGCCAACGTCCGCACGGCCCAGGCCGCCTCGACCTCGCTGGGCGGCGGCCTCGACGTCGCCTTCAAGTCGGGGGCGGTGACCGGCATGCTGGTGGCGGGCCTCGCGCTGCTGGGCGTCGCCCTCTACTACCTGTTCCTCACCCGCGCCGCCCATCTCGAGCCGTCGAGCCGCGAGGTGATCGACGCCCTCGTGGCGCTGGGCTTCGGCGCCTCGCTGATCTCGATCTTCGCCCGCCTCGGCGGCGGCATCTTCACCAAGGGCGCCGATGTCGGCGGCGACCTCGTCGGCAAGGTCGAGGCCGGCATCCCGGAGGACGATCCGCGCAACCCCGCCACCATCGCCGACAACGTCGGCGACAATGTCGGCGACTGCGCCGGCATGGCGGCCGACCTGTTCGAGACCTACGCGGTCACGGTCGTCGCCACGATGGTGCTGGCCGCGATCTTCTTCTCCGGCGCGGGCGGGAGCAACCGCGACGTCCTCGAGCCGATGATGCTCTACCCGCTCGCCATCGGGTCGGCCTGCATCCTCACCTCCATCGCCGGCACCTACGCGGTGCGGCTCGGCGCGAACCAGTCGATCATGGGGGCGCTCTACAAGGGGCTGATCGCCGCCGGCGTGCTCTCCATCGCGGCGATCGCGGCGGTCAACATGACCCTGCTCGGCGGCTTCTCGACGAGCTTCACCACCTCGACCGGCCTGACCTTCACGTCGGCCGCTCTGTTCGGCTGCGCGGTGATCGGGCTCGCCATCACGGCGCTGATCGTCGTGATCACCGAGTACTACACGGGCACCAACTTCCGCCCGGTGAAGTCGATCGCCGACGCGTCGGTGACCGGCCACGGCACCAACGTGATCCAGGGGCTGGCGATCTCGCTCGAATCGACCGCGCTGCCAGCCATCGTGATCGTGGCAGGCATCATCAGCACCTACGCGCTCGCCGGCCTGTTCGGCATCGCCATCGCGGTCACCGCCATGCTGGCGCTCGCGGGCTTTATCGTGGCGCTGGACGCCTTCGGGCCGGTCACCGACAATGCCGGCGGCATCGCCGAGATGGCGGGCCTGCCCTCGGAGGTGCGCAAGTCGACCGACGCCCTCGACGCGGTCGGCAACACCACCAAGGCGGTGACGAAGGGCTATGCGATCGGCTCGGCGGGTCTCGGCGCGCTGGTGCTGTTTGCCGCCTACACGTCGGACCTGAACTACTTCATCGCCCATGCGAGCCCGACGCAGTACCGCTTCTTCCAGGGCGTCAGCGTCGATTTCTCGCTCTCCAACCCCTACGTCGTGGTCGGGCTGCTGCTCGGCGGCCTGATCCCGTTCCTGTTCGCCGGCATCGCCATGACGGCGGTCGGGCGCGCGGCGGGCGCGGTGGTCGAGGAGGTCCGGCGCCAGTTCCGGGCCAAGCCCGGCATCATGCAGGGCACGGACCGGCCGGATTACGGGCGGGCGGTGGACATGCTCACTCGCGCGGCGATCAAGGAGATGATCATCCCGTCGCTGCTGCCGGTCCTGTCGCCGATAGTGCTGTTCTTCGTGATCCAGTTCATCGCCGGGAAGAGCCAGGCCTTCGCCACCGTGGGCGCGAGCCTGCTCGGCGTGATCCTCACCGGCCTCTACGTGGCGATCTCGATGACCTCGGGCGGCGGTGCCTGGGACAACGCCAAGAAGTACATCGAGGACGGCCACCACGGCGGCAAGGGCTCCGACGCCCACAAGGCGGCGGTGACCGGTGACACGGTCGGCGACCCCTACAAGGACACCGCCGGTCCGGCGGTGAACCCGGCGATCAAGATCACCAACATCATCGCCCTGCTGCTGCTCGCCGTGCTGGCGCACAGCTGAGTTCCGCGAAGACCGGATCGGCCGACGGGGCCGGGCTCTCCGCGAGCCCGGCCCTGCCCGTTTCACCGTGTGCGCCCCCGCACGCGACGGTCAGTCCCGCGGCGCAGCACCTTGGCATCGCGGCGCCGCAGCGCCACCTCGGCGCCGGATTAAAACCCGGACGCGGCCCCCGCCGCACCAGCACGAGGTAACCCATGCCGTCCCTGCTCGACCCGATCCGCATCGGCGCCATCGAGGCGAAGAACCGGATCTTCATGGCGCCGCTGACCCGCGGCCGCGGCACCCGCGAGCACGTTCCGACCCCGATCATGGCCGAGTACTACGCGCAGCGCGCCGGCGCCGGCCTGATCCTCACCGAGGCCACCGGAATCAGCCAGGAGGGCCTCGGTTGGCCCTACGCGCCGGGCATCTGGTCCGACGCCCAGGTTGACGCGTGGCGGCCGATCGTGAAGGCCGTTCACGACCGGGGCGGCAAGATCGTCTGCCAGATCTGGCACATGGGCCGGATGGTCCATTCGGACTTCCTCGGCGGCGCCAAGCCGGTCTCGTCCTCGCCCACCACGGCCCCCGACCAGGCCCACACCTATTCCGGCAAGAAGCCCTACAGCGAGGCCCGCGCCCTGGAGGTGTCCGAGATCCCGCGCCTGCTCGCCGATTACGAGCGGGCCACCGCCAACGCCCTGGCGGCCGGGTTCGACGGGGTGCAGATCCACGCCGCGAACGGCTACCTGATCGACGAGTTCCTCCGCGACGGCACCAACCATCGCACCGACCAGTACGGCGGCTCCATCGAGAACCGGGTGCGGCTCCTGCGCGAGGTGACCGAGGCGGTGGCGAAGGTCGCCGGACCCGAGCGCACGGGCGTCCGCCTCTCGCCGAACGGCGCGATCCAGGGCTGCAACGACTCGAACCCGGAGCCGCTGTTCGTCGCCGCCGCCCAGGCGCTCGCCGATGCCGGGATCGCCTTCCTGGAGATGCGCGAGCCGGGGCCGAACGGCACCTTCGGCAAGGCCGACCACCCGCCGATCGCCCCGGCGATGCGGCGCGTGTTCCGCAACCCGATGATCCTGAACGCCGACTACGACGGGGTCAGCGGCCAGAAGGCGCTGGATGCCGGCGAGGCCGACGCCATCGCGTTCGGCCGGACCTTCATCGCCAACCCGGACCTCGCCGAGCGGATCGCCAGGAAGGCGCCGCTCGCCAAGGACGACGCTGCGACGTGGTACAGCCAGGGCCCCGAGGGCTACGTCGACTACCCGACCCTGACCGAGTCCCGCGCCGCCTGACGCGCCGCGGTCGCGCGCCCTGCCGCGGCCCGGAGGGCTGCGGCAGGAAACCGCGGCAATTCCTTGGCAGCGGGCCGTCGCGCGCCTATGTGAGGGCAGGACCATGGATGTGCCTGCACCTCACGCGCTCGCGGAAGCCGGACCGACCGACGGGCGCTGGCGCGCCGCCGACCGGATCGCCGAACTGCGCGATCTCGCGATCCTCGATTCCGAGCCCGAGCCGCTCTACGACGACCTCGTGCGGGTCGCCGCCTATGTCTGCCGGGCGCCGGTCGCACTCGTCAGCCTCGTCGATGCCGAGCGGCAGTGGTTCAAATCGGAGGTGGGCCTCGGCAAGCGCGAGCTGCCGATCAATTGCTCGGTCTGTGCCCACACGATCGAGGCCGGCGACCTTCTCGTCATCCCGGACCTGACCACGGACCCCCGGACCACCGAGAATCCCCTCGTGACCGGGGCACCGGCCTTCCGCTTCTACGCGGGTGCGGTGATCCGCGGCAGCCACGGCATCCCGCTCGGCGCGCTGTGCGTGCTGGACCGCGTCTCGCGGCCGGAGGGGCTCGATTCGGAGCAGACCGCGACCCTGCTGGCGCTGGCGCGCCAGATCTCCAGCCTGCTGGAGCACCGCAGGACGCTGGCGCAGGTCGCCGCCCGCGAGGCCGAGATCGCCGCGAGCGAGCGCCGCTTCCGCGTGATGACCTCGGCGATGCCCCAGATGGTCTGGACCACGCGGCCGGACGGGTTCCACGACTACTACAACGACCGCTGGTACGAGTTCACCGGCGTCCCCTACGGCTCCACCGACGGCGAGGGCTGGAACGGTGTGTTCCATGCCGAGGACCAGGACAGGGCCTGGGCGCGGTGGCGCCACTGCCTCGCGACCGGCGAGCCCTACGAGATCGAGTATCGCCTGCGCCACCACAGCGGCGACTACCGCTGGACCCTGGGGCGGGCCATGCCGATCCGGGACGCTGAGGGGCGGATCGAGCGGTGGTTCGGGACCTGCACCGACATCGACGATTTGAAGCGCGCCGAGGCCGAGGCCCGCAAGCTCGCGGCGATCGTCGAGACCTCCAAGGACTTCATCGGGCTCTCCACCCTCGAGGGCGCGATCACCCACCTCAACGAGGCGGCCATGGCCCTGGTCGGCCTGCCCGATCTCGCCGCCGCCCGCGCCAAGAAGGTGCCCGACTTCTTCACCGACGACAGCCGCCGGATCCTGGCCGAGACCGTGATGCCGGCGGTGCGCCGGGACGGGTTCTGGGAGGGCGAACTCGCCTTCCGGCACTTCGTCACCGGCGAGCCCCTGGCCGTGCTCTACAACATCTTCCCGGTGCGCGACCCGACCGGGGCCGAGATCGGCTACGCCACGGTCACCCGCGACCTGCGCGAGGCGAAGCGCGCCGAGGAGGCCCGCGATCTGCTGATCCGCGAGCTGTCCCACCGCATCAAGAACATCTTCGCGGTCGTCGGCGGCCTCGCCGCCCTGACCGCCCGGACCGACCCCGCGGCCAAGCCCTTCGTGGCCGCGTTCCGCGAGCGGCTCGGCGCCCTGGCCCGGGCCCACGAATACGTCCGCCCGCACTCTCCCGACAGCGCCCCGCCGGTCGCCGGTCAGACGGTGCTCGGGCTGATGCGCCTGGTCATGGCCGCCTACGAGGAGAACGGGCGCGCGCGCGTGGTGATCTCCGGGGACGATGCCGAGATCGGCGAGCGCACCGCCACGGCCCTCGCGCTGATCATGCACGAGCAGGCGACGAACGCGGTCAAGTACGGCGGCCTGTCGACGCGGGAGGGCGGCGTCTCGCTGAGCGGGACCCGCGAGGCGGGCCGCTACACGCTGACCTGGCGCGAGGAGGGCGGCCCGCAGATAGCCGGCGCGCCGTCCCGGAAGGGATTCGGCACGGTGCTGGCCGAGCGCAGCGTCGCCGGCCAGCTCGACGGGGTGCTGGAGCACGACTGGGCGCCGGGCGGTCTCCTGATGCGGCTCAGCGTCCCGCTCGAGAACCTGCGGACCTGACGTGGCTCGGATGCCGGCCCGGATGCCGGCCGCGCCTGGGCCGGGTCTCGTCGTCCTCGACTTCGACGGCACGCTGGCCGACAGTTTCGGGTGGTTCTGCTCGGTGCTGAACGGCGTCGCCGACCGCTACCGCTTCCGCCGGGTCGAGGCCCACGAGGTGGAGGAGCTCCGGCTCCAGGGCGCCCGGGCGATTGTCGCCCATCTCGGCATCCCACGCTGGAAGCTGCCGCTCATCGCCCGCCACATGCACGCGCTGGCCGCCCGCGACGCCGCGCAGATCGCCCTGTTTCCCGGCGTCCCGGCGATGCTGGCCGCGATCGCGGCGGCGGGCGTGCCGCTGGCGATCCTGTCGTCGAATCGCGCCGACACGGTGCGGCGGGTGCTCGGACCGGACAATGCCGCCCGCATCGGCAGCTACGCCTGCGAGGCGTCGATCTTCGGGAAGGCGCGCCGGCTGCGGGCGTTGCTCGCGCGGACCGGGGTGCCGCCGCACCGGGCCCTCTGCGTCGGCGACGAGATCCGGGACCTCGAGGCGGCGCGGGCGCTGGGCTGCCCGTTCGGCGCCGTGGCCTGGGGCTACACTGACCCGCGGGCCCTCGCGTCCCACGGCCCCGAGCACCTGTTCCCGGAGCCCGGGGCGATCGCCCGCCTCGTGGCGGGCGAGGCCGGTCACATGCCGCGATTCGCGCCCGGCACGACGCTGGTGCCGCTGCCGCTGCCGAACGGCTCGTAGCGGGTCAGGCCGCGGAACAGCTGGCTGAGGAAGGCGCGGTCGGCGCCGCTCGTCGGCGTGGTGCGCTCGATGAAATCGAAGATCCGGCCGTCCTGCAGGCCGTAGAGCGCCACGCGCTCGACCTTGAAGGCGGGGGTGAAGTACACGGCCGTGACCTTCTGGTCCTCAACCTGCTCGCCCAGGAACATGATCGTCCGGCGGGTGTTCTGCGAGATGTAGTACCAGGACTTGTTGCCGACCGTGGACACGGTCGAGGGCGTGCCCAGGATCTGCAGCACCTGCTCGGGGCCCATGCCGGGCTTGATCGTGGCGAGCGCCGCCTGATCGACCTGGTAGCCGTGGCGCAGCTCCTCGCCGATGCAGCCCGACAGACCGGTTGCCGCGAGGCCGAGCAGGGCGAGGCGCGCGAAGGACTGGACGAAACGGCGCCGCATCGGGCCCCCAGAGAGCGTGTTGACGGACGGGGCGCGACCGTCGCCGCCGGCACGGGGCTCCGACGGCGCTTGCGCCCTGGGCGTGGGTTGCCGTACCGCGGGGTTATGGCTTTGACAAGGCAAGCTTGGCCACAGAGGGCCGGGGTTCGACACCGATGATCGCCGGGCTGTTCCGCCGCGCGGGCGCGCGCCGCCGCGCCGTCGAGGGGCTGCACGTCGCCCTGAGCGAGGCCGCGCGGCGGCCGGGCCTCTACACGGATCTCGGCGTGCCCGACACCGTGGAGGGCCGGTTCGAATCCCTGTGCCTGCACGCGATCCTGGTCCTGCGCCGGCTGAACCGGCTGCCGCCGCCGGCCGCCGAGGTGGCGCAGGATCTGGTGAACTCGGTCTTCACTCAGCTCGACGCCTCCCTGCGCGAACTCGGCGTCGGCGACATGGGCGTGTCCAAGCGGATGAAGAAGCTCGGCGCCGCCTTCTACGGCCGGGCCGAGGGCTACGACGCGGCCCTGGAGGCCGGCGACGCCGCGGCCTTGGCGGCCGCCCTCGTCCGCAACGTGCTCGGCGGCGAGGGGGACGGGCGCGGTCTCGCCGCCTACGTGCGGGCGGCCGACGCCGCCCTCGCCGGGGCCGATCTCGACGGGCTGCTCGCGGCCGGGCCGCCCTTCCCGGAGCCCGACGGCTTCGCGCCGGTACCGGCCGGCCCTGACCACGGAGGACGCGCATGAGCCGCGATGCCAGCAGCCGCGATGCCGGCCAGGACGCTTTCCCGCTCGCGCGCTGGGTCAATGTCGAGCGCCTGCCCCAGGGGCGCGGCGCCGTCACCGTGGAGGCGAGCCCGGCCGAGTGCGCGGCGCTGGCCGCCGATTTCGGCATCCCGGGGATCCGCGACCTCGTCGGGCGCTTCGCCATCGAGGGGGCGACCAGCCGCCTCACCGTGACCGGCACCGTGGAGGCCCTGGTGACCCAGGTCTGCACCGTCAGCCTCGAACCCTTCGAGGCGCCGGTCCGGGAGCCGGTCGAGGTGGTGTTCACCGACACCGACCGGCTCGCCGGCACCGATGCCGAGGACGCCGACATCCCCGACCCCCTGGTCGGCGGCCGCATCGATTTCGGCGCGCTCACCGCCGAGTTCCTGGCGCTGGGCCTCGACCCGTACCCGCGCAAGCCCGGCATCGCCTTCGAGCCGGTCGTGGCGGGCGACGAGGCCGGACCCCTCGACGGCCTGCGCAAGCTCCGCGACCGCGACGGCTGAGGCCGCCGCGTCCGGCCGGAACCGCCGGCCGCCCGATTTCATTTGCCCGCCGGGCCGGTATCGCTATGGTCCGCCGCGCCCGGCGGGCCCCGTCCCGCCGCCGTCCGACCCCTTTCCCGCCGAGACCCGCGACCCGCTACCGACATGTCCCAACGCGTGTGCATCTCGCTCGACGCCATGGGTGGCGACCACGGGCCCACCACGGTCGTGCCCGGCGCGGCGCTGGCCCGGGAGCGCCATCCCGGCACCACCTTCCTGATGTTCGGCGACGAGGCGGTGATCGCGCCGCTGGTCGCCAAGGAGCCCCGGCTCAAGGACTGCGTCGAGATCCGCCACACCAGCGTGGCCGTGGCCATGGACGACAAGCCGAGCCAGGCGGTGCGCCAGGGCCGGGGCAAGTCGTCGATGTGGCAGGCGATCCAGGCGGTCCGCGACGGGCAGGCCGATGCCTGCGTGTCGGCCGGCAACACCGGCGCGCTGATGGCGATGTCGAAGATCTGCCTGAAGACCATGTCGGGCATCGAGCGCCCGGCCATCGCCTGCCTGTGGCCGACCGTGCGCGGCGAGAGCGTCGTGCTCGACGTCGGCGCCACCATCGGCACGGATGCCGAGCACCTCGTCGAGATGGCCGTGATGGGCTCGGCCATGGCGCGCATCGTGTTCGACCTCGAGCGCCCCACCGTCGGCCTGCTCAACGTCGGCACCGAGGAGATGAAGGGCAACGAGGCGGTCAAAGAGGCTGCCCGGATCCTGCGCGAGATGGAGAGTCCCGGCCTGACCTATCACGGCTTCGTCGAGGGCACGGATCTCGGGCGCGGCACGGTCGACGTGGTGGTGACCGAGGGGTTCACCGGCAACATCGCCCTCAAGACCGCCGAGGGCACCGCCAAGCAGATCGGCACCTATCTCCGCGCCGCCATGACCCGGACGCTGGCCGCCAAGATCGGCGCCCTGTTCGCGCGGCAGGCCTTCAAGGCCCTCAAGGACAAGATGAACCCGAGCCGGGCCAACGGCGGGGTGTTCCTCGGCCTCGAGGGCATCGTCATCAAGAGCCACGGCTCGGAGAACGCGCAGGGCTTCGCCGCGGCGATCGATCTGGCGCACGACATGGCGCGCCACGACATGATCCGCACGATCCGCGAGATGCTCGACCAGACGGCGGCGCTGGCGCCGGCCTGACGCCGGCCCCGGGCCTCCGTCGACGGACGGGATGGAAATCGGACGCCCGCGGCTTCACAACCAGCGATTGTGAAGCTGGATCGTCCGGGAAGGACAATGATGGCAACCCTCCGCACTGACCCCGAGCAGCACCGGCGCGTCCCCCCTCTGCGCTCGGTGGTGGTCGGGACCGGCTCGAGCCTGCCCGCGCGGGTGGTGACGAACGCCGACCTCGCCGAGCGGGTGGACACGTCCGACGAGTGGATCGTCCAGCGGACCGGGATCCGCCAGCGCCACCTCGCGGGACCCGACGAGACCACCTCGGTCCTCGGTACGCGAGCCGCCAGGGCGGCCCTCGACGATGCCGGGCTGAGCGCGGACGACATCGACCTCGTCATCTGCGCCACCTCGACGCCGGATCACACCTTCCCGGCGACCGCGACCCAGATCCAGGCGGCACTGGGCATCCATCAGGGCGCGGCCTTCGACCTGCAGGCGGTGTGCGCCGGCTTCGTCTTCGCGGTCTCGACCGCCGACAAGTTCCTGACCACGGGGGCCGCCCGCCGGGCCCTCGTGATCGGCGCCGAGACCTTCTCGCGGATCGTCGACTGGGAGGACCGCACCACCTGCGTGCTGTTCGGCGACGGGGCCGGCGCCGTCGTGCTGGAGGCGCAGGAGGGGGCCGGGGACCGCGGCGTCCTCAGC
This sequence comes from Methylobacterium sp. D53M, assembly GCF_053345625.1. Lineage (NCBI taxonomy): Bacteria > Pseudomonadati > Pseudomonadota > Alphaproteobacteria > Hyphomicrobiales > Methylobacteriaceae > Methylobacterium > Methylobacterium sp. D53M. Next base: position 20,119 of record NZ_JBKFAL010000015.1, read on the forward strand.
GCGAGCCTGCGGTCGGACGGCCGCCACCGGGAGAAGCTCTACGTCGACGGCGGCCCCGGCTCCACCGGCACCACCGGCCACCTGCGCATGGAGGGCCGCGACGTGTTCCGATTCGCCGTCGGGCAGGTCACCGACGTGATCGTGGAAGCCTTCGCGCAGGCGGGCATCACCGCGGAGGAACTCGATTGGTTCGTGCCGCATCAGGCCAACCGCCGGATCATCGAGGCCTCGGCCGACAAGCTCGGTGTCGCCCGGGACAAGATCGTCCTGACGGTGGACCGCCACGGCAACACCTCGGCGGCCTCGATACCCCTGGCCCTCGACGTGGCGCGGCGGGACGGCCGCATCCGGGCGGGCGACCTCGTGATGATCGAGGCGATCGGCGGCGGGTTCAGCTGGGGCGCCGCGCTGATCCGCTGGTAGCGTTTCGGGCGGCGCGCCCGAAACGATTCGCTGTCCCGGCGCGGTTGACCGGGGGCGGAGCGCCGATTAGCGTGCCGGATCATAGGGATACGCCTTCAGCGTTCGGCGCGGCCAAGGATGCCGCGCCGTGCGTCATGGGGCGAGCGACGCGGGCGAGGGGACACGGCATGGCAGGCAAGACGGTGACGCGCGCCGACTTGAGCGAGGCCGTCTACCACCAGGTGGGCCTGTCGCGGACCGAGTCGGCCGCCCTCGTCGAGACCGTGCTGTCCGAGATCTGCAGCTGCCTCGCGAGCGGCGAGACGGTGAAGCTGTCCTCGTTCGGCTCCTTCGTGGTCCGCAGCAAGGGCAAGCGCGTCGGCCGCAATCCCAAGACCGGGGTCGAGGTCGCGATCGAGCCGCGGCAGGTGATGGTGTTCAAGCCCTCCAACGTGCTCAAGGCCAAGATCAACGGCCTGAACGGCGCGGGCGACCACGACGACGACTGAGCGCGCCGCGAATGCGGCCGCGTCGGCGAGCGCTTCGGGCGGGCTCTTCAGGCTTGAGTGCGGCCCCGCGAGCCGGCAAGATCGGGCCGCTTCGCCCCGCTCCGTAAGACGCCCATGCCGCCAGCCCTCGCCGCCGCCTCGACCGACGAACCGCCGACCGGGATCGGCGAGAAGAGCGCCCACGCGTTCCGGACGATCAGCGAGGTGGCCGAGGAACTCGACGTGCCCCAGCACGTCCTGCGGTTCTGGGAAACCCGCTTCGGCCAGATCCGCCCCGTGAAGCGGGCGGGGGGGCGCCGCTACTACCGGCCCCAGGACATCGAGCTCGTCGCCGGCATCCGCCACCTCCTGCACGTGCAGCGCTACACCATCGCGGGGGCGCAGCGGGTCCTCAAGGAGAACGGCGTCCGCTTCGTGCAGGCCGTCGGCCGCGGCGAGGCCGTGGCGGCCGAGCCGCTGCTTCAGGAGGTCGAGACCGAGGCGGGAAGCCGGAGCGGAACCGGGGGCGCAACGTTCGGCGCGTCGGACCGGGCGGCCCTGGCCGAGGCCCTGGACGAGTTGCGCGCCTGCCGCGCCCTGCTCGACGGGCTGCGCGACCTGCCCGACATGGAGGCCTGAGCGGGCCTGAGCGGGCTTGCCGGGCTCGACGACCCCGGCCCCGGCGCGCGGCGGGCGAACTTTCCGGCAACACGTCGCGTTGTCGCCCGCATGGCCGCGCCCAAACCCAAGTTGACGCCCAGCCAGGAACTGATGGCCCGCATCATGCGGATCGTACGCTCCTGCCCGGAGGCGGCGTCCGAAGTCCTGGAGCTGATGTTCCTCGTCAGCCAGATCGAGGCGGCCACCGGAGTCGACCGGGACTATCGCGACGCCAAGCGGGTGATCAGCCGCCTGCGCAACCCGCTCTGGGAGATGGGTCCCACCGACCGGGAGAAACTCCTGGCGGCCGCCGAGACGATTCGCCGGGTCTGCCGGCTGGCCGAGGACGAGATTCCCCCCGTGCCGGTGGCCGATGCCGGGGAGCGGGCGCGGGTCGAGGGGCGGCTCGCCGCCGCCCTGGCCGGCGAGCTCGACGCGGCGCAGATCGCCCGCATCACCGGGATCGTCGCGGCGGCCCTCCAGAATTAACCCGCCGCCCGAGCCCTCGACGCCCGTGCGCGGCGTCCCCACATGGTCTCCACCGATGAACGGGACATCCGGACGCGTGTCCAGGGAGAGGTCCCGGGTCGGCACTGGAGAGACGCTGCCATGATTGCCCTACGTCCGCTCGCCGCGCTGCTCGCAGGGAGCATGGCACTGGCCGGGCCCGCCCTGGCCCAGACGCCGTCCAGCCGAACCAAGACGGTGGCGCCCGGCAAGACGGTCCGCATCGAGATCGCGCCCAACCTCAAGAAGGATTGTTCTCCTGGGCCGATGCCGGAGTTCAAGGTCTCGGGCCCGCCGAAGAACGGGTCGGTGATCACCAAGGTTGGCAAGCTGAAGACGCCGGCGAGCTACCGCTGTCCCAACAAGGAAGCGGCCGTCCAGGCGCTGTTCTACCAGCCCAACAACGGATTCACCGGCACCGACGAAGTGACGTTCGAGGTCAAGAGCTCCGACGGCCAAGTCCAGACTCAGACCGTCAAGATCACGGTCGGGGGCGCGGGGACCAAATCAGGAGACGACGGCAAGAAAGAGGGCACGGATTTGTGAGCAGGCTCCGGCCGAAACGGTATCTCGCCAGTCCTGCCGCTCGGTCAGCCGTCCGGGGGCGTCACGGAGTCTCGTCCGTGACGCCTTCAGCGCTCCGGAGTGTTGCATGCAATCGACATGCCGGGCGCCATGCTCGCCGCACTGCGACAAAAGCGGGCCTGTCGGTTGCATCCGAGCCGAGACAGGATGAAGCTGTCACGGTCTGAGAGGGTTATCGAATGCCGATGCATGCGACGAACGACCTTTTCCAGAGCTTCGCCCGAGGGTACGAGGCCCGCCGCGACACGGAGATGACGCTCTCCGAGTACCTCGAGGCCTGTCGCGACGAGCCCCTGATGTATGCCTCGGCCGCCGAGCGCATCCTGGCGGCGATCGGCGAGCCCGAATTTGTGGATACATCCAAGGATTCGCGCCTCGGCCGGATCTTCATGAACCGGACGATCCGGACCTACCCGGCCTTCCGCGAGTTCTACGGGATGGAGGAGACGATCGAGCGGATCGTCTCGTTCTTCCGCCACGCCGCGCAGGGATTGGAGGAGCGTAAGCAGATCCTCTACCTGCTCGGGCCCGTCGGCGGCGGCAAGTCGTCACTGGCCGAGCGGCTGAAGCTCCTGATGGAGGTTCACCCCGTCTACGTACTTAAAGCCGGGGACGAGATTTCGCCGGTCTTCGAGAGCCCGCTGGGCCTGTTCGACCCGGAGACGATGGGCGAGGAGATCCAGAAGCGCTACGGCATCCCGCGCCGGCGGCTGACCGGCCTGATGAGCCCCTGGGCGCTCAAGCGCCTCGACGAGTTCAACGGCGACATCTCGCGCTTCAAGGTGATCAAGGTCCGGCCCTCGCGCCTGCGCCAGATCGCCATCGCCAAGACCGAGCCGGGGGACGAGAACAACCAGGATATCTCCTCGCTGGTCGGCAAGGTCGACATCCGCCGGCTGGAGACGCTGTCGCAGGCCGATCCCGACGCCTATTCGTACTCGGGCGGCCTGAACCGGGCGAACCAGGGCATCCTCGAATTCGTCGAGATGTTCAAGGCGCCGATCAAGATGCTGCATCCGCTGCTCACGGCGACGCAGGAGGGCAACTACGTCGGCACCGAGAATATCGGCGCGATCCCGTTCACCGGCGTGATCCTCGCCCACTCGAACGAGGCCGAGTGGCAGACCTTCAAGACCAACAAGAACAACGAGGCCTTCATCGACCGGATCTACGTGATCAAGGTCCCGTACTGCCTGCGCGTCACCGAGGAGCAGCGGATCTACGAGAAGCTGATCTCCGGCTCGGAGCTGTCGGACGCGGCCTGCGCCCCCGGCACGCTGGAGATGCTGGCGCGGTTCTCGGTGCTGTCGCGGCTCCGCGAGCACGCCAACTCCAACGTCTTCTCCAAGATGCGGGTCTACGACGGCGAGTCCCTGCGCGAGGTCGATCCCCGCGCCCGCTCGATGCAGGAGTACAAGGACACGGCCGGCGTCGACGAGGGTATGGACGGGATCTCGACCCGCTTCGCCTTCAAGGTGCTGGCCGCGACCTTCAACCACGACACCACCGAGGTCTCGGCCGACCCGGTGCACCTGATGTACGTGCTGGAGCAGTCGCTGCGCCGCGAGCAGCTCCCGCCCGAGACCGAGAAGAAGTACCTGGAATTCATCAAGACCGAACTGGCCCCGCGCTACGCGGAGTTCATCGGCCACGAGATCCAGAAGGCCTACCTCGAATCGTACCACGATTACGGGCAGAACCTGTTCGACCGGTACATCGACTACGCCGACGCCTGGATCGAGGACCAGGACTTCAAGGACGCCGAGACCGGCCAGCTCATGAACCGGGAGCTCCTCAACCAGGAGCTGACCAAGATCGAGAAGCCCGCCGGGATCGCCAACCCGAAGGACTTCCGCAACGAGGTGGTGAAGTTCGCCCTGCGCTCCCGGGCGCAGCACGGCGGCCGGAATCCCAGCTGGACCAGCTACGAGAAGCTGCGCGAGGTGATCGAGCGGCGGATGTTCTCCCAGGTGGAGGAGCTGCTGCCGGTGATCTCCTTCGGCTCGAAGAAGGACGGCGAGACCGAGAAGAAGCACGGCGAGTTCGTCGAGCGCATGGTCGCGCGCGGCTACACCGAGCGGCAGGTCCGCCGCCTGGTGGAGTGGTACATGCGGGTGAAGCAGGCCGGCTGAGGGACGACGGGGCTCGACCGGCCCGCTCGGTCGGCCGGGCCCCGTACCGACCCTCCGCCGCCACAGTTTCGGACGACCGGCCGGCGAAGATCGCGGCCCTGCTGCCAAAGAGGGATCCTTCCCTCCGGTGACAGCATGGTACGACAAGGGTCCGGACCCGGCCGGAGCACGCGGACGAGGGTTTTCGCAGCGGATGCACATCGTCGACCGACGTTTGAACCCGGGCGGCAAGAGCCTCCCGAACCGCCAGCGCTTCCTGCGGCGCGTGAAGGACGTGGCCCAGCGCGCGGTGCGGGAATCCGCCCGCGAGAAGGACATCAAGGACCTCGGCAAGGACGGCCGCGTCACCGTGCCGGCGGACGGCGTCCGGGAGCCCCGCTTCTCGCGCCAGCCCGGCACCGGCCTGCAGGACCACATCCTGCCCGGCAACAAGACCTACGTGGAGGGCGACACGATCGAGCGCCCGCCGGGCAGCGGCGGCGGTCGCGGCTCCGGCGAGGGCGGGGAGGGCGGCGAGAACAGCGAGGACGCGTTCCGCTTCGTGCTCACCCGCGAGGAGTTCCTGGAACTCTTCCTCGAGGATCTGGAATTGCCGGACCTCGCCAAGCGTCGCCTCGCCATCGTCGAGACGGAAGGGTTGCGCCGGGCGGGCTACACGGTCACCGGCTCGCCCGCGAACCTCGCGCTCACCCGAACCCTGCGCAACTCGATGTCGCGGCGGATCGCCCTCAAGCGTCCGAAACCCGACGAGGTCGCGGCCCTGGAGGCCCGGCTCGACGCCCTCGCCGAGGGGCACCCGGAGCGGCCGGACCTGGAGCAGGCCCTGTTCCGGCTGCGCGAGCGCGCGAAGCGCATCCCCTACGTCGACCCGATCGACCTGCGCTTCCGCCGGTTCGAGCCCTATCCGCGGCCGATCGCGCAGGCTGTGATGTTCTGCCTGATGGACGTGTCCGGCTCGATGACCGAGCACATGAAGGACCTCGCCAAGCGATTCTACATCCTGCTGCACATCTTCCTGACGCGCCGCTACCGGCACGTCGAGATCGTGTTCATCCGCCACACCGACCGGGCGACCGAGGTGGACGAGGAGACCTTCTTCGGCTCTCGCGAGACCGGCGGCACGCTAGTGTCGTCGGCGCTCGTGGAGATGAAGCGCGTCATCGCCGAGCGCTACGACCCGAACGACTGGAACATCTACGCGGCCCAGGCCTCGGACGGCGACAACGTCTCCTCCGACGCGCCGACCTCCACGGAGCTGCTGCGGTCGCACATCCTGCCCGCCTGCCAGCACTTCGCCTATCTGGAGGTGGGCGACGAGAACGGTCCCCGCGCCGGCTTCGTCGAGCACCGCACCACCCTGTGGCGGACCTACGAGGCGATCGCCAAGGCCGGCGGCCCGATCGCCATGCGCAAGGTCAACCACCGCCGGGAGATCTACCCGGTCTTCCGCGAGCTGTTCGGGCGCAAGGAAGGCCGCGCCGAGGCGGAGGCGTGATGCCGTCGCACGCATCGACCGATCGGGAGGCCGCATGACGCTCGTCAAGGCACGCACGCCCCAGATCATCGCGGGCAACCAGAAGCCGCTGTTCACCGGCAACGACTGGGATTTCGACACGATCCGGCGGATCCACGACGCCTGCGAGGCGGTGGCCGGGCCGCAGCTCGGGCTGTCGTGGTACCCGAACCAGATCGAGATCATCACGGCCGAGCAGATGCTCGACGCCTACGCGTCGATCGGCATGCCGCTGTTCTACAAGCACTGGTCGTTCGGCAAGCACTTCGCCCAGCACGAGGCCGGCTACCGCCGCGGCCTGATGGGGCTCGCCTACGAGATCGTCATCAACTCGGACCCGTGCATCTCCTACGTCATGGAGGAGAACACGGCGACGATGCAGACGCTGGTCATCGCGCACGCCGCCTTCGGCCACAACCACTTCTTCAAGAACAATTACCTGTTCCGGCAGTGGACCGACGCCGAGGGCATCCTCGACTACCTCGACTTCGCCAAGGGCTTCATCGCCCGCTGCGAGGAGCGCTACGGCCACCAGGCCGTGGAGCAGGTGCTCGACGCCGCCCACGCGCTGATGAGCCAGGGCGTCCACCGCTACCCGCGCAAGAAGCGGCCGGACCTCGCCTCCGAGCAGCGGCGCGAGCGCGAGCGGATCGAGCACGGCGAGCAGATCTACAACGATCTCTGGCGCACCCTGCCGCAGAAGATCGGCACGGCGCGTCCGGACGCGGCCGCCGAGCGGCGCAAGGCGCTGCTCGAACTGCCGCAGGAGAACATCCTATATTTCCTAGAGAAGGCCGCGCCCCGCCTGCGCCCCTGGCAGCGCGAGATCCTGCGCATCGTCCGCCTGGTGGCCCAGTACTTCTATCCGCAGCGCCAGACCAAGGTGATGAACGAGGGCTGCGCCACCTACTGCCATTACCGGATCATGAATGCCCTCTCGGAATCCGGGCAGATCACCGAGGCGGCCTATCTCGAGTTCCTGCAGTCGCACACCAACGTCATCCGGCAGCCGAACTACGACGACCGCTCCTACGGCGGCCACAATCCCTACGCGATCGGTTTCGCGATGATGCAGGACATCGCCCGCATCGCCGAGCAGCCGACCGAGGAGGATCGGGCGTGGTTCCCCGATATCGCCGGGGTCGGCGACGCCATGGCGGTCCTGCGCGACTGCTGGGAGAATTACCGGGACGAGAGCTTCATCCAGCAGTTCCTGTCGCCCAAGCTGATGCGTGACCTGCGCCTGTTCCACGTGGTCGACGATCCCGACGAGCCGGAGCTGCGGGTGGAGGCGATCCACGACGAGCGCGGCTATCGCAAGCTGCGCCGGGCCTTCGCGCGCCAGTACGACGTGGCGTGGCTCGACCCCGACATCGAGGTGGTGGACGTGGATCTGGAGGGCGACCGGCGCCTGATCCTGCACCACAAGGCGATCAACAAGATTACCCTGCAGAAGGACGACGCCAAGCGCGTGCTGCAGCACCTCGCCGACCTCTGGGGCTACGACGTGGTGCTCAAGGAGGTCGAGCCGGCCAACGGCGCGGTGCTCGGCGAGATCACCGCCAGCGCGCGGCCGATCTTCTTCTGAGCGGGACGGCGGGAGGGCGCCTCCCGCCCGGTTCCCCGTCCTGATGTGGCGTCCGGCCGAAACCCTCGATGGCGGCAGCCCTCCGTCATCACGAGCGCAGCGAAGTGACCCAGGGTCGCGCGACATCGGTGAATGTAGCGCCGACTGGATCGCTTCGCGCCGCTCGCCAAGACGGCACCGGCCGATCGACCGGGACCTTCCGATGAGGACGGCAGTTCCGAAGGCCTCGTGATTGCCTCGGCGGTACCGCCGTGCTGCATGGGGCAATGACCGCCACGATCCTCACCCTCGCCGAGACCGGCGACTTCCTCGACCGCGAATTCCCGCAGATGCAGGCGGGCGGGCGCGCCTACCACCTCGAGGCCGTGGGACCGCTCTCGGCGCGGATGCGGCTCGAAGCCCACGAGCGCTTCCTGCGTCCCGGCGCGACCGTGTCGGGGCCGGCCATGATGGCGCTGGCCGACTACGCCCTCTACGCGGCGATCCTGGCCAATATCGGTCCGGTGGCGCTCGCGGTGACGACGAGCCTCACCTTCAACTTCCTGCGCAGGCCGGCCACCGGGGATCTCGTGGCCGAATGCCGGCTGCTCAAGCTCGGCCGGCGCCTCGCCGTCGGCGAGGTGTCGATCACCGCCGCGGGCAACCCCGACCTCGTCTGCCACGCCACCGGCACCTACTCGATCCCGCCGCGCTGACGCGCCGTCTTCGCGAGCGCAGCGAAGCAACCTAGGGCAGCGCGCGATTGCCAGACGGGGCGTGTCGCTGGGTTGCTTCGCTGCGCTCGCAAGGACGGGGGCCGGCTCAGCCGGCACGCGCCTCGGCGAGCCGGGCGGCGTAGCGGGCGATCAGGTCGACCTCGAGGTTGAGCCGGTCCCCCTGCCGCCGCTCGCCCCAGGTGGTGACCTGGAGCGTGTGCGGGATTAGCAGCACCGAGAACAGGTCGTCCGCGACCGCATTCACGGTGAGCGAGGTGCCGTCGAGGCAGACCGAGCCCTTCTCGGCGATGAATCTCTTCACGGCGGCCGGCGCCCGCAGGGTGAAGCGCTCGCTGGCGCCCCAGGCATCGGCCGTCACGCTCACGCGCTCCACGATCTCGGCGAGGCCGTCGACGTGGCCGGTGACGAGATGGCCACCGAGCTCGTCGCCGATCTTCAGGGAGCGTTCGAGGTTGATCCGCGTGCCCGCCACCCAGCTGCCGACGGTGGTGCGCGCCAGCGTCTCCGCGGCGGCGTCGACCGCGAAGACGCAGCCGCCCGGGGCCGGCTCCACCGACACGGCGGTGAGGCACGGTCCGGCGCAGGCGATCGAGGCGCCGAGCGCGATCGTCGCCGGATCGTAGGCGGCGCGGATCGCGATCCGGCGCAGGTCACCGTCGCCCGAGACCGAGACGACCGTGCCGATGGCGCTGACCAAGCCCGTGAACATCGCTTACGTCCTGTTGCGTTCGTAGGTCACGGCCGTGTCGGGCCCGAGCTGCAGCCGCTCGGCCTCCCGGAACCGGTCGCCCGCCAGGGCCTCCGCCAGGGCCGGGCCCAGGGCCGGCAGGCCGCCCGCTGCGCCCAGCTCCGCCGGCCCCGTGACCAGCGTGCAGGCATCGATCAGATCGGCCCGGGCCAGCGCCTCCGCAAGGCGGGGGCCGCCCTCGCTGCACAGGCGGGTCAGGCCGCGCTCGCCGAGACGCGCCAGGGCCGCCGGGAGGTCGATCCCGCCGGCCGCGTCTGCCGCTACGGTGGCGACCTCGACGCCGAGGGCCTCCAGGGCCCGCCGCGCGTGGGCCGGGGCCGAGCGGGTCGTGAGCACCAAAGTCGGCGTGTCGCGGGCGGTGCGGGCGAGGACGCTCGCCGGGGAGAGCCGCAGATGCGTGTCGAGCACGACCCGCAGGGGCGAGCGCGCGCCGAGGCCCGGCAGCCGCACGGTCAGCGACGGGTCGTCGGCCCGGGCGGTGCCGATGCCGATCAGGATCGCGTCGGCGTGGGCCCGCCACAGGTGGACCGCCCCGTCCGCCACCGGCCCGGTGATCCGCAGGCGCTCCGGCCCGGCGGAAGCGCAGAAGCCGTCGCGGGTGCGGGCGAGCTTGAGGTGCAGGGCCGGGCGGCCGCGGGTCACCCGGGTGACGTGGCCGACATGGTCGCGCGCCGCCTCCTCCCGCATCAGCCCGGTCTCGACCGCGACGCCGCCCCGCCGCAGGAGGTCGTGGCCGCGCCCGGCCACCCGCGGGTCGGGATCCTCCAGGGCGCTGACCACCCGGGCTATCCCGGCGGCCAGGATCGCGTCGGTGCAGGGCGGCGTGCGGCCGTGATGGGAGCAGGGCTCCAGGGTGACGTAGAGGGTCGCGCCGCGGGCGGCCTCGCCGGCGGCGGCGAGCGCCACGGGCTCCCCGTGCGGGCGCCCGCCCGGCGCCGTGGCCGCCGTCCCGAGGATGCGGCCGGTTTCGGGCTCGACCACGACAGCGCCGACCGACGGGTTCGGCCAGGTGGTGCCGAGCCCGCGTCGGCCCAGCGCCAGGGCGAGGCGCATGAAGTTCGGGTCGCCGCTCATGGACGCCCGGCGCGGCGCCGCCCCGACGCCTCGGGCTCCGGGTCGCCCTCCGGACCCGGCGCGTCCGCCGGTACCGGCGTGCCGTCGCTCAGCGTGCCGAGCAGCTCCTCGAAGTCCCGGGCCTCGCGGAAGTTCTTGTAGACGGAGGCGAAGCGCACGTAGGCGACGTCGTCGAGGCCCTTCAGCCCCGCCATCACCAGCTCGCCGATCGCCTCGGAGGTCACCTCGGGCTCGCCGGCGCTCTCGAGCTGCCGAGTGATGCCGCTGACCAGCCGCTCGATCCGCTCCGGATCGACGGCGCGCTTGCGCAGCGCCACGTCGATGGAGCGCTGGAGCTTGTCGCGGTCGAACGGCACGCGCTTGCCCGAGCGCTTGAGCACCACGACCTCGCGGAGCTGCACGCGCTCGAAGGTGGTGAAGCGGCCGGCGCAGTCCGGGCAGACCCGGCGGCGCCGGATCGCGGCGCCGTCCTCGGAGGGCCGCGAGTCCTTCACCTGGGTCTCGGAGCCGCCGCAGTAGGGACAGCGCATGGATCTCGCTACTCGGGCATGAAAACGGCCGCGGACCGGTCGGATCCGCGGCCGTTTCCTAATCCACCGCGGGCCGGCCCGGAAGACCGGCCTTGCCTCAAGCGGCCCTCTTGCCTCAGCCGTAGATCGGGAACCGGTCCGTCAGCGCGTGGACGCGGGTCTTGACGTCGGCCTCGACCGCGCTGTCGCCGGCCTCACCCTTGGCGGCGAGCCCGTCCAGCACCTCGACGATGAAGCCGCCGATCTGCTTGAACTCGGCGACGCCGAAGCCGCGCGAGGTGCCGGCCGGGGTGCCGAGCCGGATGCCCGAGGTGATGGTCGGCTTCTGCGTGTCGAAGGGGACGCCGTTCTTGTTGCAAGTGATGTGCGCCCGCGACAGGGCCGCCTCGGCGGCCTTGCCGGTGAGGCCCTTCCGCTGGAGGTCGACCAGCATCAGGTGGTTGTCGGTGCCGCCCGAGGTGATGTCGTAGCCGCCCGAGATCAGCGTGTCGGCGAGCGCCCGGGCGTTCTCCACCACCTGGCGGGCGTAGATCTTGAACTCGGGCTTCAGCGCCTCGCCGAAGGCCACCGCCTTGCCGGCGATGACGTGCATCAGCGGGCCGCCCTGGAGGCCGGGGAAGATCGCCGAGTTGAACTTCTTGGCGAGCGCCTCGTCGTTCGTCAGGATCATGCCGCCGCGCGGGCCGCGGAGGGTCTTGTGGGTCGTCGTGGTGGCGACGTGGGCGTGCGGGAACGGCGACGGGTGGACGCCGGCCGCCACGAGGCCCGCGAAGTGGGCCATGTCGACCATGAAGTAGGCGCCGACCGAGTCGGCGATCTCGCGGAACTTGGCGAAGTCCCAGTGGCGCGGGTAGCCCGAGCCGCCGGCGATGATCACCTTCGGCTTGTGCTCCTGGGCGAGCTGGGCGACCTGCTCCATGTCGATCCGCTGGTCCTCGCGGCGCACCGTGTAGGAGACCGGCTTGAACCACTTGCCCGAGACGTTCGGCGGCGCGCCGTGCGTCAGGTGGCCGCCGGCGGCGAGGTCGAGGCCCAGGAAGGTATCGCCGGGCTGCATGAGCGCCAGGAACACACCCTGGTTGGCCTGGGAGCCAGAATTCGGCTGCACGTTGGCGAAGCCGCAGTCGAACAGGCGCTTGGCGCGCTCGATGGCGAGATCCTCGGCGATGTCCACGAACTGGCAGCCGCCGTAGTAGCGCCGGCCCGGATAGCCCTCCGCGTACTTGTTGGTGAGCACCGAGCCCTGAGCCTCCAGCACGGCGCGGGAGACGATGTTCTCCGAGGCGATCAGCTCGATCTCGTGCTGCTGGCGGCCGAGCTCCTTGGCCACCGCCTCGGCGATCTCGGGGTCGGCTTCCGTCAGCGGGGCGGCGAAGAAGCTGTTGGAGAAGTGCTTGTCGGCGGCGGTACCGGCGCTCATGGTCTGCCTCTGTTCTGGTAGGGGCGATGCCCGGCCTTTCGTCGGCGTGCACGGGCGGGCGTTGAAGGTGGGATTCCTACACGCGCCGAGGGCTCAGGCCAAGCACAGGCATTTTGCTCGCGCGCCAAGAATAATTTGTCGCAGCCTGCCGCGGCGACCTCGAGAGTGCTGCCGGCATACTTTCCTTCTCTGCGACCAGCGGCTCATAAAAGGAAAAAAGTCATGGAATAAATCATGAACGTTTCGAGGATCAGAGACGCGATGCGGTACTGCGATCTGCCGGATGTCCTGGATTATTCCATCACTGAGCTTCGGCTCGGCCTGGCCTTCATCGCGCGACGGCAGGGCCAGCGCTGCCCCGGTTCGAGCGATCTGGGATATCAAGACCGGCAAGGCGCAGTAGACGCCGGCTCGCGCGCGCGAACTGCGCAGAGATGTCGGCGTGGATGACAGTTTTCCCGTCATAGAGGTTCACTTGAGACGAGGAAACTCGGTCAAGGGACTGTCAATATCCGCGATCCTGCTCGGACAGGGGTTGGCATGAGCATGGAAGCCTACGCGCTCTGCGCGGGCGCGATGCCTGGCGTGGCGGAGTGGCAGGCGGCCATCCACGAAAACGGGTTCGATCTGAAACTCGACGCCGCGCGCATACCGCCGGCCACGCAAGGGCCTCTGCCCGCGACCTGGCGGCGCCGCGAGGCCGGCTTCGAATGCCAGATCATTCCGCTGTCGGATCTGACGGACACCTATACCGACATCGACTTCGGCGGGCCGTGGACGTGCGTCTATGCCTTCTACTTCGCCACGCTCCCGGCTTGCGTCGGGGCGTGGATGGCTGTCGCGGCCTGCGCGGCCCAGTCGGACGGTATCGTCTTCGATCCGCAAGAGGGGCAGCTGCTCACCGCCGAGGGCGCGATCCGCTACGCGCGCGACATGGTGGCGCGCATCGTCAGTCTGGAGGCGCAGTTCGACGCCTCGGCGGGCGGCTGAGGCCGGACGGCGTGCCGCGCCGCGGCGGCGCCGTCAGGCTCGCGGGGCGAGGTTCGTCTCGATCAGGACCGTCTCGGTCTCGAACGCGGCCGCGTGCCACGCCCCGGCAGGGAAGTGGAACACGCTGCCGGCCGAGAACGGCTCGCGGCCCCGCTCGGTCTCCAGGATCCCCGAGCCCGAGAGCACCTGCACGAACTGCTCGTGATCGTGGCTGTGCGCCGGCGCCGAGACGCCGGCCGGGACGACCACGCGCACGAGGCTGGCGCCCGAGCCCGGGATCGTGCGCTTGGCGACACCGTTCCCGCCGAGGCTCTCGGCGCGGTCGTCCCAGGCGGTCAGGTAATCGCTCATCACGGGTCTCCTCGCCGGCAGGGTGCCGCTCCGATCGGTCGGGTCAACGCCCGCCCGGACCCCGCCCCCGCGTCAACCGGTCCCGCCGGGCTGGCGGCCGCGCCGGCCCTTGCCGGCCGCGGGGTCGGCCGGCGCCGGATCCGGCCGGGCCGGGCTGCCCGACGGCGCCGGAGGCACGGCGCTCGCGGACGGCGTGCCGGAGGTGGGCCAGAAGGTCTCGAACAGCTCCTGCATCGCCCGGATGTTGTTGCCCTGAACCTCGGCCCCGGTGCGCAGCATCTGCTGGAACATGTCGGAGCCGGCCTCGCCCGCGCTCGCCTGCGGATCGGCGGTGGGCTTGGCGGCGGGCTTGGCAGTAGGCTTCGGCGGCGGGGCCGGCGGCTCGACGGCGGGCATCATCGCCCTGGCCATCTCGGCCCAGGCCGGGCCGAAGGGGAACGGCACGGGCGGCGGCGGCGCGCTCGGTCGCGCCGGCTCGGCCTGCGGCTGGTTCAGCATGACGTGGACGATGCTCGCCACCACGGCGCCCGCCATCATCGGCAGCATCTGGCGCAGGACCTGCGCGCCGACGCCGCTCGTCGCCGAGGCCTGCCGCAGCACCGCCTGCATCAGCTGCGCCGAGCCGAACATCTGGCCGAGGGCCTCGAACCCCTGCGCCGGCGCCGGCTTGGCGGCCTCAAGACCGAACATCCGGGCGAAGCCGGTCGGGTCCAGGCCGACGCTGCGCTGGAGCCCGAGCGTCAGGGCCGGCATCAGCGCCTCGAAGGCACGGGCCGTCTGCTCGGTCGTCAGGCCGAACGGCTGGCCCATGGCCTGAAGCCCGGCCTCGCCCTGGGCCTGGAACATCTCGAGCGGGTTGAACATGACGCCTCGATCCTGTCCCGGCCGGGACCGCCCGGGACAGGGCATCGTGACCCTTTGCGCGGGGAAATACCAGTTCCCACCCGCGGAACTTGTGCCTCCGCGCCGCCGTCTCAGCTCAACGGCTCGGGATGGGCGTGGCCCGGCGGCAGCGGCGCCGCCCGGTGGGGCGCCTCGGCGGCGACGTCCGGCTCCGGCCGGCGCGGGCCGACCCCCTCCAGCCGGTCGACCGTGCGGCGGGCGAGCAGGATGCCGAGCGCGCCGAAGACCAGGGAGCCGACCCCCATCCCGGCCACCACCCCGCGGGGGCCGTAGAGTGCCGCGCCGAGCATGGCCGGCGGGATCGTCCCGAGCGTCGCCCGGCCCCAGTTCAGCAGCGTCGAGCGCAGCGGGAAGCCGAGATTGTTGAAGGCGGCGTTGCCGAGGAACAGGAGCCCGTTGAAGAACCAGATCGCGCCGCCGACGAGGCAGAAGAAGCCGAACAGCTCGGCCGCGACCCCCTGCAGGCCGAACAGGCCGGCGAGCCATCCCCGAGCCAGCGCCAGGAGGAGCCAGACCGCGGCGCAGTAGGCCAGAGTCACCCGGATCGCCGCGCCGAGCACGCCGCGCATCCGGTCGAACAGGCCCGCGCCCCAGTTCTGCGCCAGGATCGGGCCGATCGCCCCCGACAGCGCGAACAGGCCGCCGAAGGCCACCGGCGTCAGCCGGTCGATCACCGACGCGGCCGCGACCGCGTCCGCTCCGTAGCCGGCGAACAGACGCGCCAGGAAGGCGCTCGCCACCGAGGGGGCGAGGTTCGTGAGCACGGCCGGGCCCGCGATACCCGCCAGGGCGGCCGCGTCGGCCGGCAGATCGGACAGGCGCGGCCGGCCCAGGAGGCCGTGCCGGGCGACGCCGCGGACGCCCACCGCCACGAAGGTCGCGCGCGCCGCGCAGACCGTGATCGCCGCGCCCGTGACGCCGAGGCCGGCCCCGAAGATCAGCAGCGGATCGAGGAGCGCGGTGATCACGGCACCGGCCAGGGTGACCGACATCGCCTGCCGCGCCTCGCCGACTGCGCGCAGCAGCCCGGTGAACAGCATGCCGGCGGCGAGCAGAAGGTTCGACGGCAGGGTGATGTAGAGGAACAGGACGGCCACCCGCAGCGCCTCGCCCTGCGCGCCGATCAGGGTCAGGAGCGGGCCGGCCAGCAGCGCGATCAGCCCCGCGATGAGGGCGGCCACGAGGCTGCCGAGGACCAGCGCCGAGGTCGCGAGGCGCCGCGCCGCCGCGCGGTCGCGCGCGCCGACGGCCTTCCCGACCAGGGCGCCGGCCGCGATCATCAGGCCAATATTCACCGCCGTGGCGAAGAACTGGACGATGCCGGCGAAGCCGACCGCCGCCGTGAGGTTCGGGTCGCCCAGCGTCGAGACGTAGAGCAGCGACAGGAGATCGACGACGAAGATCGCCATCAGCCCCACCGAGCCGGTGGCCGCCATCACCACGACGTGGCGGAGGATCGAGCCGGTGACGAAGCGGCCCGCCTCCGCCGGGGGCGGCCCGTCGGACATGTCAGACATCCCGCCCGTCACGCATCCCGGGCACTGCCTTCCGCCTCGAGCTCGGCCTCCGGATCGGACTCCTCGGCGGCCTCCGTCTCCTGCGGGGCCAGGGCGGGCTTCTCCAGGAGCCGCTCGGCGGCCTCGCGCCGGTCGCTACCCACGAGGTCGCGGGTCTCGGTGCTGAGCGCCCGGGCCGGCCGGACCGGGGCGGTCAGCGGCTCGGGCTTCAGCCCGGCCGCGGCGCCGCGCATCCAGCTGGACCCGTCCGGCAGGGCGCCCGCCTGCTGCAGGACCAGCCGCGCGATGTCGCGCTTGCGCACGTCGTCGGTCCGGGCCGTGGCGGCCTCCGGCGACAGGCCGAGCCCCTCCAGGGCGGCCCGCCCGAAGGCGAGGGCGGATTCTGCGGTCTCGCGGATCTGGTAGTCGACGTCCCGGTTCATCAGCTCCACCGCGTGCAGGCGGTCGTAGGCCCGCACGAAGGTCCGCACGCTCGAGAATTCCTCGTGGACGATGTCGACGATCTTGAGGGCGCCCTCCCGGTCGTCGACGCAGATGCAGACCAGCTCGACCCGCCCGATCCCGGCGGCGCGGAGCACGTCGAGGCGCGTGCCGTCGCCGTAGTAGATGCGGAAGCCGAAGCGCGAGGCGGCGCGCAACTGCTCCACGTCCTTGTCGATCACCGTGACCGGGATGCCCTCGGCCATCAGCACGTGCGTCAGCACCTGCCCGAACCGGCCGAAGCCGATCACCAGCACCCGCGCGTCGCCGCTCTCGGACAGCTCGGTGGAGGGTTCCTCCAGCGCGAAGGTACTGCGCGCGTTGCGCCGCTCGATCAGCTTGTCGAGACCCTTGGCGGCGATGGGGCCGATCAGCATGGTCAGCGCGGCGAGCGCCACCGCGAAGCGCGTCGCCGTGACGCCGGTGAGGCCGAGATCCTGGGCCTGCGGCAGCAGCACGAAGGCGAACTCGCCCGCGGGCGCCAGGACCGCGGCCCCCCGCAGGGCCCCGAGGGTGTCCGAGCCGAACAGCCGGAACAGGCCGGCCACGATGGCGACCTTGACCAGGATCGCCGCCAGGGTCGCGCCGAACAGGGCCGGCCAGACCTCGCGCACGAGCGCGCCGTCGATCGACATGCCGACGCTCATGAAGAACAGGCCGAGCAGCATGCCGCGGAACGGCTCGATGTCGGCCTCCAGCTGGTGGCGGAAGTTCGACTCGGCGAGCAGGATGCCGGCGAGGAACGCGCCCATCGCCATCGACAGGCCGACCTGCTCCATGAGCAGCGCGGTGCCGAGCACCACCAGGAGCGCCGCGGCGGTCATCACCTCCCGGGCGCCGCTCGCCGCGAGCAGCCGGAAGAACGGGTTCAGGCCGTAGCGGCCGACCAGCACCACCGCGAGGATCGCCGCGAGCGCCTTGCCGGTGGAGACCGCGGCCTCCCCGAGCCAGGACACGTCGGTCGCCTCCCCGGCCGAGGCCAGCAGCGGCATCAGCGCCAGGATGCCGACCACCGACAGGTCCTGGAACAGCAGGACCGCGAAGGCGCGCGCGCCGTAAGCACTGCCGAGATCGCCCCGCTCCTCCAGGAGCTGCAGGGCCACCGCGGTGGCCGAGAGGGCGAGCGCGAGGCCGATCACCGCGGCGGCGCCGAAGCTGAGGCCAGCCACGAGGCCGGCGCCGCCGAGCACGAGCGCGCAGACGACGAGCTGCGCGGCGCCGAGGCCGAAGATGTCGCGGCGCATCGAGACGAGCTGCGACAGGTGCAGCTCCAGCCCGACGATGAAGAGCAGGAGCACCACGCCAATCTCGGCGACGCTCGCGGCCGTGTCGGGCTCGGCGATCAGCGACAGGCCGGAGGGCCCGATCAGCACGCCGGCCACGAGGTAGCCGAGCACGGCGCTCTGCCCGATCAGCCGGAAGATCGGCACGCCGATCACGGCCGCCGTGAGGAAGGTCAGGACCGGCGGCAGGAAGCTCGCATGTTCGACGGGGCTCGCCATGGTGATCGTCCCGGCGGTTCTGCTGGATCGGCGCGGCTGGAGCCCCCGCTTAGCGCGCACGGGGCCGGGATGCGAGCCGTAAGCGGGTGCCGTTCGGCACCGACGGGCCCGCGCGGAGCCGTTCGGCCCCGGCTCGGCCCAGGAGCCGCGCTCAGCCCAGCAGGCGGGGGCGCGCCCGGTGCGATCCGTCGATGAACTCGAAGCCGCCGGCGGCGCTCAGCATGTGCAGGCGCGTGCCCGGCCAGGCCGCGCCCGGGCAAAGGCGCGTCTCGACCCGCTGCGCGTAGGCCTCCTCGTCGAGGCGGAGGATCCGGGCGAGGCCGAGCGCCGCGCCGTAACCCTGGCGGCAATCCTGGACGGGCCGGATCAGGCCGCCGTCGCGCGCCACGATCGGGCCCGCGGCCCGGGCTGAGCCGATATCGATCAGCACCGGGTTGTGCCGGTGCGGCGTCCAGGGCCCGCGGAAATGCGGCGCGTGCCAGAGATGGAGCGTGTCGGAGTAGCTGCCGCCGCCGGCCCGCACCGTGGCGAACATCCACCAGCGACCCCCGTGCTGCAGCAGGGTCGCGTCCCCGGCCACGACCCCGTCGAGGAGCACCGCCTCGTGGACCCAGCCGCGCGGGAAGTCGGTGGCCCGGTAGAGGTCGATCGTCCCGGAGGCGTGGGATTCCGGGATCATCCAGACCTGCCCGTCCGCCTCGAACACGAACGGGTAGGAGAGGTGGGTCTCGAGCTCGAGCACCGGCTCCGGGCGGCCGCGGGGCCCGTTCTCCCCGAAATCCACCGCGGCGATCACGCCCTTGCCGCGGCGGTAGTCGAATTCCTCCACGAACAGGGTCACGGCGCCGTCCCGGGCGATCGCGAAGGGGTCGGCGTAGAAGCGGCGCCCGTCGTCGGGAAGGACCTGCCAGCCGCCCTCGGGATGCCGGCGCAGGTCGATCAGGTCGGGGCCAAAGATCCGCCGCCAGCCCACCCGCCAGTGCGGGCCGTGGAAGCAGAGGGCGTAGAGCCGGCGGGCGATCTGGCGGGCCAGCCCCCCGGCGGCCCGGCGGCGTGCGCCCAGGCCGCCGAGGTCGTAGGCGGCCGCGGGCCGCAGGGGTGCTCCGGCGCCGTCGGGGAGCGCCGTCGAGGCGGCGCCGTCCAGGGCGGCGAGGATCAGCGTGATGGTCCGCGCGAGGTAGCCCTCGAAGGCCGTGAGCATCACCGTGTGCGATTCCGTGCCGAGGCGGCCGACCGCCACCGGCGCGCCGTCCGGCCCGCGCAGGGCCGCCACCGGCGCCCCGTGGGCGAACAGGGCGGCGAGGAGGCCGGCCTCGCCCGGCATCCCGTCGTAATCGAGCCGCCAGGCCGGCGCCGGGCCCGGATCCGCGGGGCTGTCCGAGAGGTCGAGGACGAGGTCGGCGGCGCTCCCGACGGGCTCCGCGCCGTCGGGGCTCGCCTCGTAGGGGGCGAGGGCCACCGGCTCCGCCGCGGTCGCCAGACCCGGCCGCGGCAGGCCGTGGATGGCGGCCTCCAGGCGGAACAGGAGCTCCGCGTTCGGCGGCAGGCCCTCCGCGTGCTCGACCCAGGCGACGCGGATCCGATGGTCGGGCCGCTGCCCGAGCTGGTCGAGGAGCCGGATGTGCCAGCCGCGCAGGGACCGGCGGTCGAGCCGCACGACGATGGTCCGGGTGCGGGCGCGCGTCCCGGAGGGCGACGGCTCCGTCCGGGCGGGAGCCCGGCCACCGGTCGCCGACGGCCGGTCCGTGCCTCCGATCACCCGCTCCATCAGCCGGTCAGCCCCGCGCCCCGCGTGCCGGATCTCGTATCGACGCTCACGGCGGCCAGACCCAAGATGCGCCCGGCCTCGACCCTCGATACGGTCGAGCCAGGCTCGAATGCTGTTACGCCGCGCCACGATCAAGCACGGCCGCGTGGCTGTCTACAGGTTCAAGCTTAACGTGCGGGACGATTTCTGGACGATGAACCGAAAAAATCGAAACGCCGTCCATCAAATAAACGCGTGTTGGCGGGTCGTGATACAGTGTCGCGAGGCGGTAGCGGTTCGCCGAGGGGAACCCCACCTTCAGCTGGACCGTTCGCCAGTCAAGGACGTGGTGCGGAGACAGGACATGACGCGCAAGACGCTGACGATGCCCCTCGCGGCGATGCTCCTCGCCGCCATTCCGGGAACGGCCTTCGCCTGGGGCGGTGGCGGCGGTGGCGGCGGCGACAGCGGGAGCGGCCTCTCGCCCTACGCGGCGCTGAGCGGCAACGACCGCTCGGCCGGGGTCAACAACGGCAATTACCGCGACCCGGCCCTCGACCCCTACATCCGGACCTACGATCCGGAGGCCGCGGCCCGCTACGCGGCGCCGCCGGCCGCGCAGCCGCGCCTGCGCGTGCGGCCGTATTACGGGTACCCCTACTGAGGCGATCTGCCTGAGGCGATCCGCGGAGGCCGTCGCGCGACGGCCTCGTCGTTCAGGAGCGTCCGACGCCGCTCGCGGCCCGGACGCGCTTGAGCGTCCACGGACCGCCCGAGAGCTTGCAGCCGGTGCCGCGGACGAAGCGGCTGCGGGTCGGCGCGATCACCGATGCCAGGAAGTTGCGGCAGATCAGCTCGTCCGACACGTACGGGAGCCCGGTCGGGTTGACCGACCCGTGAAGCCCGGTCTCCGGGTTGTCCCACTTGACCGGCCGCCCGTTGCCCTGCGGATCCAGGGCGACGCCGAGGGCGGCCCGCGCCCGGCGCCAATCCTCCTCGGCGAGGTCGTCCCCGAAGCTCACAGGCCGCTTCTCGATGCTGCCGGTGACGGTCGGCTCCTCGACGACGCGCGGCGGCGCCGCCGGCGGATCGCCCCGGAAGACCAGCAGGGGCTGGCTGCAGCCGCACAGGGCCATCGCCATCGCCATCGACACCACCGACACGGACGCGCAGATGCGCGACCGCCGGCTTGGCCCTTTACACGCGCATCCCCGCATTACACCTGACTCACGACGGGCTATTCGCTCGACCGAACATGCCGATGTCGGTGCCCCCTCAGGCCCTGGACGCGGCTGGCAGGAGTCTTGGCGTGGATCAGTTAAGGACCGATGACCCGAAGAGCGCGGACTTCACGCTGAGCGAGGACCCCGTCGGGCTGTTCGCGGCCTGGATGAAGGAGGCCGAGGCCTCCGAACCCGAGGACGCGAACGCGATGGCGCTCGCCACCGCCGGATCGGACGGGCTGCCGGATGTGCGAATGGTCCTGCTGAAGGACTTCGACGCCCGAGGCTTCGTCTTCTACACCAACACGCAGTCCACCAAGGGGGAGGAGCTGGCGCAGAACCCCCAGGCGGCCCTGGTGCTGCACTGGAAGAGCCTGCGCCGGCAGGTGCGGGCCCGCGGGCCGATCACGCCGGTCACGGCCGCGGAGGCCGACGCGTATTTCCAGAGCCGCCGCCGCGAGAGCCGGCTCGGGGCGATCGCCAGCCAGCAATCCCGCCCGCTGGCCGACCGCGCCACGCTGATGAACGCGGTGGCGGAGCTGTCCGAGCGGTACGGCGACGGGCCGATCCCCCGGCCGGAGCACTGGACCGGATTCCGGATCGCGCCGGTGAGCGTCGAGTTCTGGCAGAACGGCGATTTCCGCCTGCACGACCGGGTCCGCTTCACCCGGACGGGCGCGGGCTGGAGCCGGGCGCGGCTCTATCCCTGACATCAAGCCGAAACGCAGAGAGCCCCGGCAGGGCCGGGGCTCTCGCGTCGCGTGACGGGTGGCGCTGAGGCTCAGGCCTCCTCGCCGTCCTTCTTCTCGTCCTCGGCGGACTCCTCGGCCTTCTCCTCGGCGGCCTCGGCCGACTGCGCCTCGGCGATGGCGGCCTCCTCGGCCTCCACCTCGGCACCCAGCACGGTCGGCGGCACGATGTTGGCCACCGGGTCGGTCTGCTCGCCGGTGTAGGTGCCGGCCGGGATCTTGATGTCGGAGACGTGGATGACGTCGCCGATCGCGCGGCCGGTCAGATCGACCTCGATCGCGTCCGGGATCTGGTCGGGGGCGACGTCGAGGCTCAGCGTGTGGGCCACGATGTTGAGGGTGCCGCCGAGCTTCTTGATGCCGGGGGCCGCGTCCTCGTTGACGAAGTGCACCGGCACCTCGACCGTGACGGTCTGGCCCGAGACGACGCGCAGGAAGTCGACGTGCAGCGGCACGCCGGTCACCGGGTCGAGCTGGAAGTCGCGCGGGATCGCGCGGACCTTCTTGCCGCCGGCGTTGATCTCGAACAGCGTGGTCTTGAAGCCGCCGGCGTAGATCAGGGTGCGGGTGCGGATGAGGTCGACCGCGATGGATTGCGGCGGCTGGCCACCCCCGTAGATGACGGCGGGAACTTGGCCCTGGCGACGAACGGCCCGGGCGGCCCCCTTGCCGACCCGGTCGCGTGCCACGGCCTCAAGCGTCTTCACAGCGCTCATGGCGTGATCCTTTACGATTGCTGGAGCCGGAAAACGAAAAGGCCGCCCCTGGCGGACGGCCACATCCTTCCCGGCGCGCCCCTGCCTCCAAGGGTGTCTCGGGGGCGCGCCGTGCGCATACACGGGCGGGGGTGGATTGGCAATGCGGCGGCGCCGCCGACCCGGGGCGGCCCGACCGTCCGGCATCGATCACAGGCCCGCCAGCGCCCGCCGCGCCCGGCGCTTCTGCAGCCACAGGGTTAGGCCGAGCGCGGTCCCGATCACCAGCGCCGAGACGGCCGTGGTGACCGTGCCGAGGGCGTAGATCTCCGGCGTCGTCACCGTGGTGGTCAGGCCCTGCAACTCCAGCGGCAGGGTGTTGCGGCCGCCGATCGCCTGGCTGGTGCGGGCGAGCTCGTCGAACGACAGGGTGAAGCCGAACAGCGCGACGCCGACGAGCGCGGGCGCGAGGATCGGCACCACCACGTGCCGGAGCGTCTGCGGGCCGCTGGCGCCCAGGTCGCGGGCGGCCTCCTCGTAGGCCGGGTCGAACCGGTTGAACACCGCGAACATGATCAGCAGGCCGAAGGGCAGGGTCCAGGTGAGATGCGCGCCCAGCGCCGAGGTGTAGAGGCCCATGAGCGTGCCGTGATCTTGCAGGAACCCCCAGCCGGTGGCGGCGGCGAGCGCCTTCACGGCGTCGTCGAGGAGCCGGAACTCCAGGCCGATGCCCAGCGAGACCACGATCGAGGGCACGATCAGGCTCGAGACCGCCAGGGCGAAGACGAGGCCGGCCCCGCGAAACCCCTTCCGGAAGGCGAGGCCCGCGTAGAACGCGATTCCCACGGTGAGCGCCATCACCACGAGGCCGAGGGCCAGGGAGCGCCGGAGCGCCGCCCAGATGTCGACCACGCCGACGCCTTCCCACAGCTTGGCGAACCAATGGGTCGAGACGCCGTTCATCGGGAAGGTCAGGCCACCGGATGGCCCCTGGAAGCTCAGCGCCAGGATCGTCAGAGTCGGGCCGTAGAGGAACAGGACGTAGAGGGCGAAGACCGCCGCCAGCAGGTAGAAGGCGCGGCCACGGGGCTGGTCCATCGCTACAATTCCCGCCGGAGGTCGATCATCCGGGTGAGCCCCAGGATCATCAGCAGCACGGCGGCGAGCAGCACCACGGCGTTGGCAGCGGCGGCCGGGAATTGCAGGTAGGACATCTGCACCTGGATCACCTTGCCGACGCTGGCGATCTGCTGGCCGCCCATCACGCCCACGGTGACGAAGTCGCCCATCACCAGGGTCGTCACGAAGATGGTGCCGATGGCGATGCCGGGCTTGGCGAGCGGCAGGATCACGTTCCAGAGGATCTGCGCGCCCGACGCGCCGCCGTCGCGCGCCGCCTCGATCAGCCGCCGGTCGATGCGCGCGAGGCTGTTGAAAATCGGCACGATCATGAACACCGTGTCGAGGTGCACGAAGGCCAGAACCACCGCGAAGTCGGAATAGAGCAGGCCGTCGATCGGCTGCCGGATCAGCCCGAGGGTGCGGAGCGTGTCGTTGACGAGGCCGTTGCGGCCGAGCAGCGGGATCCACGAGATCATGCGGATCACGTTCGAGGTCCAGAACGGGATCGTGCAGAGCAGGAACAGGCCCATCCGCACCGTGCCGGAGCGGATGTGGAAGGCCAGGAAGTACGCGATGGCGAAGCCCAGCGGCAGCGTGATCGCCAGCGTCAGCACGACGAACTTCACCGTCGACAGGTAGGTGCGCACGGTCGTGCAGAGGTCGGCCGACAGGCAGCCGTCGAACACGTCGGCGTAGTTCTGCAGGGTGAGCGCCGGGATGATCTCGTACTCGTTGTATTCCCAGAGCGAGACGATCCCGGTGAGCACCAGCGGCACCACCAGGAAGATCAGGAAGACGAGGGCCAGCGGCGCGGCCTGGAGGTAGGCGAGGGCGCGGCCGCGCGGGCGCGCCGCGACGGCGGGCGCTGCGGTGTTCGCAGCGGCCGCGGCGGGCAGGGCGAGATCGGTCATCGGGTCCGCCCCACGCGTGCTGATGCGTCCCATCTCCTCAGTGGGGTGCGATGCGCACGTATCGGTTCCCGCAAGGCGCGACGCGCCCCCTCTCCCGTGCGGGAGAGGGTTGGGGTGAGGGACAGGGGCTTTCCGGAGAGGTCGCATCCCTCACTCTGTCCCTCTCCCGCACGGGAGAGGGGACCCGCGTTCCATCCAGCCGCCGCGTGGCCGCGCAGGATGGGACTCTTCGGTCGCTTGCAGCGGGCGCCCGCCGCGCTCACGCGGCGATGAACTCGTTCCACTTGCGCACCATGTAGGTGTTCTCGTCCATCACGGCGTTCCAGCAGGCGACCGCGCCCATCCGCGCGTCGAAGGAGCCGCCGTCGCGGGTGGCGCCGGCCTTCTCGATCAGGGTGCCGTCGGGGCCGAGGATGTCCTTCTCGGCGGGCTTCCCCTCCATCCAGAAGGCCCACTCGTAGGGCTGCATGCTCGCCTGGGCGGTCTCCAGCACCGCCGAGTAGTAGCCCTGCCGGTTGAGGTAAGCCCCGGCCCAGCCGGACAGGAACCAGTTGATGAAGTCGTAGGCCGCGTCGAGCTTCCGGCCGCTCAGGGTCTTGGGGATGCCGAAGCCCGAGGCCCAGGCCCGGTAGCCCTCCTTCAGCGGCTGGTAGGTGCAGGCCACGCCCTGCGCCCGCACCTTGGTGACGGCGGGCGACCACATCGACTGGATCACCGTCTCGCCCGAGGCCATCAGGTTCACGGATTCGTTGAAGTCCTGCCAGAAGGCGCGGAACTGGCCGGCGCGCTTGGCCTCGATCAGCACCTTGATGGTGCGGTCGATCTCGGGCTTCGTCATGTTGCCCTTGTCGCCGTAGGTGTAGTCGCCGGTCGCCTCCACCACCATGGCGGCGTCCATGATGCCGATCGACGGGATGTTGAGGATCGAGGCCTTGCCCTTGAAGGCCGGGTTCAGGAGTTCCTTCCAGCTCGTGACGGGCACCTTGATCAGGTCCGGCCGGATGCCCAGCGTGTCGGCGTTGTAGACGGTGGGGATCAGCGAGATCCACTGGGTCTGTTCGCCGGCAAATTTTTTGGAGTCGATGCCCTCCAGGTAGAAGACCTTCTTGGGCGCCGTGCCCTGGTCGCCGATCTTCTTGCCCGCCACTTCCCCCTTCGTGAAAACGGAAGAGATCTTGTCGGCAAGCTTGATCCGCTTGGCGTCCATGCCCTGCAGGTTGCCGGCGGGCAGGATCTTCTTGAGGCTGAAATACTCGGTGTCGATCAGGTCGAAGGAGTTCGGCTGGGTGACCGCGCGCTTGGTCACCTCGTCGGTGACCACGGGGATGTACTCGATGGTGAGGCCGAGATCCTCCTTCACCTTCCGGGCGATGTCGGCGGACTGATTCACCGCGGTGCCGAGGTAGCGCAGGGTGACGGGCTCGGCGGCGTGGACCGCCGGGAAGCCGGTCACCGGCGTCGCGGCGAGCGCGGCGGCCCCCTTCAGGAGCGTGCGCCGGCTCGGCTTCTGTGGCAGGTCCATGGTCGTCTCCGGGGCTGTCAGGCGTCGAGGCGGTGGGCGGCGGAAACGTCCCAGCCGACCGGGATCGTGTCGCCGAGGCGGAGCGGGCGGGCCGCGAACGCCGCGTCGCTGAGGATCGCCGTGAGGGCGGCGGGGCTCTCGGGCGCGCGCTCCAGCCCGTCGGCGTCGAGGCCGACATGGACGCTGGTGCCCTGGTACTCGACCGCTACCACCCGGGCCGGCAGCGCGCCGGGGCCGGCCTCGGCGCCGAGCCGCATCCGGTCGGCCCGCACGGCGACGAGACCCTCCGGCAGCCGGATCACGTTGTGGCCGCCGATGAACCGGGCCACGAAGGCGGTGGCCGGACGCTCGAACACGGTGCGCGGGTCGGCGGCCTGCTCGATCCGGCCGGCATTCATCACGACCACGAGGTCGGAGAGCGCCATCGCCTCCTCCTGGCTGTGGGTGACGTGGATGAAGGTGAGCCCCAGCTCGGTCTGGATCCGCTTCAGCTCCACCCGCATCCGCACCCGCAGGAACGGGTCGAGGGCCGAGAGCGGCTCGTCGAGCAGCAGCACCTTCGGGCCGGTGACGAGGGCGCGGGCGAGGGCCACGCGCTGCTGCTGGCCGCCCGAGAGCTGGGCCGGCAGGCGCCCGGCGAGGTGGCCCATCTGCACGAGGTCGAGCATGGCCATCGCCTTGGTCCGGCGCTCCGCCTTGCCGATCCCGCGCATCTTGAGGCTGAAGGCGACGTTGTCGCGCGCGTCGAGATGCGGGAACAGCGCGTAGCTCTGGAACATCATGGCGGTGCCGCGCTCGGCCGGGGCGGCGTCGCCCACCGCCTTCGGGCCGATCACCACGTCGCCCGCGCTGGCGCGCTCGTGCCCGCCGATCATCCGGAGCGTCGTGGTCTTGCCGCAGCCGGAGGGGCCGAGCAGGCAGCAATAGGCGCCGGACGGCACCTTCAGGTCGATGCGGTCGACCGCAATGGCCGCGCCGTAGCGCTTGGTCAGGCCGATCAGCTCGACGTCCATGCGGTTCTCCCCCGGGAGCTGCAGGCAAGCGGCGGGCCAGCGCGGCCGTCAGGCGTCCCGCCGCTCGGCCGGATCGACGGCCCGGTCGAGCACCCGCCCGCGGCCCGGCTCGGACAGGACCCGGCCATCCTCGGCGATCACCTGGCCGCCCGCGATGGTCACCACCGGCCAGCCGGTGACGTCGAACCCCTCCCAGGGCGTGTAGTCGGAGCCGTGGTGCAGGTTCGCCTGGCGGATGGTCTCGCGCCGGTTCGGATCCCACAGGGTCAGGTCGGCGTCGAAGCCCGGGGCGATCGAGCCTTTGCGCGGGTAGAGCCCGTACAGCCTGGCGTGGTTCGTGGCGGTGAGCGCGACGAACTGATTGAGGCTGATGCGCCCCTTCGAGACGCCCTCCGAGAAGAACACCGGCAGGCGCGTCTCGATGCCGGGGATGCCGTTCGGGATCCAGCGGAAGGAGGTCTTACCCCGCGGGTTCAGCTTGCCCTGCGGGTCGTCGTAGCGGAACGGGCAATGGTCGGACGAGACCACGTCGAAGATCCCGCGCCGGATGCCCGACCACACCGCCTCCTGGCTCTCGACGTCCCGCGTCGGCGGCGAGCAAACGTACTTCGCCCCCGCCATGAGATCCTCCTGGCCGAGCCCCTTCATGTCCTCGGCCGTGAGGGTGAGGTATTGCGGGCAGGTCTCGGCCCGGATCTTCAGGCCCCGCGCCTGCGCCCAGGCGATCTGCTCGGTGGCCTCGCGGCCCGAGACGTGGACGATGACGATCGGCAGGTCGATCAGCTCCGCGTGGCTGATCGCCCGGTGGGCCGCCTCCCGCTCGACGATCTCGGGACGCGACAGGGCGTGGCCGTAGGGCCGGGTCTCGCCCGCCCGCTCCAGTCGCTCGCTGAGGTAGCGGATCGCGTCGTAGCCCTCGGCGTGGACCATGACCCGGGCGCCCTGCCGCCGCGCGACGTGGAACACGTCGAGGAGCTGGCGGTCGTTCAGCACGAGGTCGTCGTAGGTCATGAAGACCTTGAACGAGGTGTAGCCGTCGGCCACCAGAGCCGGCAGCTCCTGGCCGAGCACCGCCTCGGTCGGGTCCGAGATGATCATGTGGATCGCCACGTCGACGTGGCACTGGCCCTCGGCGCTGGCCCGGTAGGCGTCGACGGCGCCGCGCAGCGAGGCGCCCCGGGGCTGGAGCGCGAAGGGCATCACGCAGGTGGTGCCGCCGGCCGCCGCCGCCCGGGTGGCGCTGGCGAAATCGTCGGCCATGACGATGCCGGGGCCGGAATCCTGGGCGATGTGGACGTGGCTGTCGATGCCGCCCGGCAGGACCAGCAGGCCGGAGGCGTCGATCACCCGGGCGGCGTCGGCGATACCCTCGGCCACCGCGACGATCCGCCCGCCGCGCACGCCGATATCGGCCCGGACCGTGTCGCTCGCCGTGACCACCGTGCCGCCCCGGATGGCAAGGTCGAATTCAGGCATGCCGCTCACTCCTCCGCGCCAGCGGGCGCGCCGGGCCGATGCACGGTCCGCGCCGATTCGGGCGGACGCGGTCGGCACCGCAGGAGGTCACAGGCCGCTGTTCGGGTCCAGCGGGCCGCGAGCGGCACGGCCTGACGCACGCGGTTCCAGCCGAAGCCTTCGGCCGTCGTCGCTCTCCCGTCATCACGAGCGCAGCGAAGTGACCCAGGGGCGCGCGACGCCGGAAAGCGGAGCGCTACCCTGGATTGCTTCGCTCCGCTCGCAAGGACGGGTGTCTCGCGGGGTGCCTCGGGCGGACCGGCGCGGACGCCCCGTCCGCGGGTCCGGCACGCAGGCGCGACGGCGCCGCCGCGTGGAACTGCCGCCAGACGCGGCGCATGTGCCGGGCGGAGCCGAAGCCTGCGCGCTCGGCGACCCGCTCCAGGCCGAGGTCGCTCTGCGCGATCAGATCCCGGGCCAGCGCGACGCGGGACCGGTTGACCGCGTCCGTCACGGTCATGCCGGCGTGGAGCCGGAACAGCCGCGCGAGGTTGCGCGGGCTCGCGCCCGCGACCCGGCCGAGCAGCGCCGGCGACCAGTCCCGGGCCGGGTCGGCGGCGATCGCGTCCTGGGCCCGGTGGACCGCCGGGTGCAGGTGGTTGCGCCCCTCGAGCCAGGGCGAGAGCTGGGGATCGTCGGGCCCGCGCCGCATGTACACGACGAGCGTCCGCGCGACGGCGACCGCCGTCGCCGGGCCCGCCCACTCCGCCACGAGGTGCAGCATCAGGTCGATGCCGGCCGTGACGCCGGCGCTGCTGAACCGGTCGCGGTCCTGCACGAACAGGCGGTTGTCCAGGACTCGGGCCTCGGGGGCCGCCGCCCTCAGCCGGTCGCAGCTGGCATGGTGGGTGGTGCAGACGTAGCCGTCGAGGAGCCCGGCCCGAGCCGCGAGCAGCGCGCCCTCGCAGACGGTCGCCACGATGTGGCCCGGCCGGACCGCGCCGCGCAGCCACGCGACGATCTCGGCCTCCGCGTTGGCGTCGGGCGCTCCGGCCGGCCCGTCGCCGAGCACCTGCGTGGCGGAGCCCGGCAGGAGCACGACCGTCCCGTCCGCCACCGTCTCCGGCAACGGTCCGGCACCGCCCAGGTCGAGCCCGATCGAGCAGCGGGTGAGCGCCCGCGGTGCCGCGTACGCCACCGCGAAGCCGACCCGGTCCTGGACGGTGCCGGCGATCCGCAGCACCTCCAGCGGGCCGGCGAGGTCGAGCAGCAGCGCGCGCGGTGGCAGGACCACGAGGACCGGGATGTGCCGCGCCGCCCCGCTCACGCGGCGACCGGCAGGTCCGGGCCGGCCAGCGCCTGGTCCACGGTGGCGATCCGGGCGAACCGGTCGGTCAACACCACCTCGGTGCGGGCCTTGATCTCGTCCGCGCCGAAGCGGCGGCCGTCCGGGTGGGTCATGGCGAAGGTCAGGGTGGCCTCCGTCACGTAGTCGACCTGCCAGCCGCTGTCGGAGGCGTGGCGGGCCGTGGTCTCGCAGCACTGCTCGGTCCGGATGCCCGACACGATCAGCCGGCGGATGCCGTGCTGCGTCAGCCAGCCCGACAGGCCGCTATCGACCAGGGCGCTGTGCCGGCGCTTGTGGAAGGTGGCCGTCGGCGCGATCACGACCGGCGCGAGGGTACGGACGTGGCCGGAGGCAATGGCGAACGGGCCGCTCTCGGCCACGTGGAACACCTGCAGGACCGGGATCCGCCGCGCGGCGGCGCCGTCGATGAGCGCCTGCAGGCGCGCGGTGAAGGGCGGGACATCGGCGTCGTTCCAGAAGGGCCTGTGCCGGAAGGATTCCTGGACATCGATGACCAGCAGCGCAACATCGGACATTTCGTGTCTCCCGCTCGGTGAAGCGAGCCGCAGCATTCACCGGCGGGACCCGGCGGGAAAGAAACCGCACCGCCAACGAGCGGACATATCCGGCCATTCTCGGGCGAACAGGAGCCGCGCGTGAGCGACCATCCCAAGACGATCTTCGTGCTCACCGGGGCCGGCGTCTCGGCCGAGAGCGGGCTCGGCACGTTCCGCGACCGCGGCGGGATCTGGGCGCGGTTCGACCCGATGAAGCTCGCCACACCGGAGGCCTACGCGGCCGATCCCGACACGGTGCTCGACTTCTACGACCATCGCCGCCGCGGCGTGGTCGCGGCCGAGCCGAACGCCGCGCACTTCGCTCTGGCGCGGTCCGAGGCGCGGATCGCCGACCGGGGCGGGCGGCTGTTCCTGTGCACCCAGAACGTCGACGACCTGCACGAGCGGGCCGGCTCGCGGGCGGTCACCCACATGCACGGCGAGCTGCTCAAGGCGCGCTGCTGCGCCTGCGGCGCGGTCACCCCGTGGCGCGCCGATCTGAGCCGGGCGGACAGCTGCCCCACCTGCAGCACTCCGGGCCGGATGCGGCCGGACGTGGTCTGGTTCGGCGAGATGCCGATGCACCGCGACGCGATCGAGGCGGCGCTCTCCGAGGCCGACCTGTTCGTGGCCGTGGGCACGTCGGGGGCGGTCTACCCGGCGGCCGGCTACGTGCGGCAGGCCCAGGCCCTCGGCATCCCGACCTGCGAGGTCAACCTGGAGCCGTCCGACAACGCCGACGCCTTCGACGCGACCCGCTACGGGCCGGCGAGCGTCGCGCTGCCGCGCTACCTCGACGAGCTCGGCCTCTAGCGGGGCGACCGGCCGACGGCGGGGATTCGGGACCGGCCGCAGACGGGGCCGACCACGCAGCGTTCGCCGTCGGGCTCGCCAACCTGTTGTGCGAACGGGGTTTCTCAGCCCGTGATCCGCCGGACCGGGTCAGGATCAAAATCTTAAATGACGCGAATCACATCGGCGCGAGCTGTCAAGAACTGGTCGGGCAGTTGCCCACGGGTTACAACAGTCAAGCTCGGGATCGGCGTCGCGGCCTACCCGAGCGTTCGTTGAAGCCACAAGGGGAAGCAACTACCCATGCAGCACTTCACCGTAACCGACCGCGAGCGTGACACCGTCCTGGCGGCACTGCGCTATTACCAGTTCTACCGGATGCAGGGTCATCCGTTCGACCCCCGTCAGGATCACCTGATCGACACCATCGCCGGCCGGGCCGGCGAGGCGCTGGACCTCGCCGAGATCGACGATCTCTGCGCCGGCCTGAACGGCAACCCGCACGCCCTCGCCGCCGCGGCGGCCTGAGGCAGCTTCCGGGGCGGCCGAGGCCGCCCTCGACGACCCCGCAGCCGGCCCAGGGACGGGGCCGGAGGACGGGCAACCTCCGAGATGAGCGGGCCACCGCCGCCGGAGCGAACCTTCCTCACCGGGGCCGGGCTTCGCGCCCGAACCACACCCTGCCGACGCGCATCCGGGCCTGCCCCGCGGCGCGTCGGTCCGACGGGTGGGTCCGCGCGGCGGGCCCCCCGAAAGGCCGGTTTCGCGCGACGCCGAAACGTGGCCTAACGGATGCGCGACGGCCGCAGGGCCGCGCCTTCCGGGAGCGCCGAGGCCGATGATGCGGACGGGTTCGCGACGGATCCGCCGCGGCGTGCTGCGGGGCGCCGGCCTCCTGCTCCTCGGGCTCGCGCCCGCCACACCCGAGCCCGTTCAGGCCGCGCCCGAGAGCGTCGCCACCGCGCTCATCGTCTCCGTAGACGTCTCGCAATCCGTCGACGACGCGCGCTTCCGGCTGCAGATGGAGGGCATCGCCGAGGCCCTGGAGGATCCGTCGGTCCTCGGCGCGATCACCGGCAATCCGGGCGGGATCCTGTTCGCGATGGTCACCTGGGCGGACCGGGCGACCCTCGCGGTCGGCTGGCGGCGGATCGCCGGCCGGGCCGACGCGACGGCGGCCGCGGCCCTGGTGCGGGCGACGCCGCGCCAGGCGGGCGAATTCACCTGCCTCGGCCAGATGTTTCGCACCGTGACCGCCGCCGTGCTCCCGGCGCTCCCGGTCCCGGCCGAGCGCGTGGTGGTCGACGTCTCCGGCGACGGGATCGACAACTGCACCGACGCCGATAGCCTCGCGGAGGCGCACCGGTCGCTGCTCGACACCGGCGCGACGGTCAACGGCCTGCCGATCCTGGTACCGGGCGAGAACGACGTGGTCGGGGCCGGGGCCTACCGGGCGCCCGGCTACGGCCTGCTCCCGACGCCGCTGCCGCAGGCGCGCACGGGCCTGGAGCAATGGTACCGCGCGCACGTCATCGGCGGCCCGGGGGCGTTCCTGCTGGCGGCCGCCGGCTACGGCGACTTCTCGCGGGCGCTGCGGCGGAAATTCGTGATCGAGATCAGCGCGCTGGGGCGGTGACGGGGCTCTCCCCGGACGTACGATCACGCGGATCGAATCGCCCTCGCGGCCGGTCCTGAGCCAACCGTGACGGACCGGCTCGGACCTGACGGAGGCTGGGGTATTACGCGCTCCGTCATCATGAGCGAAGCGACCCAGGGCGGCGCGACCTCGGAAGGCTTGGCGTGACCCTGGGTTGCTTCGCGCCGCTCGGAAAGACGGTGGGGCAGAAGCGGATAACCGGAAAGCGTATCAGCCCCTCAGGGTGCCTTCTTCAGCTGCTGCTCGGCGCGGGTGAGCGCCGCCTCGCACGCCTGCGCGTCGCCCTTCTGATCCGCCGTGCGCGCCTCTTCCAGGGCGACCTTCGCCTGCTGGGCGGCGTCTGCGCCCTGGCCGGCCTGGGCCGACTTCTCCGGCGGCGCCTGCGGCGACTCGTTCGCCCGCTGGCCCTCCGTCCCGGTGACACCCTCGCCGCCGCGCTTGGCGGCGTTACCCTGGCCGCTGGTCGAGGCGGAGATCGACTGGGTCAGCTCGGACTGGACCCGCTTGGAGACGCCCTCGATCCGGTCGCCGCAGGGCGAGGCGAGGGCGGGGGCCGCCGTCAGGATCAGGGTCAGGCAGGCCGTCAGGGCGGGACGCATCATCGGGTCGAGTACTTTCCAAGAGAATGGGGCCGCGGGTTTCCCCACGGCCCCAACGCCTCGCGACGGGTGACGGTTCAGGCGCTCAGCTGATCGCGGATCGGCAATTGCCGGACCCGCCGGCCGGTGGCCGCGAAGATCGCGTTGGCGATGGCCGGCGCCACCGGCGGCACGCCGGGCTCGCCGACGCCGCCGAGCGGACCGTCCCAGCGGCCGGTCGGCACCAAGTGCACGCGGACCGCCTTCGGGGCGGCGTCGATCCGGAGGACCTCGTAGCCGTCGAAGTTGTTCTGGACCGCCCGGCCCTGCTTGAAGGTGATCTCGGAGGTGAGGGCGAGCCCCATCCCCATGACCACAGCGCCCTCCATCTGCGAGCGGATGCGCTCCGGGTTCACCTGCGGGCCGCAATCGACCGCGATGTCGATCGCCTTCACCTGGACCTGGCCCTTGTCGTCGACCTCCACCTCGGCCGCCACCGCCGTGTAGGTGACGAAGCTGTAGTGGCCGGCGATGCCGAGGCCGGTGCCCTTGGGCATCTGGCGACCCCAGCCCGCGCCCTTGGCGGCCGCCTCGATCACGCCGCGCAGGCGGCCGGTCTCGATCGGGTAGCGCTTCGGGTCCTCGCCGTAGTTCCAGACGTCACCGATCTCGGTCGGGCTGATCTTGCGATCGGGTCCGATGAGCGCGAGCAGGTACTCCTTCGGCTCGCGGCCGGCGGCGTGCGCCAGCTCCGACACGAAGGACTGGATCGCGAAGGCGTGCGGGATATTCGACACCGAGCGGAACCAGCCGATGCGGGCATGCGCGGCGGCCTCGGGGTTCTCCAGCCGCATGTTCGGGATGTCGAGCGGCGTGTTGACCAGCCCCATCCCGAGCTCGAACGGCAGCTCGTGCTTCGGGTCGGGCGCGAAGATCGAGCCGATCGTCGGCGCCACCGAGCGGTGCAGCCACGCCACCGGCATGCCCTTGTCGTCGAGGCCGGCCTCCAGCCGCTCCACCGAGATCGTGTGGTAGAAGCCGTGGTGGAGGTCGTCCTCGCGGGTCCAGGCCAGCTTCACCGGCGCGCCGTCGACGGCCTGCGAGCAGAGCGCCGCCTCGACCACGTAATCGGGCTTCGACTTGCGCCCGAACCCGCCGCCGAGCAGCGTGACGTTCACCTTGACCTTGTCGTCGGGCAGCTTGAGCGCCTTCATCAGGCGGTCGTTGGCGGCCTGCGGACCCTGGACGCAGGCCCAGGCCTCGCAAAACCCGTCCTTCACCCGGGCCACCGCCGCCGGGGGCTCCATGGGGGCCTGGGCGAGGTGGGGCACGAAGTACTCGGCCTGGACCTTGGTCTTGGCCTTGGCCAAGGCGCCGTCGACGTCGCCCTGCGTGCGCACGACCTTGCCGGGCTTGCGCGCGGCGGCCTCCAGCTCCTTGCGGAACGCGTCGGTATCGTAGCCGGCGTTCGGGCCGTCGTCCCAGGTGATCTTGAGCGCGTCCCGGGCCTTCAGGGCTGCCCAGGTGTTCTTGGCCACCACGGCGACGCCGCCGAGCGGCATGAACTCCGAGGGGATCGGGGTGGCGTCGATCTTGAAGATCTTCACGACGCCCGGGACCTTCTTGGCCTCGCTGTCGTCGAAGGACTTCACCTTGCCGCCGTAGACGGCCGGGCGCGCGACGACCGCGTACAGCATCCCGTCGAGCTTGGTGTCGAGGCCGTAGACGGCCTTGCCGGTGGTGATGTCGAAGTTGTCGATCAGACCGATCTTGCCGGTGCCGATGTAGCGGAAGTCCTTGGGATCCTTCAGCTTGACGTCGGTGGGCACCGGCAGCTCGGCGGCGGCCTTTGCGACCGCGCCGTAGCCGAGGGTGCGGCCCGACTTGGCGTGGGTCAGCGTGTGGTTGACGGCGGTCACCTCGGAGGCCGGCACGCCCCACTGCTTGGCCGCCGCCTGGATCAGCATCAGCCGCGCGGCGGCGCCGGCGTGCCGGAAGTGCTGGAAGAAGTGGCGGGTCGAGCGCGAACCGTCCGTGTCCTGGTTGCCGAAGCGGGTCTCGTCGCCCCAGGCCTGGACCACCTTCACCTTCGACCAGTCGGCCTCCAGCTCGTCGGCGACCGTGAAGGCCACCGAAGTGCGGATGCCCTGGCCCATGTCGGAGCGGTGGTTGGTCACGGTGACGGTGCCGTCCGGCGCGATCGCGACGAAGACCTTCGGGTCGTCGCGCCAGCCGTGCGGCATGCCGTCGGCGCCGAATTTCTGCTCCTTCTGCTCCTGGGTCTGGGTCTCGTCGGCCCGAGCGGGGCGGAGCGAGAGGGCCAGCACCAGGGCGCCGGCACCGCCGAGGATGCCGCGGCGGCTGACATTGTCGAGGGCCGGCCTGGTGCCGGCGGCGCGCTCAGCGGTGAGCTTGGCGTCGTGGATCACAGGCGCTCTCCCTTGCTGGCGGGCGCCGGCTGGCCGGCGGCCTGATGGATCGCGGCGCGGATGCGCGGGTAGGTGCCGCAGCGGCAGATGTTGCCGCTCATCGTGGTGTCGATGTCGTCGTCGGTGGGCTTCGGCGTGTCCTTGAGGAGGGCGGCCGCCTGCATAATCTGGCCGCATTGGCAGAAGCCGCACTGGGCGACGTTCTGGTCGCGCCACGCCACCTGCACGGGATGGTTGCCGTCCGGCGACAGACCCTCGATGGTCACGACCTCCTGGCCGGCGGCCGCCGAGACCGGGGTGATGCAGGCGCGGGTTGCCGCGCCGCCGAGATGGATGGTGCAGGCCCCGCAGAGCGACACGCCGCAGCCGAACTTGGTGCCGGTGAGCCCGAGCTCGTCCCGCAGGTACCACAGCAGCGGCATGTCGGGGTCGCCGTCGAAGCTGCGCGCAGCCCCGTTCACGGTGAGTTTGATCATCGTTGCGTCCTGTCTGGCGGCGCCGGAGCGGCGATCAGTCGGGTCCGAGCCGGGCCGGGGGCCTCGGCCGGCTTAGCCGGCTCACGTTCCCCGGTGCGGACAGGCCGCGGGGCGAACGCTCAAGCTCAGAATAATAAATATTCTAAGGCACGCGGCGGGGTCGGCGCAACGCGGGGACGCGGCCGGTCATCCCCGAGCCTCTGCGCCCCGGGCATGCCGCGTGCGGCGGCGCACATGGGCGACCATCGATGCGGAGACGCGGGCCAGTCGATTCAGGCCGGCGTTCCGGTCAGCCGCGCGCCGTGGCCGCGGTTGGTTCGAAGTGCGAACGCATCGTTACGCCCCGACATAGCGTGTCGATCCTCAGTCGTTTCGCTCGCGAGGACGGCGTTTCGCGTCCAACTCAGATCCCCTGGCACTGACCCATTCTGGTAGCAATCGAGGCACGTCGGTCGCAGACCGTCACGGCACGGTCTCCAGATCCGTCCTGCGGAACTCGTCGGCCGTGGCCAGGATCGGCGTGCGGTAGAACCGTGCCGCCGCGTAGTGGAGACAATCGCCGAGGTTGAGGCCGTGGCGGCCGGCCCGGTATCGATGCGCGGCCGACAGGGCGAGCGCCGTCGTCTCGATGGCCGGCGGCAGGTCGCAGATCTCGATGCCCCTGGCTTCGAGAAATTCGAGGACGATCGGCCCGACCGCCTCGACCGTCATGTCGAACTTGTCGGGCCGCGCGAGGGCCAGCACCGGTTCGAGGACGGCAACGGGCGACGTTCTGCACTGGCGTGCCGAGGCGAGCGCCGTGGAGATCCGCTCGGCCTCGGGCTCGTCGGCGAGCAGGGCCACGATCGCGGACGCATCCACGAACATCAGACGCTTTCCCACATCGCGTCATACGCGTCCCGCGCGAGAGGCACGCGGGCGGTCTCGCTGAGCGCGACCCCGTGCTTCTGACGCACCCGTGCGGCGGTCTCCCGCGGGGACTCCTCCCGGTGGCGGCGCTCGATCGCCTCGCGCATGGCGATGACGATCGCCTCGGTGATGCCGACTCCCGCCAGGGCGGCGAACCGGCGTGTCAGCGCGTCGGCCTCGGGATTGTTGACGTTGATCGGCATGCGGTCGGCCCTCGGGCACGATGTAGATAAGCTCTTCCGCCGATCTACACCAGCGTGCGGCCCTCAGACCGTCACCTGCGTCCCGACCTCCACCACGCGCCCGGTCGGGATCTGGAAGAAGTCCGTCGCGTCGTTGGCGTTCTTGGCGAGGGTGATGAAGATCCGGTCCTGCCAGAGCGGCATGCCCGAATGCGCCGCCGGCCGGATCGAGCGGCGCGACAGGAAGAACGACGTCGCCATGATGTCGAACTTGAAGCCCTGGCGGCGCAGCAGCACCAGCGTCTTCGGGATGTTCGGCGTCTCCATGTAGCCGAACTTCATCACGACCTTGTAGAAATGCGGGCCCACCGGCTCGATCCGCACCTTGTCGGCCTCGTTCGAGCGCGGCGTGTCCACCGTCTCGACGGTGAGGATCACGTTCTTCTCGTGCAGCACCTTGTTGTGCTTGAGGTTGTGCAGGAGCGCCGCCGGGGCGATCTCGGGATCGCTC
Organism: Methylobacterium sp. D53M; assembly: GCF_053345625.1. Taxonomy (NCBI): domain Bacteria; kingdom Pseudomonadati; phylum Pseudomonadota; class Alphaproteobacteria; order Hyphomicrobiales; family Methylobacteriaceae; genus Methylobacterium; species Methylobacterium sp. D53M. The sequence goes on from NZ_JBKFAL010000015.1 coordinate 58,101, forward strand.
GTCAGGAACACCGCGGTGCCGCGCACGTGGTGGGGCGGGCTCTTCTCCAGCATGCCGACCAGCTCGACCAGCGGCACGTCGGTCTTGCGGGTCTTGTTGAACAGGATCGTCACCCCGCGCACCCAGGTCCACATCAGGATGATGAGGCCGCCCGCGAGCAGCAGGGGTACGTAGCCGCCCTCCACGACCTTGATCAGGTTGGAGAGCAGGAACAGGAACTCGAGGACGATGAAGGGCAGCATCACGGCCGCGGCCGCCACGGGCGACCACTTCCACATACGCCACATCACCAGGAAGGTCAGCGAGGCGGTGAGCAGCATCGTGCCGGTCACCGCGATGCCGTAGGCCGAGGCCAGCGACGACGAGGTCTTGAACAGCACGGCGAGCAGCACGACGCCGAACATCAGGAGGGCGTTGATCTGCGGCAGGTAGATCTGGCCGGCATGCGACTCGGAGGTGTGGCGGATCTCCAGCCGTGGCAGCAGGCCGAGCTGGATCGCCTGCCGGGACAGCGAGAAGGCGCCGGTGATCACCGCCTGGCTCGCCACCACGGTGGCGATCGTGGCGAGCACTACCATCGGCAGCAGGCCCCAGGCGGGCACGAGCTGGAAGAACGGATCGGCCGTGTCTGGCTTCTCCAGCACCAGGGCCGCCTGCCCGAGATAGTTGAGGGCGAGCGCCGGGAAGACGAGGCAGATCCAGGCCACTTGGATCGGCTTGCGGCCGAAATGGCCGAGATCGGCGAACAGGGCCTCGGCCCCGGTCACCGCCAGGAACACCGCCCCCAGGGCAATCAGCGCGCCGCTGCCGTGGCCGAGCAGGTAGTGCACGGCGTGCCAGGGATTGAGCGCGCGGAACACTTCCGGGTGCAGGGTGATGTGTGGCAGCGCCGCGAGCGCCATGGCGAGGAACCACACGACGGTCACCGGCCCGAAGAAGGCCGCCACCTTCCCGGTCCCGCGGTTCTGCACGAGGAACAGCGCGACGATGATCACCACGGTGATGGGCAGGACGTACTCGTCGAGGGCGGGCGTGACGAGCTTCAGGCCCTCCACCGCCGAGAGGACCGAGATCGCCGGCGTGATCACCGCGTCGCCGTAGAACAGCGAGGCGCCGAGCAGCCCCAGCATGAACACGATGCGCGAGCCGCCGAGCGCCTTCCGGGCCAGCGCCATCAGCGAGAGGATGCCGCCCTCGCCGTTGTTGTCCATGCGCAGCAGGATCGCGACGTACTTGACCGTCACGATCATGAAGAGAGCCCAGAGGATCAGCGACACGGTGCCGATTACCTCCTCGGGCAGCAGGATGCCGTCGGTCCGGGCCGGGACCAGCGCTTCGCGGAAAGCGTAGAGCGGGCTGGTGCCGATATCGCCGTAGACGACGCCGACGGAGCCGACCAGCAGCGTCCAGAACCCGGCATGGCCGTGCTGGGTCTCGGCCTTCTCGGGGGCGTCGAGGCTGCCGGCGGTGGCCGGCCCGTGCGTCGGCGCCGGGGCGCCGGTCTCGTCGGCGGCCTGGGCGGCCGCGCGCGCGGCGTCGGGGGCTGCGGGCGCGGGCTGGGGGGCTACGCCGGGTGCGAAGGTTTGGCTCATGCGGATGTCGGAAGCTCGGGCGTGGCCGGCGCTTCGCGGTTCGGCTCAGGGGCCAGTCGGGGCCGGGCAGAAAACGCGAAGACTCCGCCGAACCGTGCGGGCCGGCCACCGGGCCGACCGCTCGCGGGATCGTGCGGCCTTGCTATCATGCCCTCGTGCGCCCGGAAACCGTGTGCACCCGCGAAGAACGCGGAGCTGGGTCTCGGCACGGCGGGCCGCCCCGCCAACGTCAACGGGACGCGCGGCGCCCCGGAGCGACGGCGGGAGGCGAGGCGGTCTCCGTCTCGCGGGACCTGCGCGGCGGCCCGCCCGTCACTCGGCGGCGGTGCGGTTCCCGCCCTGGCCGAATCGGCGCTCGATGTAGTCGATCACGATCGTCTCGAAGTCCTTGGCCAGCGTCGGGCCGCGGAGCGTCATCGCCTTCTTGCCGTCGATGAAGACCGGCGCGGTCGGGGTCTCGCCGGTGCCGGGCAGCGAGATGCCGATATCGGCGTGCTTCGATTCGCCCGGGCCGTTCACGATGCAGCCCATCACGGCCACGTTCAGCCCCTCGACGCCCGGATAGGTCTTCTTCCACTCCGGCATGGAGGTGACGATCCAGTTCTGGATGTCGCGGGCGAGTTCCTGGAACGTGGTCGAGGTCGTGCGGCCGCAGCCCGGGCAGGCCGCCACCATCGGCACGAAGGTGCGGAACCCCATGGTCTGCAGGAGTTCCTGGCTCGCCTTGACCTCGACGGTCCGGTCGCCGCCGGGCTCGGGTGTCAGCGAGTACCGGATCGTGTCGCCGATCCCCTCCTGAAGCAGCACGCCGATGGCGGCCGAGGCGGCCACGAGACCCTTCGAGCCCATGCCGGCCTCGGTGAGGCCGAGATGGATGGCATAGTCCGAGCGGCGCGCCACCTCGCGGTAGACGGCGATCAGGTCCTGCACCGCCGAGACCTTGGCCGAGAGGATGATCTTGTTCTGCGGTAGGCCGAGCTCCACGGCGCGGTCGGCCGAGCTGATCGCCGAGCGAACCATCGCCTCGCGCATCACCGCCCGGGCGTCGATCGGCCGCGGAGCCTTGGCGTTCTCGTCCATCAGGTGGGTGAGTAGCTCGCCGTCCAGCGAGCCCCAGTTGGCGCCGATCCGCACGGTCTTGTTGTGCTTGATCGCCTGCTCGATGATCGCCGAGAACTGCGTGTCCTTCTTGTCCTTGAAGCCGACATTGCCGGGGTTGATCCGGTACTTGGCCAGCGCCTCCGCGCAGGCCGGGTGGTCGGCGAGCAGCTTGTGGCCGATGTAGTGGAAGTCGCCCACCAGCGGCACGTGGACGCCGATCCGATCGAGGCGCTCGCGGATCTTGGGCACCGCCGCCGCCGCCTCGTCGCGGTCGACCGTGATGCGCACGAGCTCCGAGCCGACCCGGGCGAGCTGGGCGACCTGCGCCACGGTGGCATCGATGTCGGCCGTGTCGGTGTTGGTCATCGACTGGACGACGATCGGGGCGCCGCCGCCGACGGTGACCGCGCCCTCGCCCTCGCCGACCGTGACGCCGACGGTGCGGTGGCGCGGGGCGGGGCCGGCGATCTCCGGTCCGCCGCCGGCCAGCGGGTTGTCGGCGGGGTTCTCGGAACGGGTGGCTTCCATGACTTCCATCGTGGACTTTCGCGGGCGCGCCTCGCGGGTGCCGGAGCCGTGACGGCTGCCGGGCCGGTCCCGGGGACACGCCTCGCCGGAACTTCGGGGCTGCCGCGGGTTAGCTGCGGATGACCCGGCGCCGCGTCAACCCGGCGCCGCGCGGGGCAGCATCGCGCAGGACAGCATCGCGGCTGTCATGTCGTATCCGGGCGCGGATGTCGAGTTTCCTGCACGTCCCGGAGGCACCCGCCGCCGCCGCCAGCCGGTTTTCGTCGGACTCTGTTGCCGATTCGCTCGGGCCGGGACAGGTGCCGGCGCGGGGCGGGCACCCCGCCGCGATCCCGTCGCACGGTTGATGCTGCATCGCAGCATCCCATCTGTGTGGTGGATCAGGAGGCCGACATGAGCGAGCAATTCGGTGGCGCCGAGCCGCACAACCCCGCCACCGCCGTTCCCGAATCGCCCGTCACCGACGCGATCGAGGCGCAGCCGGCGCAGGCGCCGGGCCCCGCGCTCGCCGGGCCCAAGTTCGAGAAGCCGGTGGCGCTCGCCCTCCAGGGCGGAGGCGCGCACGGCGCCTTCACCTGGGGCGTGCTCGACGCGCTCATCGAGGACGGCCGCCTCGGCTTCGAGGCGGTGACGGGGGCGAGCGCCGGGGCGATGAACGCCGTCGTCCTGGTGGATGGCTGGCTGAAGGGCGGCCCGGACGGGGCCCGCGAGGGTCTGGAGCGGTTCTGGCGCGAGGTCAGCCTCGACGGCGACCTGGGGCCGGCCCAGCGCAACCTCGTGAGCGGCCTGTTCAGCCTGTGGAAGGGCAACCCGGTGGCCGAGTTCTGGGCCAAGATGCTGGCGCCGAGCCCCTACGTGTCGAACCCGCTCAACATCAATCCGCTGCGCAAGGCGCTCGCCGAGCAGGTCGATTTCGACCGCCTGCGCGAGGCCGACACGGCGGGCCTGTTCGTCTCGGCGACCAATGTCTGGACCGGCAAGCTGGCGGTGTTCGAGCGCGAGCGCCTGACCGTCGACCACCTGATGGCCTCGGCCTGCCTGCCCACGGTCTTCCAGGCGGTGGAGATCGACGGCGTGCCCTACTGGGACGGCGGCTATCTCGGCAACCCGCCCCTCTACCCCCTGCACCGCGGCGCCCAGACCCGCGACATCCTGCTCGTGCAGATCAACCCCGTGGAGCGGCGCGAGACCCCGCGCACGGAGGCCGAGATCCGCGACCGGCTCAACGAGATCACGTTCAACGCGAATCTGATGCGGGAATTGCGGGCGATCGACTTCCTCGACGGGCTGATCGAGGAGGGCACCCTCGGCCAGGGCCAGTACCGCCGGGTCCTCGTGCACCGGATCGACGGCACCGACGCCCTCGAGGATTACAACGCCGCCTCCAAGCTCGACGCGCGCTGGACCGTGTTCAAGCGCCTGCGCGACAAGGGCCGCGCCGCCGCGCAGGCCTGGCTCGCCGAGAATTATGACGCAGTCGGCCGAGACTGTACGGTCGACCTGCAGCAGGCATATCAGTGAGGTAATCCCGCGTCCGACCCGGCCCATCGGGGCCGTGGGCGGTCCGAGCCGGAGATCTGACATGACCCTGCTGCGCCGCGAGGCTCTCATCCTGATCGGTGCCGGCCTCGCCGGCGCCGCCCGCGCCGCCGAGGCCGCGCGGGCCACGGAGTTCACCTTCGAGACGCCCGAGGGCGCGCCGATGCCGCTCTCGGCCTACGCGGGAAAGCCGATCCTCGTGGTCAACACGGCCACGGCCTGCGGCTATGCCGGGCAACTCACCGGATTGCAGGCGCTCTGGACGCGGTTCGGCGATCGCGGGCTCGTCGTGCTGGGCGTGCCGTCGCCGGATTTCGGCAACCAGGAACCCCTAAACGGCCCGGCCATCGCCGACGCGGCGCGGAGGAATCACGGCGTCACCTTCCCGCTCACGGCCAAGACCCGCGTGAAGATGCCGGGCGCCCACCCGTTCTACCGCTGGGCGGCGGCCGAGCGCCCCGCCGAGACGCCGCGCTGGAACTTCCACAAGTACCTGATCGCCCGCGACGGCACCCTCGCGGCGGCCTTCGCGACGCAGGTCGAGCCGACCGATCCGCGGGTGATCTCGGGGATCGCCGCCACCCTCGACCAGGCCTGACCGCGACGCCGGGCCGGCAGGCGGGATTAAACGCGCGAGCCGCGCGTTTACACATCATGGCATCGGACAAGAACAAGCGCCCGGACCTCCTCGACCTGCTGGTGCCCCTGCGGCGCTACGCGCGGTCGCTCACCCGCGACACGCTGCGGGCCGATGACCTCGTGCACGACACGCTGGTGCGGGCCCTGGAGATGCAGGGCTCGCTCCGGCCGAACACCAATCTGCGCACCTGGATGATGACGGTGCTGCACAACGCCTTCATCGACGAGCAGCGCCGCCGGCAGGTGGAGGCGCGGCACGCCGACACGCTGGTCCGGATGACCGAGGACATGGCGCCGCCGGCCCAGGAGGGCCAGGTGCGCCTCGCCCAGATCCGGCAGGCCTTCCTCAAGCTTCCGGAGGAGCAGCGCGCCGCGCTCCACCTCGTCACCCTGGAAGGCATGGCCTACGCCGACGCGGCGGCCGTGCTCGGCATCCCGATCGGCACGCTGATGTCCCGTCTCGGCCGCGGACGGGCGGCCCTGCGGGCCTTCGAGGAGGGGACGCGGACCGACCGCGGCTCCGACGAGGCGGAGCCCGCCAAGACACCCGAGACGCGGCGCGGACCGCCCTCCACCCTCCGGCTCGTCGTGTCCGACGAGCCGCGGGAAAGGTCCGCTTGGCCTCTGCGACGCGCCGTCGGAGAGAGCTGAGCGCGGAGCTGATGAAGGACCGGCACCCGCGGGCGCCGGTGCCGACTGACGATTGCGACCGGCGGATCGCCTCCGGGCACGCTGGATTCGAGGACTTCACGATGATCGATCCGATCACAGACGACGATCTCATCGCCTTCGTCGACGGCCAGATCGACCCGATGCGCCGTCTCGACGTCGAGGCGCACCTCGCGGCCAATCCCGAGGCCGCGGCCCGGGTGATGGCCGAGATGCACGATCGCGACGCCCTGCGGGCCTGCTTCGAGCGCGTTCCGGGGCCCGGGCCGGACCGGAACATGGTCCTGGCGCGCCGCTTCGACCGGAACCTGCGCTGGCGCCGCGTCGCCTCGCGCCTGAAGCGGGCCGCCGCGATCGCGGTGCTCGTGGGCGCGGGCTGGCTGGCCCACGACGAGATCGGCCGCTTCGGCGTTCCCGACACCCTGGCGGCGACCCCGGATCCGGCCCTGATCGCAGACGCGCGGCAGGCCCGGGTCGTGGCGCAGCTGCGCAAGAGCATCGGTGGCCAGGCCGACGATCCGGTCTACGACCGGGCGCGCCTCCGCTCGGCGACGGGCATCGACCTGCCGGCCCTGCCCGATGGCTGGCGGGTGCGCGACATCCAGGTCTTCCCCGCCCGGCACGGCACCGGGATCGAGGTCGCCTTGGAGACCGAGCGCTTCGGCGAGGCGTCGCTGTTCGCCACCCGCGGCATCCGGGGCGGACCAACGACGCTCATCACCGGCTCGGACGACGGCGACGTCGTCTCGTGGAACGCGGGCGACACCGCCTACGCCCTGAGCGGTCCGCGCAGCGACTCGGACCTGCGGCAGGCGGCGAGCCTCCTCGGCGCCGGTCCGGCGACCCGCTGAGCGCGCGCCGGCCTCCCGCCCGGGGCCTCGACAGGGCGCCCCGGCGGGTGCCAAAGATCGGCCATGCAGGCCACGGATCCAGCACGGGACCCGGCACGGGACGATGACGGGCTCGCAGCCCTGTTCGACGCGGCGCGCGCGGTGCGCGCGCACGCGCACGCCCCCTATTCCCGCTTCCCCGTCGGGGCCGCGCTGCGCGACGAGCGCGGCGCGATCCACGCGGGCTGCAACGTCGAGAACGCCGCCTACCCGGTCGGGACCTGCGCGGAGGCCGGGGCGATCGCCGCCATGGTGGCGGCCGGCGGCCGGCGCATCGCGGCGATCCTGGTCTGCGGCGACGGCGCCGGGCTGGTGACGCCCTGCGGCGCCTGCCGCCAGCGCATCCGCGAGTTCGCCGGGCCGGACACCCCGATCCACGCCGCCGGTCCGGGCGGGGTCGCCCGCACCTTCACGCTGGCGGAGCTGCTGCCGGAATCCTTCGGCCCGGAGACGCTCGGTGAGTGAGGCGGCCGCCCGCGACGCCCTGCGCGCCGCCGGCTTCGCGGGTCCCTACGCCTGCGCGGTGGTGACCGGCACCGGCCTCGGCGGGATCGCGGCGGCCCTCACGGACGCGAGCGCCGTCGACTACGCGGCGATCCCCGGATTTCCGGGGCCCGGCGTCAGCGGCCACGGCGGCCGGCTGCATCGCGGCCGCCTCGCCGGGCGGCCGGTCCTGATCTTCGAGGGGCGGGCCCACGCCTACGAGCGCGGTGACCCGGCGGCGATGCGGGTGCCGCTCGCCTGCGCCCGGCACCTCGGCGCCCGCCGCCTGCTCCTCACCAACGCATCCGGATCGCTGCGGCCCGCGACCGGGCCCGGCAGCCTCGTGCTGCTCGCCGACCACATCAACCTCTCCGGCCTGAACCCGTTGATCGGCGAGGCCAGCGACGCCCGGTTCGTGCCGATGACCGAGGCCTACGACCCGGACCTGCGGGCGCGGCTCCGCGCGGCGGCCGGGGCCTGCGGCGTGCCCTTGGGGGAGGGGGTCTACGCGTGGTTCTCGGGCCCGAGCTTCGAGACGCCCGCGGAGGTGCGGATGGCCGGCATCCTGGGCGCCGACCTCGTGGGCATGTCCACCGTGCCGGAGGTGATCCTCGCCCGGTTCCTCGACCTGCCGGTGGCGGCGGTCTCGGTGGTGACGAACCTCGCGGCCGGCATCGCCGGCGGCGCGCCGCACCACGCGGAGACGAAGGAAGTCGCGGCCCGGGCCGCGGAGGATCTCGGCCGCCTGGTCCGGGCCTTCGTGGCCGGCCTGCCCGACGGAGAGACAGCCGATGACTGACCCCGAAGCCGGCGCGGTCGCCCGCCGGGCCCTGCCGCTCCTCGACCTCACCGATCTCGGCGAGACCTGCACCGAGACCCGGATCGACGTCCTCTGCCGGGACGCGAAGCGCGGCGGCGTCGCGGCGATCTGCGTCTGGCCGCGCTTCGTCGCGCAGGGCGCGCGGGCGCTCGCGGGCACCGAGATCCGGATCGCCACGGTCATCAACTTCCCCGCGGGCGGCGAGGACTGCGCCCGCGCCACCGACGACACCGCCGAGGCGCTGCGCGACGGCGCCGACGAGATCGACCTCGTCCTGCCCTACGGCGCGCTGCTGCGGGGCGAGGCGGCGGTGGCCAGCGACATGGTCGAGGCCGTGCGCGACACCTGCGGATCCGCGACCCTGAAGGTGATCCTGGAGACGGGCGCGCTCGCCGAGCCGGAGCGGATCCGGGAGGCCAGCCGGATCGCCCTGGAGGCGGGCGCCGACTTCCTGAAGACCTCCACGGGCAAGAGCCCGGTCTCGGCGACCCCGGAAGCCGCCGAGGCGATGTTGGCCGAGATCCGCGCCGGCGGCCGCGCCGCGGGCCTGAAGGTCTCCGGCGGCCTGCGCAGCGTCGCCGACGCCGCCACCTACCTCGACCTCGCCGACCGGCTGATGGGTCCCGGCTGGGTGAGCCCGAGAACCTTCCGGCTCGGGGCGAGCAGCCTGTTCGAGACCCTGATGCGGGCACGGACGCTGTGAGCGTGCGGCTGCCTCAGGAGACGATCCGGGCCAAGCGCGACGGCCAGCCCCTCGATCCGGACGAGATCGGGGCCTTCATCCGCGGCCTCACCGACGGCACGGTCGGGGAGGGGCAGGCGGCGGCCTTCGCCATGGCGGTGTTCTTCCGCGGCCTGTCGCTGCCGGAGCGGGTGGCGCTCACCCGCGCGATGGCGGAATCGGGCCGGATCCTCGCCTGGGACCTGCCGGGGCCCGTCCTCGACAAGCACTCCACCGGCGGCATCGGCGACGCGGTGAGCCTGCCGCTCGCCCCGATGGTCGCGGCCTGCGGCGGCTACGTTCCGATGATCTCGGGGCGCGGCCTCGGCCATACCGGCGGGACGCTGGACAAGCTCGGCAGCATCCCGGGCTACGACGCCACGCCCGGGCTCGACGCGTTCCGCCGGGTCGTCGCGGAGGTCGGATGCGCCATCATCGGCCAGACCGCCGAACTCGCGCCCGCGGACCGGCGCCTCTACGCGATCCGCGACGTCACCGGCACAGTCGAGTCCCGCGACCTGATCACCGCCTCGATCCTGTCGAAGAAGCTCGCCGCCGGGCTCGACGGGCTCGTGATGGACGTGAAGCAGGGCTCCGGCGCCTTCATGGCGGGCGTGCCCGAGGCGCGGGCGCTGGCCCAGAGCATCGTCACGGTTGCGGAGGGGGCCGGCCTGCACACCGCCGCGCTGATCACCGACATGGACGCGCCGCTCGCCAGCGCGGCCGGCAACGCCGTCGAGGTCGCCTACGCGATCGACTACCTGACGGGCGTGCGCCGCGAGCCGCGCTTCCACGCGGTCACGGTGGCGCTGGGCGCCGAGATGCTGGTCGTGGGCGGCCTGGCGCCGGACCGCGACAGCGCCGCGGAGCGGCTGGAGCAGGCCCTCGCCTCGGGCCGGGCGGCCGAGGGCTTCGGCCGCATGGTCGCGGCGCTCGGCGGACCGGGCGATCTCCTGGAGCGGCCGGAGGCGCACCTGCCGGCCGCGCCGGTGCGCCGGGCGGTCCGTCAGGACGGGACCGTCGCGGGGATCGCGACGCGGGCGCTGGGCCTGGCGGTGATCGGGCTGGGCGGCGGCCGCACGCGGCCTGAGGATCCGGTCGACCCGCGGGTCGGCTTCACGGATCTCGCCGGTCCCGGATCGTCCGGCGGGCTGCTCGGGATCGTCCACGCGGCCGACGAGGCCGCCGCGGACCGGGCGGAGGCCGCGCTGCGGGCGGCCTACCGGATGGGCGACGCGCCGCCGGCGCGCCCGCCCGTCCTCGAGCGGGTGGGCGCCGGCTAGCGGGCGCGCCCGGCCATCACGGATCCGTGGCCGGGCGCGGCGGGCTCGGAGCCCTTACCAGCGGCCGTAGCCGTGGCGATGGCCCCAGCCGCCGTGGTGATGGTGACGCGGGCCGAAGCCGCGGTGCCCCCAGCCGTGATGGTGGCCCCGGCCCCAGCCGTGGTGGTGATGGCGCGGGCCGTAGCCGCGGTGGCCCCAGCCGCCGTGGCGGTGCCCGTAGCCGTAGCCGTACTGGACGGTCTGGACGTCGCCGGCTTCCGCCTGCAGGCCGGCGTCGCGGCCGAGGGGCGCGGCCATGGCCGGCGCCGCGAAGGCGAGTCCGCCGAAGGCCAGGGCGGCGGCCAAACGGGTCCGTGCGGTCTTGGTGAACATCGGCGTTCTCCTGATCCACGCCGGTCGCCCTGTGACGTCCGGCCGTGTCCCAGGTGTGCGCCTTTCCAGTTGACGCAAACGTGACCTGTTCGCTCAGGCCGTGTTCAGGTCAGGGCCGGCGGTAGACCCAGACCCGCGCCGGCGGCAGGTTCAGCCAGACCCGGTTGGAGCGATCGGCGGTGTAGCTGCCGGCCTCGCAGCGGGCCGGGATCGGCGGAACGACCGCGTAGGTGAACTGAACGAAGGGCGCGCCCGGCCGCATCAGGTCGTGGGCGGTGTTGAGCAGGTCGAGCCGCTGCTCCAGCGGCTTGGTGAACAGCGGCAGGCTCGAGATCGTCGCGGCGGCGGGCTCCGTCAGCACGTCCTGGAGGCTCGCGCGCATGTTGTAGGCGTCGCCCTGGATGACCCGCACACCCGGGAAGCGATGGGTCAGGAGGCGGCAGAAATCGGGGTTGAACTCCACGAGGATCAGCCGCTCCGGCGCGACGCCGCGCCGGATCAGCGCCTCGGTCACCGGACCGGTGCCGGGGCCCAGCTCGACCACCGGCCCTTCGAGGCGCGGGTCGACGTAGGCCGCCATGGTCCGGGCGAGCATCTTGCCCGAGGGCGTCACGGCCCCCGTGACCAGGGGGCGCTCCAGCCAGGATCGCAGGAACCGGGCCTCGTCCTCGAGGGGGTCGCGCCGCGGCCCGAAAATCGCGCTCCTGCCCGCAGGAGCCTTCGCGTTGGGACGGCGGAGCGGCGGCAAGTCCTGGATTCCTTGATGCCGGATGAGAATGAATGGCTAGGGACGGCGCTGTCTTACAGTCAAGCCGGCGCCGCGCCTAGGGGATGCAAGCCACGCCGGCCGCTTGCATAACGGGTCTTCCCGGGATTCGGATCCGGCCTCACGGCCGGACCGCGCCCCCGAAGAAGTCCCGCACCTTCGAGAAGAAGCCCGCGGACTCCGGATGGTTCTCCGGGGAGGCCGACTGGTCGAACTCCTGGAGCAGCTCGCGCTGGCGCTTGGTCAGGTTCTGCGGGGTCTCGACGAAGACCTGGATGTAGAGGTCGCCGACCTCCCGCGAGCGCAGCACTGGCATGCCCTTGCCCTTGATGCGGAACTGCTTGGCGGTCTGCGTCCCCGCCGGGATGCGCACCTGCGTCTGCGAGCCATCGATCACCGGCACGGTGATCTCGCCCGAGAGCGCGGCCGTGACCATCGAGATCGGCACCCGGCAGAACAGGTCGGCGCCGTCGCGCTGGAAGAACTCGTGCTGCTTGATCGACAGGAAGACGTAGAGGTCGCCCGCCGGCCCGCCGCGCAGCCCGCTCTCGCCCTCGCCGGCGAGCCGGATCCGCAGCCCGTCATCGACGCCCGCCGGCACGTTGATCGAGAGGGTGCGCTCGCGGTTGACGCGCCCGGCGCCCTGGCAGGCGGTGCAGGGGTCGTCGACGATCTCGCCGCGGCCGTGGCAGTTGGGGCACGTCCGCTCGATGGCGAAGAAGCCCTGCGCCGCCCGGACCCGTCCGTAGCCCGCGCAGGTCGGGCAGGTCCGCGGCTTCGAGCCGGGCTTCGCGCCGGACCCGTCGCAGACCTCGCAGGTGATCGAGGTCGGTATCTTGATGGTCTCGGCCTTGCCGGTGAAGGCCTCCTCCAGAGTGATCTCGAGGTTGTAGCGCAGGTCGGCCCCGCGCTCGCGGCCCGGCGTGCCGCCGCGTCCGCGGCCACCGCCGGCGGCCCCGCGGCCGTCGCCGAAGAAATTGTCGAAGATGTCCGACATGAAGTCGCCGAACTCGTTGCCGAATCCGGGACCGCCGGCCCCGCCCTGGCTGAAGGCCGCGTGGCCGAACCGGTCGTAGGCGGCGCGCTTCTGGCCGTCGGAGAGGCACTGATAGGCCTCGTTGATCTCCTTGAACTTGATCTCGGCGTCCTTGTCGCCGGGATTCCGGTCGGGATGATAGGTCATCGCGAGCTTGCGGAAGGCGACCTTCATCTCGCCTTCCGTGGCGGTCTTGGTGACCCCCAGGATCTCGTAGTAGTCCCGCTTCGACATCCCGCCCTCAGGTGCCTTCCCGTCCCGTCCCGTACCCCGGGCCGCGACGCTTCTCTACCACCGCGCCGCCGTTCCGGGAGGCCGCGACGAGCCCGGAAACCGGAGGCGCCGACGACGCGGATCCGCGATCGGCCGGCGGCTCCCGGTTCCGGGCCCCGCAGGCCCGGCATGACGGAGCTTCTGAATACGCTTCTCACGCAAAGGCGGGGCCGGATCGCTCCGGCCCCGCGCGGTCGTATCAGATCCGCGCCTCAGGCGCGCTTCTTCTGGTCCTTCTCGTCGACCTCCTGGAAGTCGGCGTCGATGACGTCGTCCTTCTTCTCGGAGGCCGCCGCCTCGGCACCGGCATCCGGGCCGGCCGCCTGGTTGGCGGCGTACATGGCCTCGCCGAGCTTCATCGAAGCCTGCATCAGGTCCGTGGTCCGGGCCTTGATGGTCTCGACGTCGTCGCCCTCGAGCGCGGTCTTGAGCGCGGTCATCGCGGTCTCGATCGCGCCCTTGTCGGCGGCCGGGACCTTGTCGCCGTACTCAGTCACCGACTTCTCGGTGGCGTGGATCAGGCTCTCGCCCTGGTTCTTCACCTCGACGAGCTCGCGCCGCTTCTTGTCGGCCTCGGCGTTCGCCTCGGCGTCCTTCACCATCCGGTCGATGTCGGCGTCCGACAGGCCACCCGAGGCCTGGATGCGGATCTGGTGCTCCTTGTTGGTCGCCTTGTCCTTGGCCGTCACGTTGACGATGCCGTTGGCGTCGATATCGAAGGTCACCTCGATCTGCGGCATGCCGCGGGGCGCCGGCGGGATGCCGACGAGGTCGAACTGGCCGAGCAGCTTGTTGTCGGCCGCCATCTCGCGCTCGCCCTGGAAGACCCGGATCGTGACCGCGTTCTGGTTGTCCTCGGCGGTCGAGAAGGTCTGGGACTTCTTGGTCGGGATCGTCGTGTTGCGGTCGATGAGCCGGGTGAACACGCCGCCCAGCGTCTCGATGCCCAGCGACAGCGGGGTCACGTCGAGGAGCAGGACATCCTTGACGTCGCCCTGGAGCACGCCGGCCTGCACGGCGGCGCCGATGGCCACGACCTCGTCCGGATTGACGCCCTTGTGGGGCTCCTTACCGAAGAAGGACTTCACCACCTCCTGGATCTTCGGCATGCGGATCATGCCGCCGACCAGCACCACCTCGTCGATCTCGGAGGCCGAGACGCCGGCATCCTTGAGCGCCTTGCGGCAGGGCTCGATCGTGCGCTGCACCAGATCGTCGACGAGCGACTCGAACTTCGCGCGGCTGAGCTTCAGCGCGAGGTGCTTCGGGCCGGTGTTGTCGGCGGTGATGTAGGGCAGGTTGATCTCGGTCTGGGTGGCCGAGGACAGCTCGATCTTGGCCTTCTCGGCGGCCTCCTTGAGGCGCTGGAGGGCGAGCTTGTCCTTGGTCAGGTCGATGCCCTGCTCCTTCTTGAACTCGGCCGTCAGGTACTCGACGATCCGGTTGTCGAAGTCCTCGCCGCCCAGGAAGGTGTCGCCGTTCGTCGACTTCACCTCGAAGACGCCGTCGCCGATCTCCAGGATGGAGACGTCGAAGGTGCCGCCGCCGAGGTCGTAGACCGCGATCGTGCCGGACTTCTTCTTGTCGAGACCGTAGGCGAGCGCCGCCGCGGTCGGCTCGTTGATGATGCGCAGCACCTCGAGGCCCGCGATCTTGCCGGCGTCCTTGGTGGCCTGACGCTGGGCGTCGTTGAAGTAGGCCGGGACCGTGATGACCGCCTGCGTGACCGGCTGGCCGAGATGCGACTCGGCAGTCTCCTTCATCTTCTGCAGGGTGAAGGCGGAGATCTGCGAGGGCGAGTACTTCTTGCCGTCCGCCTCGACCCAGGCGTCGCCGTTGTCGCCGCGGGCGATCTTGTAGGGCACGAGGCCCTTGTCCTTCTGGGTCATCGGGTCGTCGTAGGTCCGGCCGATGAGCCGCTTGATGGCGAAGAACGTGCGCTCGGGGTTCGTGACCGCCTGGCGCTTGGCCGGCTGGCCGACGAGCCGCTCGCCGTCGTCCGTGAAGGCGACGATGGACGGCGTGGTGCGCGCGCCTTCCGAATTCTCGATGACCTTGGGCTGCGTGCCTTCCATCACGGCCACGCAGGAATTGGTGGTGCCGAGGTCGATGCCGATAACTTTACCCATGGTGGGATCCCTCTTTGTGTCGCGTTCAAGCAGACCGCCGAGCCCCGAAGCAGCTCGGCCCATGGCGGTGTCGGGGGTGATGTGAGTATGGGACCCGGGCCGGATCAAGGGCCGTGAACGGCTGAAACCCAGCGCGCAATCCCGCGTCGAGGGCGATATAAGAAGCCCGTTCCGGGCCCGCAAGGCGAAGCCTGCGCGGCGGGATCGGTCCCGCGGATCCGGGCCATCCCCTTGGCATTCCGGCAGGATCTCGCCGCACGGCCGGCGCCGGCCCGGTGGCGTGGCTGCATTTTGTTGCTCCGCTGCCACGTCGGCGCCATCGACGGCGTGTTAACGTTTCGACAAGGGGTTGCGCGTGGCCCCGCCACTTCGTGTCCCCGTCGTAGAGTCCGATGCGCCCGACCCGCAGCCTCCTGCTCCCGATCCTGGCGGTCGCCGTCGCGGCGCCCGGGATGCTCGTCGCCCCCCCCGCGCGGGCCCAGAACTTCTTCGAGCGCCTGTTCGGCATCAAGCCGGAGCGGCCGCCGGTGCCGCCGCGCGGCCTGCCCGAGCCGGCGCCCGTCCCGGGGGGGCCGGGTGAGCCGGGCCCGCCCGCGGCGGCTCCCGAGGCGCCCCGGCCCGCCCCCGCCCCGGCCCGCCCGGTCGTGCTGAAGACGCCCTCCGAGGACGGCGTGATCGGCCAGGAGCTGCAGCTCAACGGCCTGTCCGGGTCCCTGAAGCTGGAGCGCTCCGGCACGGCCGTCACGGCCCGGATCAAGCTGCCCGGGACCAAGATCTCGCAGCCGGCGGATTCGTGCACCGTCCCGCTCGCGGGCGGCAATCCGGTGGCGCTCACCGCCGAGGGCAAGCCCGAGGGCGTGCCGCGCTTCGAGGCCGCCGGGGCCGAGTGCCCGCTGCGCTTCGACGTGACCGACGGCGGCGTCCTGGTCTCGAGCCTGGGTTCGGGCCCGGTCTGCACCTTCTCGGCGGCGGATTGCGCGACCACGCCGGTCGGCCTCTGGGGGCCGGGCGCCGCCACCCTGATCCCGCGGGCCGGCGAGTTCGACACGGCCCGGGGCGTCGCCGACAAGGCCGTACGGGACAATTACAAGCTGATGACTCAGCGGGCCCGGCGCGAGGACGTGCGGCCGATCGTCAGCGAGCAGGCGGCGTTCTCCTCGGACCGGGAGCAGCTCTGCCGCACCTACGCGCGCGAGGGCACGCACGGGTTCTGCCATCTGCGGGTGACGGAGAACCGCGCCCTGGCCCTGGCCACCCGGCTCGGCGCCAACACGGCGACGCCCACCGCCGCCGTGGCCCCCCGGCGGCCCCGGCCCAAGCCGGCGGTCGAGGGCATGAACCCGGACGCGGTCGGCGGCGGCGACGCCGTTCCGGAGTAAGACCGCCCCGTAACGGCCCGGCACGCCGTCTTTGCGAACGGAGCGAAGCAGCCCAGGGTAGCGCGAGGCTGGCCAGCGTAGCGTTCCTGGATCGCTTCGCTCCGCTCGCAAAGACGGCGTGCCGCCCCGGCGAGCGCGGCCGGGTCAGGCCCGGCCGGCAGTCATCGACAGCATCGCCGGGTCGATGCCGTTGGCCCGCAGGGCGAGGTCGTACTTGGCGTCGAGGTCGGCGTTGAAGATCAGGGCCGGGTCGGCCGGGCAGTTGAGCCAGCCGTTGGCCATGATCTCGCTCTCCAGCTGCCCGGCCTGCCAGCCGGCGTAGCCGAGTGCCAGCACGGCGCTGGCCGGCCCCTCGCCGCTGGCGATGGCGCGGAGGATCTCCACGGTCGCGGTCAGGCAGATGCCGTCGTCGATGATCAGCGTCGATTGCTGGATGTGGAAATCGTCGCTGTGGAGCACGAAGCCGCGCCGTCCCTCCACCGGGCCGCCCATCAGGACCGGCATGTGGCCGACCCGCTCGCGCAGGCGGATCGCGTCCGCCTCGGGTGCCACGTCGAGCTGGACCAGCAGGTCCGGCATGCTGATGTCGGTCGCCGCCTTGTTGACGATGATGCCCATGGCCCCGTCGGCGGAATGGGCGCAGATGTAGATCACCGAGCGCGCGAAGCGCTCGTCGGCCATGCCGGGCATGGCCACGAGGAACTGCCCGTCGAGGAAGTGCGGGCCCGACAGCTCCGTGCGGAGCGGCGCCGCCTTCCCGGCCTGGGACGACGCTGCCGACATGGGATCGGGCCTGCGGTGCGGAGGGTGCGCCATGCGTCCATGCTACGCCGCGCCCCTCCGTTGTCCAGCGGGCAAAAGGGACGCAGCAAGCCTCCCCCAAGCTTGTGCGGGTCTCAATCCCTGTCCCACAATACCCGGGTCGGTCCGCGTCGCGGCCGGCGCGGTCACCGTTGGGGCTCGCTGGTCATGGCGGATGTCGCACCCTCTCCCACCTTCGACATCGAGGAGCAGCGGGCGCGGATCGAGCGGTCCCAGGAGGAGACCCGCAAGTTCGTCGCTGAGCAGCACAAGCTGATCGCCGAGCAGGCGAAGCTGCTGGCCGAGCAGGCCAAGCTCGGCCGTGACCGGGCCCTGGCGCCCTGGCAGGTGGCCCTCTCGGGCATGGCGGCGGGAGCGGCCTTCTTCGGGGCCGGGGCGGCCTTCATCAAGCTGATCGGCCCGTGAGGGCGGTGCAAGCCGGAGCTGGCCGCATCCTCGACAGGCACCCCCTGCCACGCTAGGTCAGGCGCGCTGCTCACGCGCGCCATCCCAGCGCGCGACAACGAGGGACCCGCGATGATCCAGGTCGGCGACCACCTGCCCCAGGCCACCTTCCGGGTGATCGGCCCCGAGGGCCCGATCGCGCGCACCACCGACGACGTGTTCAAGGGCCGGCGCGTGGTCCTGATCGGCGTGCCGGGCGCGTTCACCCCCAGCTGCCACCGCAACCACCTGCCGGGCTTCGTCACCCACAAGGACGAGATCCTCGGGCGCGGTATCGACGCCATCGCGGTGACGAGCGTCAACGACGTGTTCGTGCTCGACGCGTGGTCGAAGGCGAGCGGCGCCGAGGGGCTGGAATTCCTCGCCGACGGCAACGCCGATTTCGCCAAGGCCCTCGGCCTGGAGATGGACGGCACCGGCTTCGGCCTCGGGATGCGCTCGAAGCGCTACTCGATGCTGGTCGAGGACGGCGTCGTCCGGATCCTCAACGTCGAGGAGACGCCCTCGAAGGCCGAGGCGTCCGGCGCCGAGGCACTGCTGAAGGTCCTCTGAGGACGCCGCCGGCCGCAGATCGGCCCTCTTAAGGCCACGTTCCGTCCGCTTGTGTCGCCGGGCTCTGCCCGGAGACCGGCCCGAGGACCGCATGGCCTTCCTGAACGACCTGCCCATCGCCGACCTGATCGCGAATTACGGATACATCGCGATCTTCGTGATCATCACCCTCGAGAGCGCCGGCGTGCCGTGCCCCGGCGAGACGGTGCTGATCTCGGCCGCCGTCTACGCCGGCAGCACCGGGAACCTGAACATCGGCCTGGTCATCGCCGCGGCGGCGACGGCCGCGATCCTGGGCGACAATGTCGGCTACTGGGCGGGGCGGCGCTGGGGCATGCCGCTGCTGCTCCGCTACGGCCATCTCATCGCCCTCGACCACGGGCGGCTCAAGCTCGGCCAGTACCTGTTCCGCCAGCACGGCGGGAAGATCGTGTTCTTCGGCCGCTTCACCGCGATGCTGCGCGCCTACGCGGCCCTGCTCGCCGGGGTCAACCGCCTGGACGCGCGCCGCTTCTTCGCCTTCAACGCCCTCGGCGGCGTCGTCTGGGCCGGCAGCATGGGCATCGGCTCGTACTATTGCGGGCGCCAGATCGAGCACATCGTCGGCCCGGTGGGCCTGACCCTGCTCGCCCTGGTGGTGTTCGGCGGCCTGGCCCTGTGGCTGTTCGTGCGCCGCCACGAGGCGCGCCTGCTCAGCGAGGCGGAGATCGCCATCCCGGGCCCGCTCGCCTGACGGGCATCACGTCTCCGCGAGGTCGAACGCCTCGATCGCCTCGAGGGCGTCGTGGTGCAGGAGGAGGACGCCGGTGGCCGTGGCGAGCCGGCGCGCCGCCGGCGTGAAGCCGGCGTTCGACACCACGGCGGCCCGGTCCCCGTCCCAGTAGCGCAGGGCCGCGGCGGCTTCCTGCACGGCGGCGTTGCCCACGGGCTTGCTCAGCCGCTTGCACTGCACGACGAGGCGCAGCCCGTCCCGCACCGCCACGATATCGGCGCCCTGGTCGCCGCTCGCCGGCGTCCGGTGCGCCCGCCAGCCCGCCCGGACCAGGCGCTCGGCGCAGTAGCGCTCGTAGTCCAGCCCGTCCCCGGGCGCCTCGTCCTCCTCCGGGAGCGCGACGGCGGCGGCCTCGACCTCGACGATCGCCAGCATCCGCGCGTGCTCCGCCTCGGCGAGGTCGGCGAAGCGGGGACCGAGCTGCGGCAGGACGGTCCGCTCGAGGAAATATTCGCGCTCGCGCAGCCAGCCGTCCTCGATCCGGTTGCCGTAGGGGTCGGTGTAGCTCTCCTGCCGCCGCCGCAGCGCCAGCGTCTCGGCATGGGCGCGGGCGATCCGGCGCACCCGGGCCCGGAATCGGCGCGGGCGCCCGAGATGCCGCACCAGGACGAGCGCGAGGGCGAGTCCCGTCGCGACGAGCGCCGGCCGGCCGTACAGGAGCCCGAAGGGGAAGCCGATCACGGCCGTCCAGAACAGGCGGGCGACGAGGCTGGGCTTGCCGGGCATCGGGTCTCGGGGGCGCTGACGGGCCCCCGACCCTCGCAAGCGCGGCTTGCCCGATGCCTAACCCGCCTCCGAAAGCTGTGGACGCGGGCGCGGATGAGAGCGCCGCGCCGTCAGCCCTTCCGACGCTGGTGGCCGAGGCCCATGCTCTTGGCGAGGCTGGAGCGCGCCGCGGCGTAGTTCGGCGCCACCATCGGGTAGTCGGGCGGCAGGCCCCACTTTCCCCGATACTCCTCGGGCGTCAGGTTGTAGTGCGTCCGCAGGTGGCGCTTCAGCGACTTGAACTTCTTGCCGTCCTCCAGGCAGACGATGAAGTCGGGCTGGACCGAGCGCCGGACCGGCACGGCCGGCCGCAGCTGCTCCGCCGGCGGGGCGGACGGCTCGCCGAGCCCGTGCAGCGTCGCGTGGATGGCCGCGATCAGCCCGGGCAGTTCCGGCGCGGGGACCGGATTGTTGCTCACGAAGGCCGACACGATGTCGACGGACAGCGTGAGATAGTCCGGTTGCCCTTCACCCGTGGCGTCCATCCCGTAACCTCCACTCGATCCCAGCCGGCCACCGACGCCGGCCGGGATCTGTCTCTGCTCGACCCGATACAGGGTAGTTAATGGGCAGTTACTATGGTGGTGTGAATTCAATAGCAAGTCCAATCCACACGTGCCCACAAGTGCCGTCTTAGAGTGGATAAATGGCGCCCGATATTGAACAAAAGGAGGTCTGGAGACCGCGTTCGCGTCGACCACGCGATTTCCGGCCGGCGCGTGCCGACCGGGCGTTGCAGGCGCGCCGGATCGCGCCATCTGGGAGGGCGGCGGGCGCCCCGGCGCCTCGTCCGTTCGGACGTGAGCGAGAGGCCAGATGCGTGCCGCCAGGAACGGCCTGCGGGACCGCGTCCCGTGACGATGTCGTGAGCCGCCGGTCGTGAGCACCTACCGGTTCGACAAACTGCTGGCGCCCCGCTCGATCGCCCTGGTCGGGGCGGTGGGGCGCGAGGGCTCGCTGGGGCGCAGCGTGCTCGACAGCCTGCGCGCCGCGGGCTTTCCCGGCGCGATCATGCCGGTCCAGCCCGACCAAACGACCGTCGACGGGCTGGCCTGCGTGCCGCGGGTCGCGGATCTGCCCGCCGCCCCCGACCTCGTCCTGATCGCGGTGCCGCCGCCGAGCGTGCCCGAGGTCGTCGCGCAGGCCGCCGCGATCGGCGCCGGGGCGGCCGTGATCCTCACGGCGCGGCTCGGATCCGGGCCGGAGGATCCCGGTCCGGTCGCCCACGGGATCGCCCGCGCCCACGGCCTGCGCCTGCTCGGGCCCGACAGCGCCGGCTTGGCGGTCCCGGGCGCGAGGCTCAACGCCAGCCTGTTCGCCCAGGCGCCCGAGGCCGGCGACCTCGCCCTCGTCTCGCAATCCGGCACGGTCGCGGCCGCCATCGTCGCCTGGGGCGCCCGCCACGGCACGGGCTTCTCGGCAGTGCTGTCGCTGGGCAGCGTCCTCGACATCGGCGTGGCCGACTGCCTCGACCACTTCGCCGCCGATTTCCGCACCCGCGCGATCCTGCTCTGCCTCGACCGGGTCGCGGATGCCCGCCGGTTCATGTCGGCCGCCCGCGCCGCGGCCCGGGCCAAGCCCGTCGTGGTCCTGCGGGCCGGCCGGCACCGGCCCGACACCCGCGCCGCCGTCACCCATACCGGCGCCCTGGCTCGCCCGGACGCGGTCTACGCTGCGGCCTTCCGGCGGGCCGGCCTGCTGGCCGTGCCGGACCTCGACGCGATGTTCTCCGCCGTGGAGACCCTGGGGCGGCAGCGGCCGTTCCCCGGCCACCGGCTGGCGATCGTGTCCAACGGCCGCGGCATCGGCCTCCTCGCGGCGGACCGGCTGATCGAGCGGGCCGGGACCCTGGCGGCGCCCGCCGAGGCGGAGGGCCGCGCGCCGGGAAACCCCCTCGACCTCGGCGTCGACGCCGCCGGTCCGGCCTTCGCGTCCGCGCTGACGCCGCTGCTGACGGATCGGACGAGCGACGCCGTGCTGGCGATCCACGTGCCGACGACCCGCTCGGAGGCCGACGCGGTGGCCGAGGCCGTCGCCGCGACGGTCAAGGCCGCCCGCGCCGGCCAGACCCGCAAGAAGCCGGTCTTCGCGGTCACGCTGGGCGACGCGGAGGCGGCGCGCGAGACCTTCGCGCAGGCCGGGATCCCGCATTTCACCACCGATTCCGAGGCGATCGAGGGCTTCCTGCACCTCGTGCGCTACCGCGAGGCTCAGGACGACCTGATGCGCACGCCGGACTCGCTGCCGCGGGACTTCTCCCCCGACACGGCGCGGGCCCGCTCGATCGTCGCCGGCGCCCTGCGCCAGGGCGCCGCGTGGCTCGACCCGGTGGCGGTGAACGGCCTCCTGCAGGCCTACGGGATCCCGACCGTCCCGATCACGCTCGCCCCCGACACGGACGCGGCCGCGGCGGCCGCGTGGCCGATCATCGCGGCGGGCGGGACGGTGGCGCTGAAGGTCGTCTCGCCGGACATCGTGCACAAATCCGACATCGGCGGCGTCCACCTCGACCTGACCAGCGAGGCCGACGTCGCGGAAGCCGCCCGCAGCATCCTGGCCCGCGCGCGCCGGGAGCGGCCCGACGCCCGGGTCACCGGCTTCGCCGTGCAGCCGATGGTCCGCCGCGGCCAGCGCCGGGAGCTGATCGCCGGCCTCGCCGAGGACGCGGTGTTCGGTCCGGTGGTGGTGTTCGGCCGGGGCGGGACCGCCGTGGAGGTGATCGACGACCGCGCCCTCGGCCTGCCGCCGCTGGACCTGACCCTGGCGCGCGACCTCATCGCCCGCACCCGGGTCGCGCGCCGCCTGGAGGCCTACCGCGACGTGCCGGCGGCCGATCTCGGGGCGATCGCGCTGACGCTGGTGAAGCTGTCCCAGCTCGCCGCCGACCTGCCGCAGGTGCGCGAGCTCGACATCAACCCGCTCCTGGCCGACGAGACCGGCGTGCTGGCCCTCGACGCCCGGGTCCGGATCGGGCGCGCCGAGCGCGGCGACCACGGCAGCGCCCACGGTAGCGCCCACGGCCGCGGCCACCCGCGCTTCGCGATCCGGCCCTATCCGGCCGAGTGGATCCGCACGCTCAACCTCAAGGACCGGACCGTGCGGGTGCGGCCCGTGCGCCCGGAGGACGAGGGCCTGTTCCTGGCCTTCTTCAAGGGTCTTGACCCGGAGGACCTGCGGCTGCGGTTCTTCGGGCCGGTGCGCGAGTTCAGCCACGCCTTCCTGGCCCGCCTGACGCAGCTCGACTACGCCCGCGCCATCGCGTTCGTGGCCACGGAGATCGGGCCGGGCGGCGGCGAGCGCATGCTCGGTGCGGTCCGGCTCCACGCCGACGCCAACCACGAGAGCGGCGAGTACGCGATCGCGGTGGGCCGCGACGCCCGCGGGACGGGCCTCGCCTTCGCGCTGATGCGCCTGATGATCGACTGGGCGCGCTCCGAGGGGATCGGCCGGGTCGAGGGCACGGTGCTCGCCGAGAACCGGCCGATGCTGGCGGTGTGCCGCCGCCTGGGCTTCACGCAGGGGCGCGACCCGGACGATCCGGGCCTCGTGAAGGTGCACCTCGATCTCGCAACCGGCTAGCGGCGCGGCGAGGCCCGACCCGGCGCCGGCCGCGCCGGTGCCGGTGCCGGGGCGCGCGGCTCAGTGGCCGCTGTCGGTCGCGTTGCGGGTGGTCTCGTAGAGGAACCACGTCCGCTCCTCGGACTGGTCGATCCACTCCTCGAGCTGCGAGGTGGTCGCCACGTCGCCGGCCTCGTCGGTGACCCCGTGGAGCGTCCGCATGTTGGCGGTGAGGGCCTTGTTGTCGTCGCGCAGCTCCTTGAGCATGTCGAGGGGCGAGACGTACTCGGCATCGTTGTCGGCCACGCGGGTCAGGCTCTTGGCCTGGCCGAGCGAGCGCAGGACCGTGCCGCCGATCTTGCGGGCGCGCTCGTTCACCGCGTCGATGATCTCGAAGATCTGGGCCGACTGCTCGTCCAGCAGCAGGTGGTAGTCGCGGAAATGGGGCCCGCTCATGTGCCAGTGGAAGTTCTTGGTCTTGATGTAGAGGGCGAACAGGTCCGAACTCAGGACCGTCAGGCCCTCGGCGATCGTCCGGACGTCGCTCGGATCGAGGTCGGTCGGGGTGTTGAGGCGCGCGCTCTCGATGCGGCTGCTCGGCTTGGCCTTGGCCATGGTCGTCTCCAATGCGATTCGCTGGCTCGGCGCGCCGCTCCGTCACGCCGCGGAGGGACGAACGCGCCTTCTGCAGGCCAATGGCCGGCTCGCCGGGATGTTCCGGCGTGCCGAGAATCGCATAGCTGGGTTGGCTTTAGCGGGTAGGTTCGACGGATTCCAAACTGCGGTGCTCGGTAACGGGCCGCTCCGGCGACGGCTTCGTCGGTGCGGGCCTGACCGGCGCGGGCCCGACCGTCGCGGGCTTGGCCGCGGCAGCCCGCGCGGGAGCCGGCTTCGCGTCGTGGGCGGCACCGGGCCGGGGCGGGGCCGGCGCGGTGGCGGGGGCCGGCTTCGCGGCGTCCGCGCCCGCCGCGGGCGGGATCGCGCCGGTGGCGGCGGGCTCGGGCGCCGGCGTGTCGAGGTTGTAGATGTCGTCGCGGAAATGCGCCTTCCCGTCCGGCGTGGCGAACCCGGTGAGGTACACGAAGGTGACCGGAATCGGCTTGGTGAGCTTGATGTCGCGGCGCTCGCCGTCGGCGATGCCGGTCTCGATCTCGATCGGGCCCCAGCTCGTGCCGGGCCCGTTGGGGCCGTCCGTGCCCTGCAGCAGCCAGCCGACCAGCTCCTTCACCTGTCCGACCCGGACGCAGCCGTGGCTGTGGAAGCGGACGCTCGCGGCGAAGAGCGACTTCGCCGGCGTATCGTGCATGTAGACGGCAAAGCGGTTCGGCATGTCGATCCGCACCTGGCCCAGCGAATTGTCGAGGCCGGAATCCTGGCGCAGCGTGTAGTTGACGGCCTTCTGGCCCGCCCAGTCGATCCGGGTCGGGTCGACCTCGCCCGCCGGGCCCAGGATCCGGATGCGGTTCTTGGCGAGGTAGCCCGGGTTCTTGCGCATCGCCGGGATGATCTCGTTCTTCACCACCGAGGCGGGGACGGTCCAGGTCGGGTTGAAGTTGATGTCGGTGATCCGCGTCTCGACGGACGGCGTCGCCTTGTCGGGGGAGCCGACCACCGCGACGTAGCGGCGCGTGACGGCGCCGTTCTCCACCGCCTCCACGGCGGCGGACGGGATGTTGACCACCACGTAGCGCTCGCCGAACGGGAATTTCGAGCCCATCAGCCGGGCCGCGGAGGCGGCGAGCTGGCGCTGGCGCACCGCGGCCGGCACGTTGAGCGCGTTGATCGTGAGCCGGCCAAGGATGCCGCTGTCGGGCAGGCCGTGACGGCCCTGGAAGGCGGTGATCGCCGCCACCAGGGGCGGGTCGAGGCGGTCGTTCGGGGGGGCATCCGCCGGCAGGTCGCCGGTCAGCGTCAGGTGGTGGCGCAGGGCGGGGATCGCCGGGTGGCGCTCGCCGGGCTTGAGGCGCGCGAGATCGTCTGGCAGCCGCTCCCAGCCCCCGGCCTCCGCGAAGGCTGCGTAGCGCTCGGCCGCCCGGAGCGTGTCGAGGAACGTCCGCGGCGTCAGCGTCGGGTTCGGGTCGGCGGAGACCTTGGCGTAGACCAGCGGCGCCGGCTCGCGGGACCTCTTCGCCGCTTCCTGAGGCTTGGCCGGCTGGGACTTGGTCTCGGCCGATCGGGCGTCCGACGCCTTGCTCTCCGACGCCTTGCTGTCCTGTGCCTTCGCGTCCTGTCCCTTCGCGTCCTGCGCCCTGGCATCCTGCGCCTTGCCCTGCGCCGGGACTGGCTCCGGCGCGGCCTCGGTCGCCCGGGGCTCGGCTGGCCTGGTCTCGGCCGGCCTGGTGTCGGCCCGCTTGGCCTCCGCCGGCTTGACGGCCGCGCCCTTCGCCTCACCCTTCGCCTCCGGTGCGCGGGGCTCCTGGCCCTTCGCGGTCTCGCCCGCGGCGGGCGGCACCGCGACCGGCGCGGCGAGCGGCGGCACCGGCGCGGGGCCGCCCTGCGCCGCGCCGGTCCCCTGCGCCAGGGCGACGCCGGGCGCTCCGAGCAGGGCCAGCAGGGACAGGCCCGCACCCAGCGCGGCGTGCGGGCGGGCGTGCGGGCGGGCGTGACGGCGGGGCTGGACCGGGACCATACGCAACACTCCCGACGCGCTCAGGCGGCGCGACCGGGCCGGATGATGGGCCGGCGTGGTTACCAATCTCCTCCGACCCTGAAAGCGGGCAGGATCGGGATTCACGATGCCGCCATTGATTCATCCGCGTGTGACGTCGCGGATGTCGGTCGGCGTGAACGTCCCGCTCATACATTCGTGCGTTGCTGGCTCCGGCGCCCGCGTCTTTGCGCGTGGAGCGAAGCGATCCAGACGGCGCGACGCCGCCCGTCGTCGCGCTGCCCCGGGTCACTTCGCTCCGCCCGCGATGACGGAGTAGGACACCTTCATCGAAGCGTTCCGTCGGACACCGCAGGGCCAAGCCACCACGGCTGCCCAGGCCCGGACAGGAGATCGGTCCCCAGCATGCCGGATTCCGGTGATCCGATCCCGAAGACGATGCCCTACCTGCCGCAGCTCGACGGGGTGCGGGCGCTCGCCATCCTGATCGTGTTCGCGGCCCATTGCGGCTACGGCCACGTGGTGCCGGGCGGCTTCGGCGTGACCGTCTTCTTCTTCCTCAGCGGCTACCTGATCACCACGCTCCTGCGGATCGAGCGGGCGCGGACCGGGACGGTGTCGCTTCCCGCCTTCTACCTCCGGCGGAGCCTGCGCATCCTGCCGCCCATGTACCTGACCCTGCTCGCCTCCGGCGCGCTGTACGCGGCGGGGTGGCTCGACTGGATGCCGGTCGCGCCGGCGGCGGTCCTCGGGCAGGTGACCTTCCTGACGAACTATCCCGGCCTATTCGGCACCGAGGCGGTGCTGCCGGTGCCGCTCTGGAGCCTCGCCATCGAGGAGCATTTCTACCTCGTCTTCCCGCTGGTCTTCCTGCTCTGGCTCGGGCGCCTGCGGTCGCGCCGCGCGGCCCTGGCCTGCCTGGGGCTCTGCGCGGCCGTCCTGGCGATCCGGTACGTCAACGTCTGGCGGCTGCCGGATTACAGCCTGAACTACAGCTGGACCCACACCCGGATCGACGCGATCCTGTTCGGGTGCTGCCTCGGGCTGTGGAACAACCCGGTGGTCCCGGCCGACCGCGCGTGGCGCCCCGCGCCCTGGCACGTCGCGGCGAGCCTCGCGGTGATCCTCGGGACCCTGGCGGTCCGCGATCCCGCCTTCCGGGAGAGCCTGCGCTACACGCTCCAGAGCGCCGCCCTGTTCGTGCCCTTCGCGTACCTGCTGCACGGCGAGGGACCTCTGGTGCGGCTGCTGGCCAGCCGGCCGATGCGCCGGCTCGGGCTCTGGTCCTACAGCTTCTACCTCGCGCACATGACCGTGGTGGCCCTGGTGCTGCACCTGCGGCCCGGGCTGCACGGCGTCGGCCTGATGCTGGCGGCCTTCCCGGTGACCCTGCTGTGGTGCTGGGGGATGTACGGCCTCGTCGAGCGCCCCTGCGCGCGCCTCCGACGCCGGCTCCTGGCGGACCGGCCGCCGGAGCCGAGCCTGGGCGAGGACGGCCGCCGGGCCGGCGTCACGCCCGCCTGAGCTTGTCGCGGGCGGCCCGGTGATCCGGCGCTGCCTCGAAGGCCGCCTTCATCGCGTGCCACAGGGGCTTGCGCCGGAACTGCGCGTCGAGCGGCAGCGCCCGCTGCGGCAGGCCGTCGGGCCGCTTCCGGTAGGGGTGGTCGTTCAGCCACGTGTCCGGGTCGTAGACGTCCCAGGTCAGGACGTCGAGGCAGGCGGGCTCGTCCAGCACCACGTCGAGGTAGCGCCGGGCGTAGTCGGCCACCATCCGGTCGCGGGTCGCCACGTCGGACGGGAAGGCGCGGTCGTCGATGTCGAGCTCGGTGATCTCGATGCCGAGACCCATCTGGCCGATCTCCCGCAGGAAGCGCCGCAGCTGGCCCTGGTCGATCGGGATCGTGCTGGTGAGGTGCGACTGGAGCCCGAAGCGCCGGATCGGCACGCCCCGGGACCGCATCGCCTCCAGGCGGCGCAGGACCTTGGTGCGCTTGGCCTCCATCCAGGGCACGCCCTGCTCCACCGCGTCCTCGTTCCACGTGCCGGCGGCGGCCGGATCGGTCTCGTGCAGGATGCGGAAGGCGAGGTCGACGTAGCCGGGGCCGATGGAGGCGAGCCAGGGCGAGTCGCGCAGGCCGCCGCCTCGGTCGGGATCGGCCTCGTTGCCGAGGATCTCGTTGACCACGTCCCAGGCGACGATCTGGCCGCGGTAATGGCCCGCCACCGTCTCGATCCAGCGCCGCATGAAGTCCTCGGCCTGGACGGCGCTCGCCCGGCCGAGCAGCGGCCCGACCCAGGGCGGCAGCGCCGCGTGCCAGACGAGCGTGTGGCCGCGCATGCGCTGGCCGTTTCCCCTCGCGAAGCGCAGGATGGCGTCGCCGCGGGCGAAGTCGGTCTTGCCCGGCGCCGGCAGAACCTCCTCCATCTTCATCTCGGTGCCGCAGACGAGGATGCCGCATTCCCGCGCCACCGCCTGCCGGTAGGCGGGCGTCGCGTCGAAGCGGTGGAACGGCACCTCGCAGCCGTATGTCAGGCCCTTGGCGGCCGCGGCGGCCTGGAGGCTGTCGGCCGACCAGGACGGCCGGCCGAGGGGACCGAACCCCGCCGGGCCGGCCGCGCGCGCCGCGCCGGCGAGGCCGAGGGCGGCCGCGCCGGCGAGGATCGACCGGCGGTGCGGGAGAGGGGGCATCCGGGTGCTTCGTTCCGTGACGTGCCCGCCACCCTAGCAGAAGCCGCCGCGGCGGCGATCCGCTGGTTCTGCCGGGGCGGCGCGGGACCGCGGCGCGAACTCGCCTTCCGCCCGGGGCGCCCCATCTGATGGGCGCCCGTCAGCCGAGGATCCGTCATGAGCCAGCACCCCGCGATCAGTCCGGGCCGCAGCGCGGTCGTCACCGGGGCTGCGAGCGGCATCGGGCTCGCCGCCGCGCAGGCCTTCGCCCGGGCCGGCATGAACGTCTGGCTCGCCGACCTGCCGGGCCCGGCCCTGGACGCGGCCCGGGCCGCCGTCGCCGAACTCGCCGCCGTCGAGGTGCGCGCCGTGCCCACCGACGTGTCGGACCGGGGCGCCGTCGAGGCCCTGGCGACCGCCGTCGCCAAGGGCGGGCCGCCCGCCCTGGTGATGCTGAACGCCGGGATCGAGGCCGGCGGAAAACTGTTCTCCGACGCCGACACCTGGACGCGGATCCTGGGCACGAATCTCGGCGGCGTGGTCAACGGCATCCACGCCTTCGCGCCCGGCATGATCGAGGGCGGCAGGCCCGGGGCGATCGTCGTCACGGGTTCGAAGCAGGGCATCACCACCCCGCCGGGCAACGCGCCCTACAACGTCTCGAAGGCGGGCGTGAAGGCGGTCACCGAGGCGCTCGCCCACGAGCTGCGCAACCGGGAGGGCTGCCACACCACGGCCCACCTGCTGATCCCGGGCTTCGTCTACACGGGCCTCACGAAGGCCCGCGGCGTCGCCGAGAAGCCCGCCGGGGCCTGGACGCCCGACGAGACCGTGGCCTTCCTGCTGGAGCGGCTCGCCGCCGGCGATTTCTACATCCTCTGCCCGGACAACGAGACCACCCGCGCCCAGGACGCGAAGCGGATCGCCTGGGCGTCCGGCGACATCGTCGAGAACCGGCCCGCCCTGTCGCGCTGGCACCCGGACTACGCCGAGGCGTTCAAGCGGTACATGGCGGGGTGACCCGCGCGGCCTCGCGCTGCCCTGGGTCACTTCGCTCCGCTCGTGATGACGGAGTGTGTGAAGGCGGCCTGGGGCGCGCGATGAGCCAGACGACGCCGTCTTTGCGAGCGCAGCGAAGCAATCCAGGGATCCGCGACGCCGGATCCGTTCACGCGAGATCGGGATACAGGTCGTTCCAGTCCGGATTCATCGCCTCGATCAGGGCGAGCTTCTTCTTCCGTGAGCCCGCCTTGATCTGCTTCTCGCGGGTGATGGCCTCATTCATCGTCGGATAGCGCTCGTACCAGACGAGGCGTTCGCAAGCGTAGCGGCTCGTGAAACCGGGAAGCAGCGCCTCCCGGTGCTCGTAGACCCGCCTGGCGAGATTCGCGGTCACGCCCGTGTAGAGCGTGCCGTTGCGGCGGCTCGCCATGATGTAGACGGCCGGCTCGCGTATCGTGCTGTCCTTCGGCGCCGCCGCGCTGCGCTGGGTTGCTTCGCTGCGCTCGCAAGGACGGAGCGTGGCAGCGTGGACTTGCCCGGATCTGTCCCGGCCGCCCCCTGAACCGGACAGCGCTGGCCTGCGCCCCTCGTCTGGCGAAGCCCTTGCACACGGGCTAGGTCAGTGCGACGCAGCCGCCGCACGAGACCAGCGCACGACACCCGGGAGCCGCACTTGGCCACGATCATCCCCGTCGCTTCCTTCGACTGCGTCGTGTTCGGCGCCACCGGCGATCTGACCGCGCGCAAGCTCCTGCCGGCCCTGTTCTACCGATTCCGCGACGGCCAGATCCCCGAGACCAGCCGGATCATCGGCGCCTCGCGCTCGGAGCTGTCGCTCGACGCCTTCCGCGAGCACGCCCGCGACGCGCTCAAGCGCTTCGTGCCGGCGGCCGACCTGTCCGACGACATGCTCCACCGCTTCCTCGACCACGTCGACTACGTCGCGGTGGACGGGGCCGGCGACAGCGGCTGGACCGACCTCGTCGCCAAGCTCGACGAGCGGCCCGACCAGGTCCGGCCCTACTACCTCGCCACCTCGCCCGACCTCTACGGCTCGATCTGCCGCAACCTCGCCGCCCACGGGCTCGTGGGGGAGAAGTCCCGCGTCGTGCTGGAGAAGCCGATCGGCAAGGACCTGAAATCGGCCCGGGCGATCAACGACGCGGTCGGCGAGGTCTTCCCCGAATCGCAGATCTTCCGGATCGACCACTATCTCGGCAAGGAGACGGTCCAGAACCTGCTCTCGCTCCGCTTCGCCAACACGATCTTCGAGCGGCTCTGGACCTCCGACGTGATCGACCACGTCCAGATCACGGTCGCCGAGACGGTGGGGGTCGAGGGCCGGGCCGGCTACTACGACACGTCGGGCGCGATGCGCGACATGCTGCAGAACCACATCCTGCAGCTCCTCTGCCTCACCGCCATGGAGAGCCCGCTCAATCTCGAGGCGAACTCCGTCCGCGACGAGAAGCTCAAGGTGCTGCGTGCCCTGAAGCCGATCACCAGCCAGGACATCCCGCTGGTGACGGTGCGCGGCCAGTACGTGGCGGGCGCCGTCGACGGCAAACCGGTCGAGGGCTACCTCGCCGAGCTCGGCCACGAGAGCCGGACCGAGACCTTCGTGGCCATGAAGGTCGAGATCCAGTCCGGGCGCTGGGCCGGGGTGCCGTTCTACCTGCGCACCGGCAAGCGCCTGCCCCAGAAGCTCTCCGAGATCGTGGTGCAGTTCCGCGCCTCGCCGTTCTCGATCTTCCCCGAGGAGGCCTTCGGCCGCGAGCCCAACCGCCTCGTGATCCGCCTGCAGCCGCAGGAGGGCATGAAGCTCGAGGTGATGACCAAGGATCCGGGGCCCGGCGGCCTGCGGCTGCGCCCGACCGACCTCGACATCTCCTTCGAGGAGACCTTCAAGCAGCGCTACCCCGACGCCTACGAGCGCCTGCTGATGGACGTGGTCCGCGGCAACGCGACGCTGTTCATGCGCCGCGACGAGGTCGAGGCCGCCTGGGCCTGGGCTGACGGCGTGCTCAAGGCCTGGGCCGACCGGCCCGAGGCGCCGCGGCCCTACCCGGCCGGGAGCTGGGGCCCGACCGCCGCCATCGCGCTGATCGAGCGCGACGGCCGGACGTGGCACGAGGAATTGCGGTAACGACGCGCCGCGGCTCACGGCCAAGCTGCCTTGATACGGTCAAGCCGGATGTGAAATCTGTCGGCGCTGCCGGATACCGCCCCGCCAGAGGGTGGAGACGGCGCAGCACGAGGGATCATCACATGCTGGACCATCATCGGGACGCGGCCGTCCAGGCCGAGCGTCGCCTGGAGCGTTCGGTCGCCGCCGCCCTGCGCGTCATCGCGGCCGCCCACGACGAGCGGCAGGCGCCGCCGGTCACCGCGGCCCGCCGCCGCCTGAGCGAGGTCTACGGCGCCACCCGCCTGGCCCGGCGCCTGGAGCAGGAGCGCCGGACCGCCTGAGACACGCCGTCTTCGCGAGCGCGGCGAAGCGGCCCAGTGTCGCGCCACCTTCGGGGATGTCGCGCCGCCCCGGGTCGCTTCGCCACGCGCGCGATGACGGAGCCTACACGGCGGCGTCCCAGGTCTCGCTGAGGGGTGCCGTGCCGCGGACCAGCCGGGCGCGCAGGACGACGTCGCCCGGCGGCACCGGCTCCGGCGGGCGCCACTCGACGTAGATCCGCCAGCCTCCGGTCTGCGGCACGAAGTTGGCCACCGGATCGTGCAGCGTGCCGGCGCTGGCCGAGACCTCCGCGGCGACCGCGTCGTCGGGACCCTTCGGCAGGCCCGGACCCTCGAAGTCGATGACGCAGAGCCGCCGCCGCGGGTCGGGCGGGTTCGACGGGCGCAGGCGCTCCGCCGAGCCGAGTCGCGTCGACGTCACCCGGGCGAGGGCGGTCTCCGGGATCGCCGGCACGGGCTCGGCCCCCACCGTGGTCAGCCCGTAGCGGACGTGCAGCGGCGCGCCGGGCTGCGCCGGGGCCGCCGGCACGAAGGCCGCCACGATGTTGTCCATGTACTCCTCGCCCGACGGGATCTCGAAGAGCTGCACGGCGCCGTCCGCGAAGGCGCCCCCGGCGGAATCCGGCGCCACCCACAGGCCCGGCCGCGCCTCGTGGCGCGCCTCCACGTCGAGGTAGGCCGCGAAGCTCCGCTCCCGCTGCAGCAGCCCGAAGCCGGCGAGCGGCCGGGCCGCGAAGGCGGAGATCTGCGGCTGCGCCCGCCCGTTGACCAGGGGCCGCCAGATCCGGTCGATCCGCGCCGGGTCGGCCCCGGCCGCGACGCAGAGCCCGTCGGAATCGTGCACCTGCGGCCGGAAATCGTCGAACGGCTTGGCGCCCCGCGCCCCGGGCCCGTTCTGGCCGTACAGGAACATGCTGGTGAGGGGCGCCAGCCCAAGCTTCGGGAGCGCCCGGCGCGGGTGGAGCGCCGCGGTGACGGCGATCCGGGCCGGGTCGCCGGGCGCGATCTCGAACCGGTAGGCGCCGGCCACGCTCGGGCTGTCGAGGAGGGAGAGCACCGTGAGGGTGCGCGCCTCCGGCTCCGGCTCGCAGATCCAGTGGGCGACGAAGTCGGGGAATTCCTCGCCCTCCGGGGCGCCGGTGCCGATGGCGAGCCCCCGGGCCGAGAGCCCGTATTCCTGGTTCGCCGCCCGCAGGCGGAAGTAGGAGGCGCCCAGGAAGACGAGGAACTCCTCCTGAAAACCCTTCGGCCGCCAGGCGGGCGTGTCCGGGAAGGCGTAGTGCAGGCGGAAGCCCGCGAAGCCGAGATCCGCCGGGAAGCCCTGGCCGGCGAGCCGCGCGCCCAGGTCGAACAGCCCCGTGTCGTAGGGGATCGGCCGCGCGGGCCCCCGGAGCGGCTGGAGGTGGAGCGCCACGCGCCGGCGCTGCAGGAAGCCGCGGTGGAACAGCTGCGCGCTGAAATGCGCACCGAGCCGCAGGCCCGCGTCCGGCCGGAAGGTGATCGCGCGGTAGCCGTCGTAGTCGAGGGCGGCGAGCGCCGGCGGCAGGTCCTCGGGCGGCGGGGCGTAGGGCGCTGCGGCGCACTGCGCCGCCTGCGCCGACAGGCTCTCGAAGGTCATCGCGTCGCCCTGCGGCGGAAGCGCCGGCCCGGCCCACGTTCTGGACCCATTCAGATCCGTCGCGCTAGGTAGAACCGTGCCGGCAGCCGCGGCCAGGACTGTTCGAAGAACGCGGCGCCGGGAGGGGGGATTGATCCGTTCGGCTTCCGGCGGCCTGGGCTGCCGGGTCGGCTCCGTATCCTCACCCCGCACATCGGTATCCACGGTCATCGGTTCCCGGCCCCGCACGGCCGGGCGGCCGGCAGCCTTCCACGGTCGAGTTCCTCGCGCCATGTCGTCACGCGTCACCTCCTCCGCCGAGCGGTCGCACCGGAACGCGGCTCCCGCCATACCCGATCCGTCGGAGAACGCAGCCTGCCGCGAGGTCTGGACCGACGCGCCGCGCGGCGCCCTGCGCGCCCGCCGCCTCGCCCTGGCCGTCCCGAGCCTCGCCACCGCCGGCGGCCTCGTCTGGCTCGCCGCGCTCGCCTACCCGGCGGGTGTCAGCCCGCTGGCCTGGGCGGTCCTGGTGCTGTTCGGCCTCGTGATGGGCTGGCAGGCCTTCGTCGCCTGCCAGTACGTCTACGGGTTCGTCGCGGCCCTCCTGGGCGATCGGGCGAAGTCCGCGCTGGAGCGCCGCTCCGAGCAGGCGGGCGCCGTGCCGGCCGGGGCCGGACGCACCGCCGCCGTGGTGGCGATCCACGCCGAGGACGCGGTCGCTGTCTTCGCCCGCCTGCGGGTGATGGCCCGGTCGCTCGCCCGCGCCGAGGCGCGGGGCATCGACATCTTCGTCCTCTCCGACACACGGGACGGCGCGATCGCCGCCGTGGAGGAGCACGAGTACGCCCGCATCCAGGCCTGGGCGGCCTCCGACCCGGCTCTGCCGCGGATCCGCTACCGGCGCCGGACGGAGAATGTCGGCCGCAAGGCCGGCAATATCGGCGAGTTCTGCCGCACCTACGGCGGCGAGTACGCCTTCATGATCGTGCTGGACGCCGACAGCCTGATGACCGGCGCGGCCATGGGCCGGCTCGTCGGGCTGATGCAGGCGAGCCCGCGCACCGGCCTGATCCAGACCGTGTCGTACGCGGCCGGCCGGGACACGCTCTTCGCCCGCATCCAGCAATTCGCCGTCCGCCTCTACGCGCCGCTGGCCCTGCGCTGCCTGGAGACCTGGCAGGGCCCGGAGGGCAGCTACTGGGGCCACAACGCGATCCTGCGGGTCGAGGCCTTCGCGGAGAACGCGCAGCTCCCGAAGCTCCCGGGCCGGGAACCGCTCGGCGGCGAGATCCTGTGCCACGACATCGTCGAGGGCGCGCTGATGGTGCGCGCCGGCTGGGAGGTGCGGCTGCTGCCCGAGATGGGCGGCACCTGGGAGGAGATGCCCACCAACCTCGTCGACCTGCTCGGCCGCGAGCGCCGCTGGTGCCAGGGCAACCTCCAGCACCTGCGGGTGCTGCCCTGGGCGGGCCTTCACGGCGCGAGCCGCTGGCACCTCCTCGTCGGCATCCTCTCCTACGGGGTGCTGCCGCTCTGGATCGCCTTCCTGGGCCTCGCCGCGTGGCAGGCCGCCCGGACCGGCGATCTCGGCCTCCTGGCCTACGGTCTGACCGGGCAGGGCGCCGCCGCCCACGCGCTCGCCGCCCTCAGCGTCGCCGTCCTGGCCCTGCCGAAGCTCCTGAGCCTCGGCCACGTCCTCGCCTCCGCGGAGCGCCGGGCGGCCTTCGGCGGCGCGCGGGCGCTGCTCGCGAGCGCCGCCCTGGAGCAGGCGGTGTGGGTGGTCCTGTGGCCGGTCCTGACCCTGTTCACCGCCGGCGCCGTGGTCTCGACCTTCTTCGGCCGGGTGGTCCGCTGGGAGACGCAGGACCGGGACGACCGGCAGGTCTCCTGGGCGGAGGCGTTCCGGCTCCAGGCCGACGCCGTGGTGGTCGGCGCGCTGATGGTGCTCGCCCTGGTCCTCGTCGGGAACCCATGGCTCGCCCTCTGGCTGGCGCCGATCGCCCTGGCGCTGCTCACGAGCCCGGCTCAGAGCGTCTGGACCAGCCGGGCCGATCTCGGCCGCGCCGCCCGGGCGCGGGGCCTGTTCCTGAACGCCGACGACACCGCGCAGGCGCCGGAACTCGCCGAACTCGCCCAGCTGCGCGGCCTGCCCGCCGCGCCGGCCCCCCTCCGCCCGGCCGCGCGCGAGCCGGCGATCTGGCTCGCCGCCGACGAGGCCTGACAAGAGGCGCGAACGCGCGGATCCGCACCCGTCATCCCGGCCTGTAACGGCCAAGCTGCCACAGTGTTGCCATCGAGTCACGGGCGGGCGGAACCGCCCCGGCCGGGCGGTTTCAGGCTTGGATTTGAGGCGCGAGCGTTTACCCCTTGGCGAGGATCGGCACGGCATCGTGCCGCGGTCTTCGCCGCGTTCCCGCCATAGTCCGCGCCTGCCCCGAGAGGCTTTGATGCGTCGTTTTCTCCCCGCCCTGATCGGGCTTCTCGGCGCGGCCGCCTGCGCCGCGCCGGCACTGGCCTACGAGATCGACCCGCTGACCCGCCAGCCGCTGAACGACGCGCTCACCGTGCGCGTCCGCCCGCAGGCCGTCGAGACCGTCGCGGTGCCGGTGGCCAATGCCGCCCTGAACCCCGCCGACCCGCTGAGCGCCGACGCGGCGGTCCCGCAGATGTCGGCGATCCCGCGCGAGACGGTGGCGTATAACGGCCCCTACGGCGCCGGCACGATCGTCGTCTCCACTGCCGAGCGGCGGCTCTACTACGTTCTGGGCGGCGGCCAGGCCCTGCGCTACGGCGTCGGCGTCGGCCGGCCGGGCTTCACCTGGGGCGGCGTGCAGACCATCACGATGAAGCGCGAGTGGCCGGATTGGCGCCCGCCGGCGACCATGCTGAAGCGCCGGCCCGACCTGCCGCGCTACATGAAGGGCGGCCTCGAGAACCCGCTCGGCGCCCGCGCCATGTATCTCGGCGGCTCGATCTACCGCATTCACGGCTCCAACGAGCCGGAGACGATCGGCACGGCCGTCTCGTCGGGCTGCATCCGCATGACCAACGACGACGTGACGGACCTCTACACCCGCGCCAAGGTCGGCACGAAGGTCATCGTCCAGCGCTGATTCCTTTTCGGAGCTTCGACGAGGGGGCCGGCCGCGAGGTCGGCCCTTTTCGCGTTTCGTAGGGTTTCCGGTTGATGGCTTCGGCACGGCCGTCTTTGCGAGCGGAGCGAAGCAATCCAGCGGCGCCACGCCTGCAGAGGTCGCGCTGCCCTGGGTCACTTCGCTTCGCTCGTGATGACGGGAGAGGCTCATCAACCGAAGCGTTCAAACGGAAACCGGATCAGGGCAGGGTGACCAGCGCGTCGGGGCGCTTCACCTCGATCTCGATGAACGCGATCGGGTGGTCGGACCCGTTCATCACGTCGTGCCGGATGCCCGCGGGACGCATGTAGGATTGCCCGGCCGCGAGCGCCGTCTCGCTGACCGCCGCGCCGTCGTGGACGCGCAGGATCCCGTCCACCAGCATCACCACGAAGTAGGGCCAGCCGTGCTCGTGCCAGCCGGTCACGCCGCCGGGCGGGAAGTCCCAGCGCGTGATGCGCACGGCGGCGTCGTCCTGCTGGATCGTGGGCGTCGCGGGGATGGTGCAGGCGAAGGCCATGGCGGCTCCGAAGGTCGGGCTGACGGGTGCGTGGCTCGACGCCGCCGTCATCGCGAGCGCAGCGAAGCGACCCAGGGATGCGCGACGCCGAAAATCGTGGCGCCACTCTGGATTGCTTCGCTCCGCTCGCAAAGACGAGGCTCGGGGCGGGAGTGAGCGGGAGCGGCTGCCCTTAGTGGCAGCCGCACGAGCCCGACCCGCAGCCCCCGCCCTGCTTCACCGGGGCGGTGCGCGCGGTCTCGCGGTCCAGTCCGCGCTCGGCGAGCTCGCCGAGATAGGTGTTCCAGCGCGTCTCGTACTCGCGGCCCAGGGTGTGGAGGTAGCCCCAGCCGTAGATGCCGGTGTCGTGCATGTCGTCGAAGCCGAGCTTCACCGCGTAGTTGCCGACCGGCTCCACCGCCAGGATGGCCACGGCGCGCTTGCCGCCGATCACCTTCCGCTCCAGCGGCGAGTGGCCCTGCACCTCGGCCGAGGGGCTCGACACCCGCAGGTACTCGGCCGGCAGGGCGTAGCGGGCCCCATCCTCGAAGGCGACGTTGAGCACCCGCCGGTCGGCCGACAGGCGGATCTCGGTCGGCCACAGATCCTCGCTCACGGGTCACACTCCTCACGCAATCTGGGACTGCGGCGCGGGATCGGCTTGCCCGCGACCGCCGGTGGCATCATATGCCGGACGATGCTCGATGACAGCTCCCTGACGCCGCAGACGTCCGCGGTCGGCGCGCCCGCCAGGCCCGCGCCGCTGATCGACCCGTTTCAGCGGGCGATCTCGTACCTGCGCATCTCGGTGACGGATCGCTGCGACCTGCGCTGCGCCTACTGCATGTCCGAGCACATGGAGTTCCTGCCCAAGCGCGACCTGCTGACCCTGGAGGAGCTGGACCGGCTCTGCGGCGTGTTCATCGCCCGGGGCGTGCGCAAGCTCCGGATCACCGGCGGCGAGCCGCTCGTGCGCCGCGACATCATGCACCTGTTCCGCCGGCTCTCGCGCCACCTCGATTCGGGGGCGCTGGAGGAGCTGACGCTCACCACCAACGGCACGCAGCTCACGCGCTACGCCGACGAGCTGGCGAGCCTGGGCGTGCGCCGGATCAACGTCTCGCTCGACACCCTCGACCCGGACAAGTTCCGGGAGATTACCCGCCGCGGCGACCTCAAGGTGGTGCTCGACGGCATCGCGGCGGCCCGCGCCGCCGGGATGAAGGTGAAGATCAACGCGGTGGCGCTCCGCGACGTCAACGCCGACGAGATCCCCGGCATGATCGCCTGGGCGCACGGCCTCGGCATGGACATGACGCTGATCGAGGTGATGCCGCTCGGCGAGATCGACGCGGACCGGACCGACCAGTTCCTGCCCCTGTCGGTCGCCCGGCAGCGCCTGGAGACCCGCTACACCCTCACGCCGCTGCCCGACCGCACCGGCGGCCCGGCGCGCTACGTGCGGGTCGAGGAGACTGGCGGCAAGCTCGGCTTCATCACGCCGCTGACCCACAATTTCTGCGAGAGCTGCAACCGGGTCCGCCTGACCTGCACGGGCCAGCTCTACATGTGCCTCGGCCAGGAGGATTCGGCCGACCTGCGCGCGGTCCTGCGCGCCTCCCAGGACGACGCGGTGCTGGCCGCGGCGGTGGTGGAGGCGATCACCCGCAAGCCCAAGGGCCACGACTTCGTCATCGAGCGCCAGCGCCCGGCCGCCGTGCCGCGGCACATGAGCGTGACGGGGGGGTAACGCTTTCGTCTTTGCGAGCGCAGCGAAGCAACCCAGGGATGCGCTACGTCCGGAAAGGGCCCGCTGCCCTGGGTTGCTTCGCTCTCGCTCGCAAAGACGGCGTGCTCACATCTCCTCGTCGACGTAGCGGGCCTGCTGCCGCCCGCGCTGGCCGGATCCCCGCCGCGGCGCGCCCGCGCTGATCCCCGCCACCAGGTCGGCGATGTGGCGGAGCGTCTCCACGGAGAGCGCCTTCTCGCCCTCGCCGCGGCCCTGCGGGATCAGCGCCTTGGCGAAGCCGAGCTTCTGCGCCTCCTTCAGCCGCGACCCGGCCTGCGCCACGGGCCGGATCGCCCCCGACAGGCCGATCTCGCCGAAATAGACCGTCTCGGGCGGCAGCACGGCCCCCGACAGCGACGAGACCAGCGCTGCCGCCACCGCCAGATCCGCTGCCGGCTCGGTGATGCGCAAGCCTCCGGCAACATTCAAATAGACGTCGTGGCTGCCGAGCCGGATGCCGCCGTGGGCTTCCAGCACGGCGAGCACCATCGACAGCCGGTTCGGGTCCCAGCCGACCACGGCGCGCCGGGGCATGCCGAGCGACGAGGGCGCCACCAGCGCCTGGATCTCCACCAGCAGCGGCCGCGTGCCTTCCATGCCGGCGAAGACCGCGGTGCCCGCCGCCTGGTGGTCGCGGCCCGCCAGGAACAGGGCGGAGGGGTTCGGCACCTCGCTGAGGCCCGCGTCGGTCATCTCGAACACGCCGATCTCGTCGGTGGGGCCGAAGCGGTTCTTCACGGCGCGCAGGATGCGGAAATGGTGGCCCTGGTCGCCCTCGAAGGAGGCGACCGCGTCGACCATGTGC
This sequence comes from Methylobacterium sp. D53M, assembly GCF_053345625.1. Taxonomy (NCBI): domain Bacteria; kingdom Pseudomonadati; phylum Pseudomonadota; class Alphaproteobacteria; order Hyphomicrobiales; family Methylobacteriaceae; genus Methylobacterium; species Methylobacterium sp. D53M. The sequence goes on from NZ_JBKFAL010000015.1 coordinate 97,805, forward strand.
TCCACCACGCGGGGACCGGCGATCTGCCCGTCCTTGGTGACGTGGCCGACCAGGATCACCGCCGTGCCGGTGGTCTTGGCGAAGCGGATCAGCGCCTGCGCGGAGGAGCGCACCTGCGTGACCGTGCCGGGGGCCGATTCCACCGTCTCGGTCCACATGGTCTGGATCGAGTCGATGATCGCGAGCGCGGGTGGGCGCCCCTGGCTCAGGGTCTCGACGATGTCCTCGACGTTGGTCTCGGCGGCGAGCTGGACCGGGCGCGCGCTCAGGCCCAGCCGCTCGGCCCGCAGGCGCACCTGCCCGACCGCCTCCTCGCCCGAGATGTAGGCGACCCGCTCGCCCGTGCCCGCCATGGCGGCCGAGGCCTGCATCAGCAGGGTCGACTTGCCGATGCCGGGATCGCCGCCGAGCAGGATCACCGAGCCGCGCACGAAGCCGCCCCCGGTCACCCGGTCGAGCTCGCCGATTCCCGAGGGAATGCGCGGCGCCTCCTTGGCCTCGCCGGTCAGGCCCTCCAGGGGGAAGACCCGGCCGCGGTTGCGCGACGGCCGGGTCGCCGCCGGCCCGGACTGGCCGGGCGCCGAGGGCGCCTCCTCGACGATCGTGTTCCAGCCGTTGCAGGCCTCGCAGCGGCCGCGCCAGCGATTGTAGACCGCCCCGCAGGACTGGCAGACGAAGGTCTGGTGGATCTTGGCCATACGGGTCCGGGCGCCGGCGATCCGGCGTGTCAGGGTGGAGTCGCGTCAGCCTACATAAGTTCGAACATACCGAGAACCCAGCCTGGTCAGGATCTCGTACCCGATCGTGCCGGCGGCGCGGCCGACCGCGTCGATGTCGAGGCTGTCGCCGATCAGCACCGCCTCCGCGCCGCGCCGGGCCGCGGGTGCCGCCGTGACGTCGAGGATGATTAGGTCCATGGAGACGAGGCCCAGGATCGGGCACGGGACGCCGCCGACCAGCGCGTGGCCGCGGCCACTGATCGCCCGGGGGAAGCCGTCGGCGTAGCCGAGCGAGAGCGTCGCCAGCCGGCTCGGCGCGGCGGCGGTCCAGCGGCCGTTATAGCCCGCGGTGGCGCCGGCCGCGACGCCGCGCACCTGCGCGATCGCCGCCTCCAGCCGCACCACCGGGCGCATCAGGTTCGCGGCGCCCGGCGTCGGGTTGCCGCCGAACAGGGCGTAGCCCGGCCGCAGCAGGTCGTGCCGGGCCCCGTCGAGGAAGATTCCCGACGAGTTCGCCAGCGAGGCCCGGAGCCCGGGATAGGCCGCCCGGACCCGCGCGAAATCGGCGATCTGCCGGGCGTTGACCGGGTCCTCCGGCTTCTCGGCGCTGACGAAGTGGCTGAGGAGCAGGTCGATCCCGGCGGCCGCGATCCGCGCGTCCCCGGCGAGGTCCAGCGCCTCGGGCACCGACAGGCCGAGCCGGTTCATGCCGGTATCGACGTGGAGCGCCGCGGGCGGCCGGTTCCCCGGGAACGCCGCCCAGTCCGACAGCTCCTCGACGCTGCCGAGCACCGGGCGCAGACCGTGGGCCACGAAGGCCGCCGCGGCGCCCGGGGGCAGACCGTTCAGGACGTAGATCGCGGCGTCCGGCAGGGCGGCCCGGGCGGCGACGCCTTCGGACAGGTGCGCGACGAAGAAGGTCCGGCATCCGGCGGCCCACAGGGCCGGCCCGACGCGGCCGACGCCGCAGCCGTAGGCGTCGGCCTTCACCACGGCGGCGCAGTCGGCGCCCGCGCCGCGGGCCGCCAGGATCCGCCAGTTGGCCGCGATCGCCCCGAGGTCGATCGTCAGCCGGGCGCCGTGGGCGCCGATCTCCGTCACAGGTCCGGCCTCGGACACGCGGAACGCCTCCATCCATTCGCCACCGGGAGTCCGGACGCGCGGACCGGACCCCGGGCGCGACCCATAGCACCGGGACGGTGCCCGGGTGGAGCCGGGCATTCCCCGCGGCGGCTCGCGCCACGGTGATCGGCGCGTCTGATGCACGGACGGCACAGGCGCGCGATCAGGCGGGCGCGCCAGGGTGACGGCCGAGGTCGGGCTTGGTATAAATCCGCCGCGGTCCGGGGGAGCCGCACGGCCGACGCGCTATCCCCGCGGGTACCAAAAAGCTCAACGATGCCGTTTACCGTCCTGGATCTCGCCGTGCTCGGCATCGTCGCGGTCTCCGCGCTGCTCGCGGCCGTGCGTGGTGTGACCCGCGAGGTCCTGGCGATCGTCGCCTGGGTGGCGGCCGCCGCGGTCGCGTGGACGCTCCACCCCATGCTGCTGCCCACCGTGAAGCAGCACGTGAACAGCGACACCGTGGCGCTCGTCGCCTCGATCGCGGCGATCTTCCTCGGCACCCTGATCGTCGTGTCGATCATCACGGTGAAGATCTCCGACGTCGTGCTCGACTCGCGGATCGGCGCAGTCGACCGCTCCCTCGGCTTCCTGTTCGGCGCGGCCCGCGGCTTCCTGATCTGCGTGATCGGCTGGGTGTTCCTGTCGTGGCTGGTGCAGGGCAAGGTGCCGGACTGGGCCGCCCAGGCCCGCACGCGCCCGATGCTGGAGAAGTCCGGCGACGCCCTGGTGGCGCAGCTGCCCGAGAATCCGGAAGGCTTCCTCAAGCAGTTCAAGAAGCCGAAGACCGGCGCGCCGCCGAGCGATTCCGCCGACGCCCCGGCCGAGACCGACGCGGCGCCGCAGCGCCGGACCGAGACCGCGCCGACCCCGACGCGACGCTGATCTGCGGTATTCGCCGTAGGTCTCGTCGCGCGGAACGCCTAGATAGCGGTTCCGGTGGTGTACGGATTGCTTCCGCGACGACCGGCGCGCCGGCCCGTCGCCGCCGGGATCTGTGAGTGATCGACAGCCCCATGTCACACGCCGCCGCCACCACCGACACCTTCGATCTCGATCTCGACGGCGACACGCTCCGCGAGGAGTGCGGCGTCTTCGGCATCTTCGGCCATCCGGACGCCTCGGCGATCGTCGCGCTGGGCCTGCACGCCCTGCAGCACCGGGGCCAGGAGGCGGCCGGCATCGTCTCCTTCGACGGCTCGGTGTTCCACTCCGAGCGCCGCCCCGGCCTCGTCGGCGATTCCTTCTCGGACGGGGACACGATCGCCCGCCTCAAGGGCCGCGCCGCCATCGGGCACGTGCGCTACTCGACCACTGGCGGCACGATCCTGCGCAACGTCCAGCCGCTCTTCGCCGAGCTCGCCAGCGGCGGCCTCGCGGTCGCCCACAACGGCAACCTCACCAACGCCCTGTCGATCCGCCGCGACCTCGTGCGCGAAGGCGCGATCACGCAGTCGACCTCCGACACCGAGGTGATCCTGCACCTCGCGGCCCGCTCGCGGAAGCCGCGGATCATCGAGCGGTTCATCGACGCCCTGCAGGCGATCCAGGGCGCCTACGCGATCGTGGCGCTCACCAACAAGAAGCTGATCGGCGCGCGCGACCCGCTGGGCATCCGCCCGCTGGTGCTGGGCGAACTCGACGGCCGCTACATGCTGGCCTCCGAGACCTGCGCGCTCGACATCATCGGCGCCCGGTTCGTGCGCGACATCGAGAACGGCGAGATCGTGGTGATCTCCGAGGAGGGGATCGAGTCGATCCGCTTCGCCGACGCCGTGCCGATGCGGCCCTGCATCTTCGAGTACATCTACTTCGCCCGGCCGGACTCGGTGGTGAACGGCAAGAGCGTCTACGCGGTGCGCAAGGCGATCGGCCGGGAGCTGGCCCGCGAGGCCGCGGCGCCCGCCGACATCGTCGTGCCGGTGCCGGATTCCGGCGTGCCGGCGGCGCTCGGCTTCTCGCAGGAGACCGGGATCCCGTTCGAGATGGGCATCATCCGCAACCACTATGTCGGCCGGACCTTCATCCAGCCGACCCAGTCGGTGCGCGAGCTCGGCGTCCGGATGAAGCACTCGGCCAACCGCGCGGCGATCGAGGGCAAGAGTATCGTCCTCGTGGACGACAGCCTCGTGCGCGGCACGACATCGGTGAAGATCGTCCGGATGATGCGCGAGGCCGGCGCCGCGGAGGTGCATTTCCGGATCGCCTCGCCGCCGATCACCTATCCGGACTTCTACGGGATCGACACGCCCGAGCGGGAGAAGCTGCTCGCCGCGACCCACGATCTCGAGGCGATGCGCAAGTATATCGGCGCCGATTCGCTGGCCTTCCTGTCGATCCCCGGCCTCTACCGGGCGATGGGCGAGGAGGCGCGGAACGCGGCCTGCCCGCAATACACCGACCACTGCTTCACGGGCGACTACCCGACGGGCCTGACCGACCTGTCCATCGCCGGCCCGAAGCGCTTCGCCATGCTGGCCGAGGCCGACTGAGCCTCTCCGGAAGGGCGCGACCGGCAAAGCAGAGACACGGCTTCGGCACAGCCGTCTTTGCGAGCGGAGCGAAGCAATCCAGGGTAGCGCAACATCGGTGAGCATGGCGCCGCCTGGATTGCTTCGCTGCGCTCGCAAAGACGCGGGTCGGGGCCATCGACCGAAAGTGGTCGAAAGGGCCCGGTTACTGGCCATTTGAAACCGGACTCCTCGACCCTTGGCGCGGGAATGCGCTACGTGCTCCCCATGGCTGACTCCCAAAGACCCCTAGAAGGCCGCGTCGCGGTCGTCACCGGCGCGTCCCGCGGCATCGGGCGCGCCGCCGCCCTGGCGCTGGCCGGGGCCGGCGCGCACGTCATCGCGGTGGCCCGCACCGTGGGCGCCCTGGAGGAGCTCGACGACGCGATCCGCGCCGCCGGCTCCAGCGCCACCCTGGTGCCGTTCGACCTCGCCGACTACGACGCGATCGACCGCCTCGGCGCGGCGATCAACGAGCGCTGGAAGCGCCTCGACATCCTGGTCGCCAATGCCGGCATCCTCGGCGCGCTCATGCCGATCGGCCACATCACCCCGAAGATCTGGGGGCAGGTGATGGACGTGAACGTCACCGCCAACTGGCGCCTGATCCGCTCCCTGGACCCGCTGCTGCGCATGTCGGACGCCGGCCGGGCGATCTTCGTCTCGTCGGGGGCCGCCGCGAAGTGCCGGCCCTACTGGGGGCCCTACTCGGTCTCGAAGGCGGCGCTGGAGGCCCTGGTGCGGACCTACGCGGCCGAGAACGAGAGCGCGGCGATCCGGGCCATGCTGCTCAATCCCGGCCCCCTGCGGACCGGCATGCGCCGCTCGGCCATGCCCGGCGAGGACCCCGAGACCCTCCGGACGCCCGAGGAGCTCGCGCCCCATTTCGTAAGGCTCGCGTCCCCGGACTGGACCGAGACCGGCAAGCTCTACGATTTCCCCACCGACCGGGTGCTGAGTTTCCGCGCACCCGAGTGAGCTCCTGCGCTGTTATTCGAACGCACATCCCACCGCCTGCCTCACCCTGAGGTGCCGGAGCGAAGCGGAGGCCTCGCGAGAACGGCCCGGAGGTCGCGCGATCCCTGGAGCCCTCCTTCGCGGTCCGCTCGCCCGGGCACCTCGGGATGAGGGGTTGTATGGGACGGGCCTGATCTTCCTCTCTGAGTTCATCACGATGATCGACGTCCGCTGCATCTGCGCGATCGGCCTGCGGGGCCAGCTCGGCCTCAACGGCCACCTGCCCTGGGAGGGCAACACCGACCCGCTCTTCGTGGAGGACGTCACGCGCTTCTTCGCGCTGACCATGGGCCACGTGCTGATCGCCGGGCCGAAGACGGTGGCCTCGGTGCCCGAATTCGCCTTCAAGGACCGCACCATCGACGTGATCCGCAGCCACGAGGATCCGGAGGCGGTGCTCAAGCGCTATCCCGGGCGGCGAATCTTCGTCGGCGGCGGGATCGCGGTGTGGAACGTCTACGCGCGGTACATCCAGAACTGGGACATCACGCGCCTGCCCTACGACGGCGAGGCCGACCGCTGGTTCGACCCCGCCTGGCTGGTCGGCGGGCCGCTGCGGACGCCCTGAGCGGCACCTTCGTCCCCGCCGGCGCGTTGGCGCGCACGCGTCGCGTTTTCCGGAGACCACGATGAGCGCCCCGAGCTACCGCTTCGGCATCGAGGAGGAGTACTTCCTGGCCGATGCCGAGACCCGGGGGACGCCGCGGGGCGACCTCGCCGCCTTCCACGCGCGGGTCAAGGCGGAGCTGCCCGAGACGGGCCGCGAGCTGGTCGCCGCGCAGGTCGAGGTCTGCACGCCGCCGCTCACCGACGCGGCGGCCGCCCGCGACAACCTCGGCGGCCAGCGGGCACAGCTCGCGGGGATCGCGGCCGAGAACGGCCTCCGGCTGCTGGCCTGCGGCACGCATCCCCTCGCGCGCTGGTCGCGCCAGACCGCCACCGACGGCGCGCGCTACAAGGGTATCCTGTCGGATGTCGGCATCGCGGCCCGGCGGGCCCTGATCTGCGGCATGCACGTCCACGTCGAGGTTCCGGACCCCGACGCCCGGGTCGACCTGATGAACCGGCTGCTGCCGTTCCAGCCGCTGCTGCTCGCGCTGTCGGCCTCCTCGCCGTTCTGGCAGGGCGAGGCGACGGGCCTGCGGGCCTACCGGCTCAGCGTCTTCGGGGAATTGCCGCGCACGGGCCTGCCGGAACTGTTCGCCGACGCCGCCGCCCACGCGCGGTTCGTCGCCATCATGACCCGGTCGGGCGCCATCGCGGACGCGAGCTTCCTGTGGTGGTCGCTGCGGCCCTCCATCAAGTTCCCGACCCTGGAACTGCGCATCGCCGACGCCTGCACGCGCCTCGACGATTCGCTCTGCATCGCCGCGCTGTTCCGCTGCCTCGTGCGCCTGTGCGCGCGCCGGCCGGACCTCCATGCCGGGCTCGACGGCGTCTCGCGGGCGCTGGCCTCGGAGAACCTCTGGCGCGCCCAGCACAGCGGCGTCGCCGCGTCCCTGATCGACGAGGCGCGCGGCGAGGCCGTGCCGTTCGCCGAGGCGCTGGAGGCGGTGCTCACGCTGGTGGCCGAGGACGCGGACGCCCTCGGCTGCGCGGCGGACGTGGCCCGCGCGCGGGCGATCGTGGCCGAGGGGACCAGCGCGGACGGGCAGATCGCGGCCTACGAGGCCGCGCTCGCCGCGGATCAGGACGAGCGCGCCGCGCTGGCGGCCGCGGTGGACTGGATCGCCGACGCGGCGCGCTGAGCACTGCCGCATCCGCGCCGTCATCACGAGCGCAGCGACGTGACCCAGGGTTGCGCGACGTCGGCCATCGTGACGCTGCCTGGGTTGCTTCGCTCCGCTCGCAAGGACGACAGGAGCTCGGATCAGCCCTTGTCGAACGGGTTCTGCGAGGTGCGCAGGGACAGGCGGATCGGCGTGCCCGGCAGGTCGAACGCCTCGCGCAGGCCGTTCACGAGGTAGCGCGTGTAGGATTTCGGCAGGGCGTTGAGCTGGTTGCCGAACAGCGCGAAGTGCGGTGGCCGGCTCTTCACCTGGGTGGCGTAGCGGATCTTGATCCGCCGGCCCGACACCGCCGGCGGCGGGTTGCGGGAGGTGGCCTCGTTCAGCCAGTCGTTGATGCGCGAGGTCGAGACGCGCCGGTCCCAGACCTCGGCGGCCTGCACCACCGCCTGCATCAGCTTGTCGACACCGTCGCCCGCGAGGCCGGAGAGCGGCACGACCCCGACGCCGCGCACCTGCGGCAGCAGCCGGGTGCAATCCTCGCGGAGCTGCTTGAGCAGGCCCGGCTGGTCGGCGACCAGATCCCACTTGTTGAGGCCGATCACCAGGGCGCGGCCCTCGCTCTCGACGAGGTCGACGATGGTGAGGTCCTGCTTCTCGAACGGGATCGTCGCGTCGAGGAGCACCACCACCACCTCGGCGAAGCGCACCGCGCGCAGACCGTCCGAGACCGCGAGCTTCTCCAGCTTGTCGTCGATCCGGGCGCGGCGGCGCATCCCGGCGGTGTCGTGCAGCTTGATCCGCCGCCCGCGCCACTCCCAGTCCAGCGAGATCGAGTCGCGGGTGATGCCGGCCTCGGGACCGACGAGCAGCCGGTCCTCGCCGAGCATGCGGTTGATCAGGGTCGACTTGCCGGCATTCGGGCGGCCCACGATCGCGACCTTTAGGGCGCGGCCGCCGGGGGCGTCGTCGTCGGCCTCCTCGTCCTCGTCGCGCTGGGGCAGGGCGCCCTTGAGCGCCTCGTGCAGCTCGCCCAGGCCCTCGCCGTGCTCGGCGGAGAACGGGATCGGGTCGCCGAGCCCGAGGGTGAAGGCCTCGTAGGCGCCGGCGAGGCCGGCGCCGCCCTCGGCCTTGTTGGCGATCAGGATCACCGGGCAGCCGGCGCGGCGCACCAGCTCGGCGAAGGGCTGGTCGGCCGGCAGCACGCCGGCGCGGGCGTCGATCACGAACAGCACGACGTCGGCGGCGAGGATCGCCGCCTCGGTCTGCATGCGCATCCGGCCGGTGAGGGTCGCGGCGTCGGCCTCTTCCAGGCCGGCGGTGTCGATCACCCGGAACTGGAGGCCGCCGAACGCGACGTCACCCTCGCGCCGGTCGCGGGTCACGCCGGGCCGGTCGTCGACCAGCGCGAGCTTCTTGCCCACGAGGCGGTTGAACAGGGTCGACTTGCCGACGTTCGGCCTCCCGACGATCGCGACGGTCGGCATATCCATGGTGGTTCTCGAAACAGTCCGGACGATGAAATCAGCGCGTGATCGGCGGGGGCGGCGCGGCGGGCTCGGGCTTGGCCGCGGTCACCGTCACGGGACCGCCCGCCACGATCGCCGCGTAGACCTCGATCCGCTCGCGCAGGTTCCGTGGCGTGTCGGGATCGGCCACGATCTGGTCGAACCAGCGGCTGGCGTCCTCGTAATCGCCCTTCTTCAGGGCGGCGAGGCCCAGCATCTCGCGGGCGGTGTGGCGGAACGGGGTCCCGGCCGCGAGGCCCTGGAGGTTGGCGAGCGCCGGATCCGGGTTCTGCCCGTCGAGGCGCAGCAGCGCGGCGCGCAGGCGCGCGAGGTCGCGCAGGCCGTCGCCGAGGCCGGTATCGTCGGCGAGCTTGTCGAACTCCGCGGCCCCGGCCGCCGGGTCGCGCTTGCCGGTCTCCGCCGCGGCGCGGAACCGGGCGAGCAGGCGGTAGCCGGCCGGACCCTGCGCCTCGAGGGCGTCGAAGGCCTTGTCGGCCTCCGCGACCTTGCCGTCCTTGGCGAGGCGGTTGGCGTCGTCGAACTGCACCGAGGCCACCTCGGCCGCCGCGCGCTGCTGGGCCTGCCAGTAGCGCCAGCCCGCGACGCCCGCCACCAGCAGCACGGCGAGCGCGATGATCACGCCGCTGTAGCGCTTCCAGATCTGGAGGATCCGGTCGCGGCGGTAATCCTCGTCGACTTCGCGGAGGAACTCGTTGTTCTCGGCCATTCTATCCCGGCCCGCATGATCTCAGCGGGCCACCTCGTCGCGTTCGGGCCCCGCGCCTAACACACGGGCGCCGGGTTGGCGACAGGCCATGTCTCGGGGCCGTCTCGGGTGTCGTCTCGGGGGCCGGCTCAGGCCGGGGTACCCGGCCAGACCGGCACGCCGATCACCGGGTAGTGCAGGTAGCGGGCGAAGACGAACCACGCGGCCGTGCCGATCACCAGGGCCAGGACGTCGTTGCGCCAGCCCAGCGGGGCCGCCGCCGGACCGCCGTGCTGGGCCGCGACCGCCCCCGGGGCGAGGCCCCGGCGCTTGGCGCTGATCCGGGCGGTCACCGCCCAGGCGAGGAAGCCGCCGAACAGCAGCATCGAGCCGAGATCGCCGTTGGCGAGGAGGTGCGCCGTCGCCCAGATCTTCACGGCGAGCAGCATCGGGTGCTTGGCCTTGGCGCGGATATGGCCGGGCAGGTAGGCGGCCGCGAGGCACACGAAGGCGGGCCAGACCAGCGCCAGGGCGAGGTGGCGCGTCCAGACCGGCGGATCCCAGACCGGGATGTAGCCGGCGAGCCGGTAATCGTGGAAGCCGATCCCGATCAGCACGAGCCCGAGCAGCGACAGGGCGGTGTAGCCGAGCTTGTAGCGGCCCTCGCCGATCCGGCCGACGATCGCGGCGCGCCGGGTGCGGGCCATCGAGAAGGCGTGCGTGCCGAGGAACAGCACCAGCCCGAGGATCAGGAGAACCATGGATGACTTTCGGTCGGGCCGCGCGTCCAGTCGGCGGCAAGCACTCTGTAATGGTTCTCAAGCGAATCTCCGCCTGTTTGTCCAGGCGCGGCCGGGACGCAGCCGGGTGGCGATCATGGGTTGGGCGAACGGGATCGCCGGACGGACGCGCGCCGCGCGCCCAACCGGCTCCGGGACGGCGGCGCGCCGGATCCTGCCGACGCTCACTCTGGCGCTCCCCCTGGCGCTTCTGCCGCTCATCCCGCGCGTTGCAGCGTCAGCGCCGGAGCCGCCGCTCTCGGCGCTGACGCTGGTCGGGCCACCCGCGCTCGTCTTCAAGGCGGGGCGCGACGCCTGCGACGGCGCCGACGTGCCCGACGCGCCGGCGCGCGCCTTCCGGGACGCGTCGGGCGCGGTGGCGCTCTACGGGATGCATTACCGCAACCGGGCGCTGCGCGGTCCCGACCTCGAGCATCTCAAGATCGACTGCGCGGTGGTGCTCGATTCGGGCGAGAAGCCCGATCCGGCCACCTACGACGACCGCTCCTGGATCACCGCCACCTGGACCGAGGACGGGAGCCGCGTGGCCGCGCTCCTCCACCACGAGTACCAGGCCAACGAGCATCCCGGCCGCTGCCCGGCGGCCAGCTACATGGCCTGCTGGTACAACACGATCACGGCCGCAGCCTCGACGGATGGCGGCCGCAGCTTCAAGCGCCAGAGCCCGCCTGTCGTGGTCGCCGGGGCGCCGTTCCGGCAGGAGATCGACCAGGGCCGCCACCGCGGCTTCTTCAACCCGTCGAACATCGTCGCGGACGGGACGTGGCGGTACTTCCTCGCCTCGACCACCGGCTGGACCCGACCGGGCAGCGATCAGGAGGCCGGGGTCTGCCTGTTCCGCAGCGACGACCCGGCCGATCCGACCCGCTGGCGGGCCTGGACCGGCACCGGCTTCACCGCCGCCTTCCCGGACCCCTACCGCGCTGCCCGCCCGAACACGGCGACCTGCCGGCCGGTCGGGCCGTTCCCGGGCCCGGTCGGCGCCGTCGTCCGGCACCGCGGCACGGGCGCCTGGATCGCCGTGTTCATGGCCAAGGCGGGGGAGGGCTTTCCCCGGTCGGGCTTCTACTGGACCACCTCCCGCGACCTGATCACCTGGGACAGCCCGCGCCTGCTGCTCGAGGGCGCGACCCTCTACGACGACCCGTGCGCGGCGACGGCGCCGCTCCTCGCCTACCCGTCGCTGCTCGACCCGGACGCGCGCGGCCGCAATTTCGACGACGTCGGCGACCGGGCGCTGCTGACCTACGCGAGCCTGCGCGCGGAGGGCTGCACGATCACCTCCGACCGCGACCTGCTGCGCCGCCCGGTGGCGATCCGCGTCTGGCCCTGATCCCGCTCGACCGGCGCGGCCCCGCCGCGCGACACCGTCCCGAGCCTCGGGCGCATCCCGTCCGACCGGACGCGGCTCTACGGAGCGGGCCGGCCGAGCGCCACCGTGTAGGACGGGCCGGCCGCGACGGAGCGCCCCGGGAGGCCGATCCGCTGGCAGAGCACGGTGCCGAGGGTGACGCTCAGCATCAGCGCGGTCGCGGAGAGCAGGAGCGTGGTCGCCCGGGCGTAGGCGCGACCGGCATGAATCAGCAGGCAGCCGAACGCGAAGATCGCGACGGCCTGGAACAGGTGCTGCACGGGCGACGTCCTCTCTGGCGGCGGACGCGCGGTCCGGGCCGGCCGGGATCGAGCGCCATCGTCTCCGAGCGGCGTGAAAACGCGGTTAACGTCGGGTATAGCTGGCTCCGGAGTCGCCCGCTCGGAGAGGAATCCGCATGTCGCGTTCGAGGGTTCCGGAGGCGCAGAGCCGCCCCGACGGGACGGGGGTGATCCCGTCCCACGACACGGCGATCCTGGGATCGGGCGCCGTCGGCGCGGGGGCGATCGGGGCGTCGGCCCTGGGCGCGCTGGCCCTCGGGGCCGCGGCCCTCGGCGTCGTGGCGGTCGGCGCCTTCGCGATCGGTCGCCTCTCGGTTGGCCGCGCCCGGGTCGGCACCCTGGAGGTCGGTTCGCTGGAGATCGACACGCTCACGGTGCGGTCGGTGCGGATGCCGGACCGCGGCTGAGCCGCGGCGCCGTGACCGGCGCCGGGAGGAATGCGAGGAGGGGAGCGATGACCGATCGGAAACCGCCCTTCCGGCCCGCGGACGCGGTCGACGCCCTCGGCGAGGTCGAGGGCGATTTCGTCCTGCCGCTCTGCCTGCCCGGATCCAACCTGCTGATCGGCGAGGACCTCGCCATGCTGGTCCTCGACACGATCCACGGGCAGCGGGTCGGCCTGCCGCTGAGCCAGCAGGGCGCGGCCGACCTCCACGCGGTCCTGGGCGAGGCCCTGCGGCTGCTTCAGGCGCGGGACCGCGGCCCCATCCAGTAGGGCGCGCGCCGGCGAAAGGCTTCGTTGAGGCGGCCGGGATAGACAGGTCCCGGTTCCTCTCCGTGGCGGCCGATGCGCGCTCCGTTGCTTCTCCTGCTGCTGACCTGCGCCGCCCCCGCGCAGGCCCGGCCCGCCACCTTCCTGGCGGTGCACGCCGTCGGCATGGCAGCCCTGCCGCCGGTCCCGCCCGCGCCTGCGGCCGTGCCCGCACCCGCGCCCGCACCGGTCGCCGCCGACGCCCGCGCCCGCTACCTGCCGCTCATCGCCCGCGAGGCCGCCGGCACCGGCCTGCCCCTCGCGGTGGCCGACGCCGTCGCGCGGATCGAGAGCGGCTACGATCCCACCGTCGTCGGCAGCGTCGGCGAGGTCGGTCTGATGCAGGTCCGCCCGACCACCGCGGCGATGCTCGGCTTCCGCGGCACCGTCGCCGAGCTGGCGTCGCCGGAGATCAACGTCCGCTACGGCGTCCGCTACCTCGCCGAGGCGTGGCGCCGGGCCGACGGGGACCTCTGCCGCGCCCTGATGAAGTACCGGGCCGGCCACGGTTCGGAGGCGATGTCGCCGCTGTCGCAGCTCTACTGCGCCCGCGCCCAGGCGATCCTCGGCAACCCGGAGGCGCGCGTCGTCCGGGCGAGCGCCCGCGCGGCCGCGCCGGACCGCCTCGCCGCGCGGCCGGCGGGGCCCATCTACCGGACGCGCGTCGCCGCCGTCCCGGCGAAGCCGATGTCGTTCTGGGAGGCGCACCGGGCGCGCATCGCCCGGCTCAACGCCGCCGTGGTGTCGCGCTGGCGGGCCCGCGGCTGGTCGGCCGCGCCCGACGGGTCCTCCGGCGAGCCGGCCGGCGGCTAGCGCCTCTCACGCCTCGGCTTCGGCCTCGGGCCCGTCCGAGCGCGCGCCGCGGGCGACCTCGCGCATCGCCGTGTCCGGGAGCGGCCGCTGGAGCCGGAGCGCCTCCGCGGTCGGCGCCTCCAGCCACGTCGTCCATTCCTCCGGCTTCGTGAGCAGGACCGGCATGGCCTTGGGATGGACCGGCCCGACGACGCCGTTCGCCTCGGTGGTCAGGAAGGCGAAGAGCCGGTGCTCCGCGGCGACGCGGTCGGGGTTCTCGCGCTTCGTGCCGCGCACGCCGGTCCAGGGCCGCCAGATCCCCGCGAAGGCGAAGAGCGGCCGGTCCTCGTCCAGGGCGAACCAGACCGGCGTCTTGCGCGGCTTGGTGTCGGCGTACTCGCTGAAGGCGGTGACCGGCACGAGGCAGCGGTGGGCGACGCCGAGCCAGGGCCGCCAGTGCGGGCTCGCGGCGTTGCGCACGTTGGTGATCGGGTGCTCGCCGAACGCCTTCGGGCCGGGCATGCCCCAGCGCATCATCGCGAGGTCGCGGCCGGTCGCGCCGTTCAGGACCACAGGCGCCAGCTGGTCGGGAAAGATAGCCGGCAACAGCGGGAGGTTTCCGGTGCGATCCTCCGCGATCTCGAAGGCCCGGCGCAGGTCCGCTGGGCCGGTCCGCAGGCTGTAGAGATTGCACATGGACACCCCGCGTGGTCGGTGAGCGCGTTGCCGGCTCTACACGCTTTCGGGACGCCGCGCCCAGCCCGGCGGAGAGGGGCGTCCCGGCCGATCGCCGACCGGGACGCCGCCGCCCCTCAGTTCAGGTGGAACACCACCTTCACGCAGCCGTCCTTCTTGTCGCGGAAGGTCTTGTAGAGGTCCGGACCCTCCGCGAGGTCCTGCGAGCGGTGGGTGATCAGGGAGGTCATGTCGATCTTGCCCTCCTGGATCAGCTTGGTCAGCGGCTCGAGGTAGCGCTTCACGTGGGTCTGGCCACTCTTGAGGGTCAGGCCCTTCTGGACGATCGAGCCCATGTTGACCGGAATCGGCCCGCCGTAGACGCCCGGCACCGAGACGATCCCGCAGGGGCGGACCGCCTTGATGGCCTCGGCCAGCGCGTAGGGGCGCTCCGTGGCGGTGAGCTTCTCCTGCACCGTCGACAGCATGCCGGTGAGGCCGCCGTGGCCGGCGCTCGCCTCCATGCCGACGCAGTCGATCACGCCGTCGGCGCCCTGGCCCTTGGTGATCTCCTTGATCCGCTCGAACACGTCCTCGTTCATGAAGTCGATGACGTCGGTGGCGCCGGCCTTCTTGGCCAGGGCGATCCGCTCGGGCACGGTCTCGATGGCGATGATCCGCCCGGCCCCCATGATCTTCGCGGACTGGATCGCGAAGATGCCGACCGGGCCGGTGCCCCAGACCGCGATCGTCTCGCCGCCCCGGATCTCGCAGTGCTCGGCGCCCTGCCAGCCGGTGGGCAGGATGTCGGTGAGGAACAGGACGGATTCGTCGTCCATGCCGTCCGGAACCTTCATGGGGGCGACGTCCGCCATGGGCACGCGCACGTACTCGGCTTGGCCGCCCGCGTAGCCCCCGGTGAGGTGCGAGTAGCCGAACAGGCCGGCCGTCGTGTAGCCAAACTGCGCGGCCGCCATCTCGGCGTTGCGGTTCGACCGCTCGCAGACCGAGAAGTTGCCGAGCTTGCACTGCCGGCATGCACCGCAATTGATGTTGAAGGGCACCACGATCCGGTCACCCTTCTTGAACTTGGTGAAGCCCTGTCCGACCTCGACGACCTCGCCCATGAATTCGTGGCCGAGGACGTCGCCGCTCTTCATGGTCGGCATCAGGCCGTCCATCAGGTGCAGGTCCGAGCCGCAGATCGCGCAGCTCGTCACCTTGATGATGACGTCGCGGGAATCCTCGATGACCGGATCCGGGACCGTGTCGCAGCGGATGTCGTTGCGGCCGTGCCAGCACAATGCCTTCATGGCGTCGTCTCTCCGGAAGCTCTCGGGATTGCGGCCGTCTCGGCCGCTCTCCCGTAAAGCCCGCCTCGGCACGGCCAAGTTCCGGCGTCGCCGTCCGCCCACCGCGGGCGAAGGGGTTTACGAATGTTTCACGTGAAACAGCCCCGTTCACCGTCGCTTTACGACTCGCGCCGGCCCGGTCCGGATCAGGCGATCCCGTCGATGCCGATGCCGAGCTGCTCGGGCCCCCGGAGCGACGCGCCCGGCCGGTAGGGCGGCGGATCGACCGCGAGCCGCGGGGCGACGAGGCGGCGGCTCAGCGCCACCAGGGCGATCTCGGCCTCGAGCCGCGCCAGGGGCGCGCCGACACAGTAGTGCAGGCCCCCGCCGAAGCCGAAATGCTCGATGTCGCCCCGGTCGGGATCGAAGCGGTCGGGCTCCGCGAACCGGTCGGGATCGCGGTTCGCGGCGGCGAACATCAGGATGACGGGGGCCCCCTTGGGGATCATCTCGCCGGCCACCGCGATCGCGCCGAGGGCCTTGCGGGTCCGGAAGTGCACCGGCGGCTCGTAGCGCAGGATCTCCTCGATCAGCCGCGGCGCGCGCTCCGGATCGGCCCGGAGCCGCTCCAGCTCCTCGGGGTGCCGGAGCAGGGTCAGCATGGCGTTGGTGATGAGGTTCACGGTGGTCTCGTGACCGGCGACCAGCAGCAGGACCGCCGTCGACAGGAGGTCGAAGTCGCTCATCTGCTTCCGGCCGTCCGGACCGGGGGCGGCGAGGCCGCTCAGCATGTCGTCGGCCGGGCGCCGCCGCTTCTCGCGGATGAGGTCGCGCATGTAGGCGGCGATCTCGTCGAAGGCGCCGACGATCTGGCGCCGGGTCGCGTCGTCGTGGCGCGCGTCCGGCTCGACGGCCGTGGCGAGCTGCGTCGCCCAGGCCTGGAACCGCGGCTCGTCCTCGCGCGGCACGCCGAGCAGCTCGCAGATCACCGTCACCGGCAGCGGGTAGGAGAGGTCGCTCACGAGACAGACCTCCCGCCGGTCCCGGCACGCGTCGATCAGGCCGTCCACCTCTCGGGCGATCCGCGGCCGCAGCGCCTGAACCCGCGCGATCGAGAATTCCCGCATCACCAGGCTGCGCAGCCGGTCGTGGTCCGGCGGATCGCGGAAGATGAACGGGCGGTGCGTGGCGCTGATGCGGTTCTTGATCGGGTTGAGGATCAGGTCCTTGAGCGGGTTGCCGGTGCGGGGCCGCCGGGGCGGCGGCAGATCCTCGGAGCTGAGCCGCGGGTCGAACAGCAGGCTGCGGATCGCCGCGTGCGTGGAGACGACGTAGCTGCCCTCGCGCTGGCGGGAGACCGGCTGCTGCCGCATCCGTCGATAGAGCGGGTACGGGTCGGCCCGGTTGGCCGGATCCATCACGGCGGCGAACAGCGCGTCGTCAGACATGGACGGTCTCGGCGGAAGGCCGCGCCGGGGCGGCTCGGTGCGGCGGCGGGAAGCCCGGTGCCGCCATCTCGACGCGCGGCCGGTCGGTGGCGTCGGTGATCGGCGGGAACGGGTCGCCGGCCGTGATCGCCTCCGCGTAGGCCGGCAGCCAGCGCGCCTGATCGAACGAGACGGCCGCGATGCTGCGCCCCGCACGGCCGTAGACGGCGAGGAAGCGCCGGGAGGCCCGCGAACCCTGCACCACCGCCACGGAATCGGCGCCGTCGGGGAGGCCGACCAGCTTGATGTTGATCCCGAACTGGCTCGACCAGAAGGCCGGCAGGTGGCCGTAGGGGCGCAGCTCGCCGGGCCCGGCCAGCATGTTGCTCGCGGCGTGGGCGGCCTGCTCGACGGCGTTGCCCCAGTGCTCCGCGGCGATCAGGCGATTGCCGTAGAGCGGGATCGGCCACCGGGCGACGTCGCCCGCGGCGTAGATGTCCGGGCAGGGCACCCCGTCGGCGTCGAGGACCCGGCAGGCGGCGTCGCAGGTCACGCCGCCGGCATCCGCGCGCAGGCCCGCGCCCCGCAGCCAGCCCGTCGCCCGGGTCGCCCCAAGGGCGGCAATGACGAGGTTGGTCTCGATGGTGCTGCCGTCCGCCAGCCGGGCCCGGGCGACGTGCCCCGCCGCGTCGCCCTCGAACGCCCGCACCATCGTGCCGGGGCGGAACGTGGCGCCGGATTCGCGCAAACGCTCGGCGATCACGCCGCCGACGAAGGTCCCGAGACCCCGGGCCAGGGGCGCGGCGTTCGGGTCGACCAGGGTCACGGGCAGGCCGAGGTCGCGCAGGCAGGAGGCCGCCTCGCAGCCGATCAGGCCGCCGCCGACGATGAGCACCTGCCGCGGGCGCGCCAGCAGGGCGTCCCGCAGGGCGGCCGCGTCGTCGCGCCCGCGCAGGGTGAAGATGCCGGCGAGCCCGCCGCCGGTCTCGGCCGGCCAGGGCCGGGCCTCGGCGCCGGTGGCGATGAGCAGGGCCTCGTAGGCCAGCGCCGACCCGTCGGCGAGCCGGAGCGTGCGGGCTACCCGGTCGAGGGCGACGGCCGGGCTCCCGAGACGCCAGCGGGCGCGCAGATCCGCCAGCTCCGGCAGTCGGGTCGCGTCGGCGGCGAGCTCGCCGGCGAGCACGTGCTTCGACAGGGGCGGGCGGTCGTAGGGCCGGTACGGCTCGGCGCCGACCAGTGTGAGCGGGCCGTCGTACCCGCCCCGCCGCAGCGTCTCGGCGCCGCGCAGGCCGGCGAGGGAGGCGCCGACCACGACGATGCCGGCGGGTTCGGGAGTCACGGCGCGTCTCCGTCGTCCGGGCCGGCCTGGAGGCTGATGGCGCGGACCGGGCAGGCCTGCACGGCCCGCTCGATGGCGCCGCGGCGGTCGGCCGGCGGCGCGGGATCGTAGAACAGGATCTCGTGGCCGCGGATCGCGAAGGCGTCCGGCGCGGCGTAGCAGCACTGGGCGTAGCCCTGGCAGCGGTTGAGATCCACGACGACCCGGAGGGCCGCGGTGTCGGAGGCCGGCATCACGCCGACCTCGCCAGCCGGCGCGCGGTCCCGGCATCGGTCCCGGCGCGCGCGAGATCGTCCAGAGCCGTCAGGATCGACGCCATGGCGTCCCGGGCCGCGAAGGCGTCCCGCAGCGCCCCGGCGCGCGCCCGGAAGTCGGGCTCGCCGAGCACCCGCGCCACCGCGGCGCCGACCGCCTCCGGGGCCGGCGCGTTGGTCCCGAGGTTGATCCCGACGCCGGACCAGCCGATGCGCGCGTTCACCTCCGCCTTGTCCTCGGTCAGGCCGGCCGACACGATCGGCACGCCGGCGGCGAGCGCCTGCGAGACGCTGCCGTAGCCGCCGTTGGTCACCAGCACGCTCACCCGCGGCAGCAATTCGCGGAACGGCAGGAAGCACGACACCCGGGCGTTGGCCGGGACCGGAACCTTCAGCGTGTCTACCGGGCGGCCGCCGGTGGTGGCCAGGACCAGCAGATCGTCCCGGTCGGCCAGGGTGGTCAGTGTCGGCTCGACCAGCTCGCCGAAATCCGCGTTGGCCAGCGTGCCCTGGGTGACCAGCACGACGGGCCGGCCCGCCGCGTTCGCCGCCTCCAGATCGGGCCACCAGTCCGGGAGCGGCGCGGGCGGCGTCGGCGGATCGAGCAGGCCGATGAAGCGCAGGCCGGGCGGCAGGGTGCCGTACTCGTACTCGAAGCCCGGCACGGTCGGCTGCAGGAACAGGTTCGGCAGGACCACGATCGAGTGGGGCAGGGACGCCGGCAGGGGCGGCAGGCCGAGCGCGGCGAGCTTCGCGTCCGTGTAGGCCCGCACCGTATTGACGAAGGCCGCGTCCATGCCGGCCTTCAGGGTGGCGTAGCGGACGAGGTCGTCCCGGTCGCGGGCCGGCGGCAGGCCGAGGCCCACGGGCGCGTGGTCGGGCCGGTCGAGGAACAGGATGCTGACGTTGACGGTCACGATCGGCGGCCGCGGCGCGCTGTCGAGCAGCAGCGGCAGCGCGCCCAGGAACATGCTGCCGGCCAGGATCACGTCGGGCGCCTCGGCCGCGATCAGCGCCCGCAGGGCGGCGGCCTGGACCGGCATCGGATCCACGAACCGGCGCTCGAACTCGCGGCGGTAGCGCTCCGGGCCGGCCGGCAGCTCGGTCTCGCGGTACTCGGCCGCGTGGTTGTCCGCGTAGGGCGTGAAGCGCAGGCCCGCCGCCTCGACCTTCGGCCGGAAGGCCGGGTCGGTGAGCACGAGGACGTCGTCCCCCCGGGCCGCCACCGTCCGACCGATGGCGAGGAGCGGGTTCACGTGGCCGGTGAGCGGCGTCGCGGCGATCAGGATCTTCATCACGGCCTCCTCGAGCGCCGCCGGTCGGGCCGGCGTCGCTCCTGCTCGGGTGCCGGCGCCTTCACGCGCGGGTGCCCCGTGGCCCCCGGCGCGCCGGACTCACAGGGGAAATCGCGGCCGGTCCAGCGCAGTTACACAACCCCAAGGTGCTTGGTGCGGCGCCGCACCATGGCATCCGGTTGAAGTCCGACGCAATATCGGAGTGTCACAGGCCACAGCGATCGTGCGGCCTGCTGGATTTCGGCGCCTCCACCGTTCGGATGACGCGTCACGGACGCCCGACCGCGACGGCCGGCGGCGCCGTCAGTCGACCACGACGACCCGGTTCGGCAGCTCGTCGGGATCGCCCGGGCCCGCGGGGAGGTGCTCCGCCAGGCAGGCCCCGACGCGCGCGACCGCCGCCGTCAGGCCGTCCTCGATGGCGCCGCGCCCGAGCGCCGGTATGAGCTCGGCGAGGATCCCGTCCCAGGCGGAGGGCGGGATCTCCCGCAGGACGCCGAGATCGGTGACGATCTCGGCGTGCCGCTCGGCGAGCGACAGGTAGAGCAGGATGCCGGTGCGCCGGCGCGTCAGGCTCAGGCCGCGCGACCAGAAGGCCCGGCGGGCCGCCTCCCGGGCGCGGGCGCGGCGCAGGCGGCACGGCACCAGGGCCATGCGCAGCCGCTCGTTCTGGCTCGCCGCGAGGATCGCCGCCACGAGGGCCGCCTGCGCCAGCAGGATCGACGCGGCGCTCCAGGCGGTCAGGGCGATCAGCGGCCAGGGCAGGACCAGCGCCGTGACGAGGGCGGTGAGCAGCACGATCGAGCGGTAGGCGCCGGCGCGCCGGCTCACCATCACGACGATCTCGCCGGAGGTCCCGGCCTCCGCGCGCCCGACCGCCTGGGCGAGCCGCTCCCGCGCTTCCGGAGTCAGGACAGCCGCGCGTCTACCAGTCACCGGAGGCCCCTCCGCCGCCCGACGAGCCGCCGCCGCCGGAAAATCCACCGTCGAAACCGCCCGACCCGCCGTCCGAGAAGCCGCCGCCCCACCCGCCCGAGCCGGGCCCCGGCAGGATGACGAGGCCGCCGGGTCCCGACCGGCCGCCCCGGCTCATGCGCCACGCGACGAACACCACGATCAGGAGCAGGACGACGAAGACCGCCACCTGGGCGGGATCGACCTCGTCGGACCGCACCTGCGGCTTGCGCTGCCAGTCCTGCGCGTCGCCGGCCAGGATCGACAGGATGCCGTCGACGCCGGCGTCGAGGCCGCCGAAATAGTCGCCGGTCTTGAAACGCGGCGTGATGGCGCCGGCGATGATCACCTTGGCCAGGGCGTCGGTCAGCGCCCCCTCCAGGCCGTAGCCGACCTCGATCCGGACCTTCCGCTCGCTCGGCGCCACCAGCAGCAGGACGCCGTTGTTGGTCTTGGCCTGCCCGAGCTTCCAGTCCCGGAACAGGCGGTTGGCGTAGTCCTCGACGGTCGTGCCCTGCAGGTTCGGCACCGTGGCGACGACCACTTGGTCCGAGGTCTTGTCCTCGTGCGCCTTCAGCTTGGCCTCGAGGGTGCCGCGCTGCTCCGGCGTCAGGATGCCGGCCGCGTCGACGACGCGGCCGGTCAGCGCCGGGAAGGTCAGCTCGGCCGCCAGCGCCCCGAGCGCGAAGACCGTCAGGCAGGCCGCCAGGACGGCGAGCGACAGGGCGAGCCGCACCCGGTCGGGCAGGATCCCGCCCCGGGTCCGGGTCATGGTCGGTCCTACGCGCCGCCCCACGCGCCGCATCCTAGAACTTCACGTTCGGCGGCCGGTCGGCGTTCGGCGTCGCCGTGAAGGTCTCCATCGGCTTGGCGTCGGGGTACAGGACCGCCGCGATCCAGCGGCCCGGGATCGTGCGCACCTCGGTGTTGTAGGCCTGGACCGCCGTGATGTAGTCGCGCCGCGCCACCGCGATGCGGTTCTCGGTGCCCTCCAGCTGGGATTGCAGGGCGAGGAAGTTCTGGTTGGACTTGAGGTCGGGGTACCGCTCCACCGTCACCAAGAGGCGTCCGAGCGCGCCCGAGAGCTGGTTCTGGGCGTCCTGGTACTCCTTGAACTTCTGCGGATCGCTGACCGTGGAGGCGTCGACCTTCACGCTGGACGCCTTGGCGCGCGCCTCGGTGACGCCGATCAGCACGTCCTTCTCCTGCTGCGCGTAGCCCTTCACGGTCTCGACGAGGTTGGGGATCAGGTCGGCCCGCCGCTGGTACTGGTTCTGCACCTCGCTCCACGCGGATTTGGCCTGCTCCTGCAGCGTCGGCACCCGGTTCACCGCCCCGCAGCCGGAGAGACCCGCGGCCACCAGGATCACCGAGAGCACGCCGAGGAGGCGCGCCGCGGGCGATGTCCGGCGCACCGCGCCGGCCGTCAGCGTCGTTCCCATATCGTCCCCCATCTGCCGGCCGAGACTCGGCCGCTTGATCACGAGCCCGAGAGATAAGGGCCGGAACCGCCAAGGTAAGGCCCTCGCCCGACGGGTCTTGAAGGTTTGTGGCGCGGCCCGCTAAGGGCGTCGGCAACGGACCGGGCCGGCGCACGTTCGGACCCTCGAGCCGATGGTCCGGCCGAGGACCGATCGGCGCGGCGCCGCGGAGGCCGGGAATGGATGCAGCACTCGCCGACCATGTCAGGGCCGCCAGCGCCGACGCGCGGCGCCACGCTCGGGCGTACCGGGCGCCGTCCGGCAAGGACGCGCTGCCCTGGTCGGTCATCGCGACGTTCGACGCCCGGGTCCGGGGCCACCTCGCCCGCGATCCGCGGATCGAGGACGAGCGCGACCGCGTCCTGATCGCCGCCGTGAAGCTCGCCGAGACACCGGTCGAGGAGGGGGACGAGAGCGTCGCCGCGGCGCGCGCCCACCTCGTCGACGCGATCGACTACCTGGAGCAGGCTGTGCTGCGCTTCGGCCTCGTCAACCGGGAGGGGGCCAAGGCCGGTCTCGGCACCTACGGCCAGCCGGTCGGATCCCGCGACTGACGGCGCGCCCGCAACGAGCCGCCGAATGTCCGCCGACCTGCCCGCGGCCGCGACCCTGAGCCGCCTCGACCTGAAGACGCTCCGGCTGTTCGCGGCCATCTGCGCGGAGGGGACCCTGAACGGCGCGGCCCGCCGGGCGGCGATCGCGCCCTCGGCGGTGAGCAAGCGCCTCGCCGAGCTGGAGCACGCGCTGGGCTGCACCCTGCTCACCCGCGAGCCGCGCGGCATGCGGCTCACCCCGGCGGGTGAGACCCTGCTGCACCACACGCGCCGGATGCTGGCGAGCGCCGAGCAGATCGCCCTGGAACTCGCCGAGCACGCCCGGGGCGTGCGCGGATTCGTGCGGGTGCTCGCCAACCTCTCGGCCATCGTGGAGTTCCTGCCCGAGGACCTGCAGGCCTTCCTGGCGGCGCAGGACGGGATCCGGGTGGACCTGGAGGAGCGGCCGAGCGGCGGCGTCGTCGCCGGCGTCGAGGAGGGGTTCGCCGATCTCGGCCTCTGCGCCGACAACACCGACACCCGCAGCCTCACCGCCTACCCGTACCGGAGCGACCGCCTCGTCCTGGTGATGCCGGCCGGACATCCCCTGAGCGGCCGCGGCGCCGTCGCGCTGGCCGACACACTCGACTACGACCATGTCGGGCTGCACGCGGAGAGCTCGATCTACGCCGCCCTGCGCGACGAGGCCCGGCGCCTCGGCCGGCCGCTGCGGCTGCGCATGCACGTCCCGAGCTTCGACGCGATCTGCCGCATGGCGCAGGTCGGGCT
Source organism: Methylobacterium sp. D53M (assembly GCF_053345625.1). Taxonomy (NCBI): domain Bacteria; kingdom Pseudomonadati; phylum Pseudomonadota; class Alphaproteobacteria; order Hyphomicrobiales; family Methylobacteriaceae; genus Methylobacterium; species Methylobacterium sp. D53M. The sequence goes on from NZ_JBKFAL010000015.1 coordinate 121,149, forward strand.
GGGCCTCGGGACCGTGCCGGAGCGCGTCTACGCCCTGCTCGGGCCGCCGATGCGGCTCGCCGCGGTGCCGCTCACCGATCCCTGGGCCGTGCGCACGCTGCGCCTCGTGGTCCGCCCGGGCGCCCTGTCGCCGGCGGCCGCCCTCCTGCTGGAGCATCTCCGGGCCGCCGGTCGCTGAGCGTGCGTTCTCCTGCGGCGAACGCACGGTGGTGCATGGCGTTTGGACTTGGCTACCGGAAGAGCCCTATCTCCGGGGCAACAAACGATGGAGGAAAGCCGTGTCCGGTCCGCTCAGCGGTATCCGCGTTCTCGAGCTCGGTCAGCTGATCGCCGCGCCCTTCGCGACGCGGCTGATGGCCGAGTTCGGCGCCGAGGTCATCAAGGTCGAGCCCCCGGGTGAGGGCGATCCCCTCCGGAAGTGGCGCAAGATGCACGAGGGCACCTCGCTCTGGTGGTACCTGCAGTCGCGCAACAAGAAGTCGATCGCCGTCAATCTGAAGTCGCCCGAGGGGCTCGACATCGTCAAGCAGCTCGCCGCGAGCGCCGACGTGGTGGTCGAGAACTTCCGTCCCGGCGGCCTGGAGAAGCTCGGCCTCGGCTGGGACGTGCTCTCCGCCCTCAACCCGAAGCTCGTGATGGTCCGGATCTCGGGCTACGGCCAGACCGGCCCCTACCGCGACCGGCCCGGCTTCGGCGCCATCGGCGAGTCGATGGGCGGCATCCGCTTCACCACCGGCAGCCCGGAGGCCCCGCCGGCCCGGGTCGGCGTCAGCATCGGCGACACCCTGGCCTCGCTCCACGGCGTCATCGGCGCGCTGATGGCCCTGCTGCGGGTCAAGACCGGGCAGGGCGCCGGTCAGGTCATCGACGTCTCGCTCGTCGAGAGCGTGTTCAACGTCATGGAGAGCCTCGTCCCCGAGTACGACCTGCTCGGTGAGGTCCGCACCCGCACCGGCGGCGCGCTGCCGGGCATCACCCCGTCGAACACCTATCCGACCCGGGACGGCGGCTACGTGGTCATCGCCGGCAACAGCGACCCGATCTTCCGCCGCCTGATGACGGCGATCGGCCGTCCCGACCTCGCGGACGACCCGGCGCTGCGCAACAACGAGGGACGCTCCAGGCAATCCGCCATGCTGGACGGCACCATCGCCGACTGGTCGAAGACGCAGACGGTCGAGGAGGCGCTCGCCGCCCTCGACGCCGCCGACGTGCCGGCCGGCCGCATCTACTCGGTGGCCGACATCGTGGCCGACCCGCATTATCAGGCGCGCGACATGATCCTGCAGGCGGAGCTGCCCGGCGGGACCGCGGTGAAGATGCCCGGCATCGTCCCGAAGCTCTCCGACACGCCCGGCGAGGTCCGCTGGCAGGGGCCGGCCCTCGGCGCCCACACCGATTCCGTGCTCGCCGAGCTCGGTCTCGACCCGGCGCGCATCGCCGCGCTGCGCGAGAAGGGAGCCGTGGCATGAGCGGCGACGCGCTGATCGTCCAGGAGGTCGCGACCCGCGACGGCTTCCAGATCGAGCCGGTCTTCGTGCCGACGGCGGAGAAGATCCGCCTGATCGACGCCCTGGCGGCGGCCGGCTTCAGCCGGATCGAGGTCTCGTCCTTCGTCTCGCCGAAGGCGGTGCCGGCGCTCGCCGACGCGGCCGAGGTCTTCTCCGGGATCCGGCGCCGGTCCGGGACCGTCTACGTCGCCCTGGTGCCGAACCCGAAGGGCGCCGAGCGGGCGCTCGCCGCCAGGGTCGACGAGATCAACCTCGTCGCCTCGGTGAGTGAGACCCACAACCGCGCCAACATGGGCATGAGCCCGGCCGACTCGATCGCCGGCTTCGCGCGGATCATGGATTCGGTGCGCGGCGCCCCGCTCAGCACCAACGCCACGGTGGCGACCGCCTTCGGCTGCCCGTTCGAGGGCGACCAGCCGGCCGACAGGGTCGTCGCGCAGGTGGAGCGCTACCTGTCGCTGGGCGTCGACGGGGTGACGCTGGCCGACACGACCGGCATGGCCAATCCCCGGCAGGTGAGCCGCCTCGTCGCGCGGGTCCTGCCCCTGGTCGGTCCCGGGCGCCTGACGCTCCACTTCCACAACACGCGCGGCCTCGGCCTCGCCAACGTGCTGGCGGCCTACGACGCGGGCGCCCGGCGCTTCGATGCGGCGCTCGGCGGCCTGGGCGGCTGCCCGTTCGCGCCCGGTGCCACCGGCAACATCTGCACCGAGGATCTCGTCAGCATGGCCCACGAGATGGGCCTGCCGACGGGCCTCGACCTCCCGGCGCTGATCGGCCTGTCGCGGGACCTGCCGCGCCTCGTCGGCCACGACGTGCCCGGCCAGGTCGCCAAGGCCGGACGGCCCTGCGACCTGCATCCGGCCCCCGCCCGGGCGGCCTGAGCCGGAGACGGGGAGGGGCGGGCTCACAATGGCCCGCCCCACGCGTTGGACGCGACGCGCTCCCTCTCCCGTCCGGGAGAGGGTCGGGGTGAGGGATGAGAACTCTCCGGATGCGGCACACCGTCGACGCGCCGGCAGGACGCTTCTCATCCGGACAGACCTGATCCCTCACCCTGTCCCTCTCCCGCTTGGGAGAGGGGACCCGCGCCTCGTCCGGCGAAAGCGGCGTCGCCGTCGTGTGCCGTGAGCTGCGCCCGAACCTGACTTCGCGGGAAGCCGCCCGCCCGAAGGCGGCACCGCGCACGACACGTCCCTCAAGAACACACCACGGAGGAAACCATGACCGCAGCCCTGTCCGGGTCGCCGGCCGCCGCCGAGGCCGGCGCGGTGACGGAGACCGGCGTCGTCCGCAAGGTCGCGTGGCGGCTCATGCCGCTGATCATGATCTGCTACATGTTCGCGTTCTTCGACCGCATCAACATCAGCTTCGCCAAGTTCCAGCTCCAGAGCGACCTCGGCTTCAGCAACGTCGCCTACGGGCTCGGCGCGAGCATGTTCGTCGTCGGCTACGTGATCTTCGAGGTGCCCTCGAACCTGTTCCTCTACCGGGTCGGGGCGCGGCGCTGGATCGCCCGGATCATGATCTCCTGGGGCATCGCCACCGCGCTGATGATCTTCATCCGCAGCGAGTGGCACTTCTACGCCCTGCGCTTCCTGATCGGCGCCATGGAGGCGGGCTTCGCGCCGGGCATCCTCTATTACCTGACCATCTGGTTCCCGGCCTCGCATCGCGGCCGCATCACCTCGTTCATGTTCGTGGCCTCGGCCTTCTCGGGGATCTTCGGGGCGCCGGTGGCGGGCCTGATCCTCGGCGGCCTCAACGGCGTCGGCGGCCTCGCCGGCTGGCAATGGCTGTTCCTGGCCGGCGGCCTGCCCTGCCTCGTGCTCGGAATGCTCGTGCTGACGCGCCTCGACGACCGGATCGCCGATGCCCGCTGGCTGTCTGAGCCCGAGAAGGCGCTCCTGTCGAGCCGGATCGCACACCACAACCGGGACATCGGCGACCACTCGCTGATCGGGGCGATCAAGCAGCCCGGCTTCCTGATGATCGCGCTGATCTACTTCCTGCTCCAGATCGGCTCGTACGGCCTGAACTTCTGGGGGCCGGACCTGATCAAGACCGCGAGCGGTGGGCAGGCGGCCTCGGTGGGCTTCCTGACGGCGATCCCCTACATCTGCGGGGCGATCAGCATGGTGGTGATCGGGCGCCTGTCCGACGCCTCGGGCGAGCGGCCGAAATTCGTCGCCGGCCTCGCCATCGCGGCCGCGCTCGGCTTCTTCGGCGCCGGCCTGTTCGACAAGCACATCGTGCCGCTGATGTTCGCCCTGGCGCTGCTGGGGGCCGGCATCGTCGCGTCGATCCCGACCTTCTGGACCCTGCCGGCCAAGCTCGTCACCGGCGTCGGCGCGGCGGGCGGGATCGCGCTGATCAACACGCTCGGGCAGTTCGGCGGCATCGTCAGCCCGGTGATGGTCGGCTGGGTGAAGGATCTCACCGGCTCGACGACGCCCGCGCTCTACGGGATCGGCGTGCTCTGCCTCGTCGCCGCCGGGCTCGCGCTCTTCGCCATGCCGGCGAGCCTGCGCCGGAGCGACCGCGCGGCGTGACATGGACCGCCGCCCCGGCGCGGCCGGGGCGGCGGGTCGCGCCTGGCCCCGGAGCGGGGCGAGACGGGCGTGGCCGCATGCCGCGCGGGCGGGATCGGTCAGGCGCGCGACCACCGCGACCGAGCGGTCCCGGATCGGCGCCGGGGGCCCCGAGGTTGCGCGCCGCCGGGATCGGCCGATGCCGATATCCGGTTCAGACGCCGGTCTCAGCGACCGAAATCAGTGAACGTATCAGTAACCATGGCGGGAATGCCGCCGGTTGCGCGGCGGAGCAAAAAACCTCGCGCTACCGGACAAACCGCCGGCCGCTCATATTGTATATTATCTGCAACCTCAAGAAACGGAGTAAAATCAACTTGAGGTAGAAATCCCTCGGCTGGCCCGTCGCCTCGGTTTCGTCCCGCAAAGCCCGCGCGAGCGGGCCCGCCGGAGACGGGGCATGCGGATCGGGACGCCCTCGAACAGCGATGTCTCAGATGGACCACCTCACCGACCACCGTTCAACCTTCATGCTGGAGAAGGTCGGCGCGATCGTCGCGGCCTACGTCTCGCGCAACGCGATCGAGGTCACGGCGCTGCCGGCGCTGATCGACCAAGTGCACACGGCGATCGCGGTGCTCCGCTGCGCGCCGTCGGAGTTCGGCGGGGTCGGGCTGAGCCAGTCGCAGGTCGATGCCTCGATCCAGCAGGACGGCCTGATCAGCTTCATCGACGGCCGGTCCTACCAGACCCTGAAGCGCCACCTCACCGCGCACGGCCTCACCCCCGAGCGGTACCGGGCCAAGTACGGCCTGCCGGCCGACTACCCGATGGTGGCCCCGGGCTACGCCGCGCGGCGCTCGGAGATCGCCCGGGCGATCCAACTCGGCCACAAGGCGGCCTGAGCGATGGCGCCCGACGCTTCCGCGGATCCGGCCCGGGACCGCGCGCCGTCCCCGGGGGCGGCGCGCACGAGCGACGCCCTGAGCCGCATCGCCGGCATCCTCGACGTGCCGGTGGCGAGCTTCTACCCGGATGCCGACCGGCCCGACGCGGCCATGACCCAGGCGGCCGACCTCGTCTCGGCCTTCGTGGCGATCGACAGTCCGGCGGCGCGCCGGACCTGCCTGGCCTTCGTGAGGGCGATGGCGAGTTCCTGAAGCGCCGGGGCGCGCTGCGGGAGGCCGGAGACCGGGTCGCTTCGTCGGGGGGCGGAGCGCGGTCTCTGGCCCGTCCGGCCGGACCCGCGTCAGAACAGGTGGCGCAGGAGGTAGAACAGAGCGGCCGCGAGGGTGATCGCCGCCGGCAGGGTCAGGATCCAGGCGAGCGCCATGTTGCGCACCGTGGACATCTGGAGGCCCGAGCCGTTGGCCGCCATCGTGCCGGCGACGCCCGATGACAGGATGTGGGTGGTCGAGACCGGCAGGCCGTAGAGCTCGGCCAGCCCGATCGTGCCGGCGGCGACGATCTCGGCCGAGGCGCCCTGCGCGTAGGTCAGGTGGGTCTTGCCGATCTTCTCGCCCACCGTGACGACGATGCGCTTCCATCCGACCATGGTGCCGAGACCTAACGCCAGGGCGACGCAGACCTTGACCCAGCCCGGGATGTAGCGCGTGCCGTCGTTGAGCAGGCCCGCGTAGCGCTTCAGGTCGGCCTTGTCGGCCTCCGAGAAGTCGGCCCCGGCGCCCGGCAGCACGCGCACCGCGTCGGCGGCTAGGTACATGTCGCTGCGCAGGTTCTGGGTCTGGGCGGCCGGCACCGTGCGGATCGCGCCGTAATTCTTCACGCTGGCGGCGATGTCGTCCGAGAGCGCCGCCAGCGCCGCGTAGACGGGCGGCGTGTTCAGCGCCTTGGTCTTGAGCGCCTCCGTCACGGTCCGGCGCGCGGCGGCGGCGTCCGGCACCGCCGCGCCGGGGGCGCGGGCGGCGAACACCGCGCTCGCCGCCGTCGAGGCCTGCACGAAGGCGGGCGTCGTGTCGTCCGCCATGGTGCGGTTGAGCGCGTAGGCGGTGGGGGCGGCGCCGATCAGGATCAGCATGATCAGGCCCATGCCCTTCTGCCCGTCATTGCCGCCGTGGAAGAACGAGACCAGCGTGCAGGTGAGGATCAGCAGGCCGCGGATCCACGGGGGCGGCGGCGCCTCGCCCGCGGGCGCCTCGTAGAGGTCCCTGCGGCGGACCGTGACCTTCAGGGCGAGCAGCAGCAGCGCCGCGAGCACGAAGCCGCAGACCGGGGAGAACAGCAGCGCCTTGAACACGTTGAGCGCCTGGGTCCAGTCGACGCCAGCAGTGCCGTCGCCGCCGTTCATCAGCTGGTTGGCGAGGCCGACGCCGAGCACCGAGCCGATCAGCGCGTGGGACGACGAGTTCGGCAGCCCGAACGCCCAGGTCCCGAGGTTCCAGATGATGGCCGCCAGCAGCAGCGCGAAGATCATCGCGTAGCCCGCGTGCGAGCCGACGTTGAGGATCAGCTCGACCGGCAGCAGCGTGACGATCGCGTAGGCCACCGCGCCCGAGGACAGCATCACGCCGAGGAAGTTGAACACGCCCGACCAGATCACCGCGACGAGCGGCGGCATCGAGTGGGTGTAGATCACCGTGGCGACCGCGTTGGCCGTGTCGTGGAAGCCGTTCACGAACTCGAAGGCGAGGGCGATCAGCAGGGCGAGGCCGAGCAGCGCGAAGGCGCCGTAGGCCAGGGGCGCCTCCCCGACCGCGTTCATGTCCGCGACGAGGCTCACCACCGCGTAGCCCAGGCCCGCCACGAGGACGAGCAGGAACGCCACCACCCCGCCGAGATGCATCCCGTGGTCGAGGCGCGGGCCGCCCGCCTTCCGGCCTCCCACCGCCCCCGACGGCATCACGGCGGTATCGGACATGAACCCTCGCGCGGAATCTTTCGTGGTGAGCGGGGATTAAAACCGCGCGGTGACGGTTGGGTGACGGCCTGCGACGCCGCGCGTCGGCGAGCGTGTCCGAGAGCGTCGGGCGGCGCTGTCACACGCCTGACGCGGTCCGGCCGCTAGCGGACCGGACCGCTCGCCCGATCGCACGAGGGATCCGCATGATTGACGCCACGGTGCCGGCCCTGTCCCTCGGCGCGCTCCTGGCCGTCGTCCAGATCGGCAGCATCGCCGTCGCGGCCCGGCGCCTCGGCCGGGACCACGGCCCGTCGCGGTTCCCGGACGGCGCGCCCGTCTCCCTGGTCCGCCCCCTGCGCGGGGTCGAGGCCTACAGCGAGGAGATGCTCCTCCGCAGCTTCTGCCTCGACTACCCGTCCTACGAGCTGATCTTCTGCGTGGCCGACCCGGCCGACCCGATCGTCCCGATGGTGGAGCGCCTGATCGAGGCCCACCCGCACGTGCCGGCCCGCCTGATCCTCGGCGACGAGCGCGTCAGCGCGAACCCGAAGCTCAACAACTGCCTGCGCGGCTGGCGCGCCGCCGCCCACGACTGGGTGGTGCTCGCCGATTCCAACGTCGCCATGCCGCCGGACTACCTCCAGCGGCTCCAGGCGGCGTGGCGCGCCGATACCGGCCTCGTCTGCTCCACCCCGGCCGGCGCCCGCCCGGGCAGCTTCATGGCGGAGGTGGAGTGCGCCTTCCTGAACACCCTGCAGGCGCGCTGGCAATACGCCGCCGAGGCGTTCGGGCTGGGCTTCGCGCAGGGCAAGAGCATGCTCTGGCACAAGCCCTTCCTGGAGGCGCAGGGCGGCCTCCAGGCACTGGCGGCCGAGATCGCCGAGGACGCGGCCGCCACCAAGCTCGTGCGCGCCGCGGGCAAGCGGGTCCACCTCGTGGCGAGCCCGTTCGAGCAGCCGCTCGGCCCGCGCGGCTTCCGGGAGGTCTGGTCGCGGCAGCTGCGCTGGGCGCGCCTGCGCCGCGTGACCTTCCCGCTGTTCTTCGCCCCCGAGATCGGCAGCGGCGTCCTGCTGCCGGCGCTCCTCGTCGCCCTCTGGGCCGGAAGCCTCGCGGGCCTGGCGGGCGCTGCCGGCCTCGCCACCCTGTGCTATGCCGCCGAGCACCGGCTCGCGGCCCGCGCGGGCTGGCACCGCTCGCCCCGCACGCTGGCCGCCTTCCTGGCGCGCGACGCCCTGATCCCGGCGATCTGGGTCGGCGCCTGGATGCGGAGCGCCATCGTGTGGCGGGGCAATGCCATGGACGTGCGCCCCCGGCGGGCCGCCGACGCGCGCACCTACGCGCCGACGGCCTGACCGCCCGGCGATCGGAGACCCTGACGTGTCGCGCCGCTACGCCCTCTACTGGCTGCCCGCCCGGGCTTCGCGCCTCGAAGCCTTCGGCCGCTCCGTCCTCGGCACCGACAACGTCACCGGGCTGCCGGTCCCGCATCCGGAGGGGCTCGGTGATCTCGCGGCGGTCACGGCGGGCGCGCGGGTCTACGGGTTCCACGCCACCCTCAAGGCGCCGCTGCGCCTCGCCCCGGGCACTGGGGAGGCCGACCTCGTCGCCGCCGCCCGCGCCCTCGCGGCCGCGCACCCGCCGGTGGCGGTGGGGCCGCTCCGGGTCGCCGCCCTCGGGCCGTTCCTCGCCCTGGTGCCGGAGGCACCCCCGCCGGAACTCGGGCTCCTCGCCGCCGAGTGCGTCGCCGCCCTCGACCCGTTCCGGGCACCGCTCACGGAGGCCGAGCGCGCCAAGCGCCGGCCGGAGCGCCTCGACCCGCGCGGCCGCGCGCTCCTCGACCGCTGGGGCTACCCCTACGTGTTCGAGGCCTTCCGCTTCCACATGACCCTGACCGACGCCCTGCCGGAGGCGGAGCGCGACCTCTGGCACCGGCGCCTGTCCGAGGCCTACGCCGCCGCGGGACCGGAGCCCCTGCGGATCGACGCCGTCAGCCTCCTGACCCAGGACGGGTCGGGGCCGTTCCGGCTCCTGGCGCGCCTGCCCTTCGGAGAGACCCGTGGTTGACCGCCCCCTCGGCCTCGAACCCGCCCTCGATCCGAGCGCCCGGGTCGTCGACAGCCGCCTCGGCCGCTACACCGAGGTCGGCGCCCGCACCCGCCTCACCGAGACGACCCTCGACGACTATTCCTACATCGGTGAGGACGGCGAGGTGATCTACACCGCGATCGGCAAGTTCTGCTCGATCGCCGCCAGCGTGCGGATCAATCCCGGCAACCACCCGATGGAGCGGGCGTCGCAGGCGCACTTCACCTACCGGGCGCGCGCCTACTGGCCGGAGGAATCGGACGAGCCCGCCTTCTTCGACCGGCGCCGGGCGAGCCCGGTGGCGATCGGCCACGATGTCTGGATCGGCCACGGCGCGGTCGTCCTGCCCGGGCGCACGATCGGCACCGGCGCGGTGGTGGGGGCGGGCGCCATCGTCACCCGCGACGTCGAGCCCTACACGATCGTCGTCGGCAATCCCGCCCGGCCGGTCCGGCGCCGCTTCACCGAGGTGGTCGCGGACCGTCTGACCCGCCTGGCGTGGTGGGACTGGGACCATGAGCGCCTGCGCCGGGCGCTGCCGGATTTCCGCGGACTGCCCATCGAAGCATTCCTGGAGCGCCACGAAGATTAAGTCGGCTATCGAAAAGCCGAGATGCTGCGCCGGCAAATATAATCGTTCCGAATACGTCATCCAATCGTCGTCAAACCGGCGTCTACGTGCGGCCGTTCCCCGGCGGATGGTGGCATGCTGGTTATCGAGGATCTCACGCGCCAGTACGGCGACCGACGCGCCGTCGACGGCGTGTCGCTCCGGATCGAGCCCGGCAGCTTCGTCGGGGTGATCGGCCGGTCCGGTGCCGGCAAGTCCACGCTGCTGCGCCTCATCAACCGGCTGGCGGATCCGAGTTCGGGGCGCATCCTCCACGACGGCCGCGAGGTCACCACCCTGCGCGGCCGCCCGCTGCGCGAGTGGCGCACCCGCTGCGCCATGATCTTCCAGCAATTCAACCTCGTCGGCCGGCTCGACGTCATGACCAACGTGCTGATGGGGCGCCTCAGCCACGTGCCGACTCACCGCGCCCTGCTCCGGCAATGGTCCGCCGAGGACCGCGCCATGGCCCTCGCCGCCCTGGAGAGCTTCGACATGGGCGAGTTCGCCGGCCAGCGGGCCGACGGCCTGTCGGGCGGCCAGCAGCAGCGCGTCGCCATCGCCCGCGCCCTCGTGCAGGAACCCGAGATCCTGCTCGCCGACGAGCCGGTCGCCTCGCTCGACCCGCGCAACACGCGGCTCGTGATGGACGCGCTCGCCGACGTGAACCGGCGCTACGGCATCACGGTGCTGTGCAACCTGCACTCCCTCGACCTCGCCCGCGCCTACTGCGACCGCCTCGTCGGCCTCGCGGCCGGGCGGGTCGTGTTCGAGGGCGGCCCCTTCGACCTCACCGAGGACGTGGCGCGCCGGCTCTACGGCCTGGAGGCCGGCGAGGTGCTGGACGATTCCGCGCAGCGCGAGGCGGAGCAGCGGGCCGCGATGCCGGGCCGGCCCGGTCACGTGCCGGCGCGGCCGGTCCGCGAGGCCGCCCTCGGCGCCTGATCCGGGCCCCGGGCCCCAACAAGCACCGCCAGAGCGCACCGCCAAAGTGCACCGTCTTGGAAACGCCCGACCGGCCTCCGGCCGGCCGAACCTCGCCGACGCCACGAAGGACGACCCGATGATCACCCGACGCACCCTCGCCGCCGCCGCGGCCCTCGCCCTCCTCGGCCTGCCGGCCGCCGCCCAGGACTGGAAGGCCCAGTATCCGGAGCTGACGCTGGGCGTGATCCCGGCCGAGAACGCCTCGGGCACCGCCGACCGCTGGGCGCCGCTCACCGCCTACCTGACCAAGACCCTCGGCGTGCCGGTGAAGCTGCGGGTGGCGAGCGACTACGCCGCGGTGATCGAGGGCCAGCGCGCCGGCAACATCCAGATCGCGTGGTACGGGCCGGCTTCCTTCGCCCGGGCCGTGATGACCGGCGTCAAGATCGAGCCGATCGTCAACCAGAAGCACGAGACCGGCGCCTCGGGCTACTATTCGGTGGTCTACGTGCTGGCCTCCAGCCCCTACAAGACCGTCGAGGATCTCAAGGGCAAGAACCTCGCGCTGGTCGATCCGAACTCCACCTCCGGCAACCAGGCGCCGCGCTTCTTCCTGAAGCGGGCCGGCTACGACGTCGAGAACTTCTTCGGCAAGACCTTCTACGCGGGCAGCCACGAGAACGCCGTCCTGGCGCTCACCCAGGGCACGGCCGACGCCGCCGCCAACCTGTGGAATTCCGAGACCGACACGATGGTCACCCGCATGGCCGCCAAGGGCATGCTCAAGAAGCCCGACGGCACGCCGATGCAGCAGTCGGACTTCCGGGTCGTGTTCAAGTCCGACTTCCTGCCGGAGGGGCCCTTCGCCGTGCTGGCGAGCCTGCCGGACGACCTGAAGGCCAAGATCCGCGACGCCTTCGTGGCCCTGCCGAAGGCCGACAAGGCCGCCTTCGACCGGCTCTCCGACGGCAAGGACCAGGATCTCACGCCGGTGACCCTCAAGGATTACCAGCCGATCATCGACATGCTGCGGTTCAACGACGAGCAGCGCCGAAAGTCCTGATCCGGAGCCGCCGCCTTGCGCGGCCTGACACCCCTGTCGCCGGAGCGGGCAGCCGCCCTCTCCGGCCTCTACGCGGCGGCGACCGGCGAGGCCCGCCGCCGCACGCTGGCGGGCTTCGCCCTGGTGGCGGCGCTCGCCGTGGTCGCCGGCCTGATCGCCGAGGTGCGGCCGCTGGTCTTCGCCGAGAACATCGGCAAGTTCACCGCCTACATCCAGCAGATCCTGCCGCCGATCAGCCTCGAGCACCCGCTGGAGGACGTCCGCGCCTGGTACTGGGGCCTGCCCAGATGGCTGGGCCTGCTGGGCGAGACCCTGCTCATGGCCTATCTCGGGACGCTGCTCGGGGGGCTGGCGGGCTTCGCCCTCAGCTTCGTGGCCGCCGCCAACCTCGTGCGGTCGCGCGTGCTGCGCGTCGGCGCCAAGCGCCTCCTGGAACTGTGCCGCACCGTCCCCGAGGTCGTGTTCGCGCTGATCTTCGTCATCGCCTTCGGCCTCGGCCCGATGGTGGGCGTGCTCGCCATCGCGATCCACACCACGGGCGCGCTGGGCAAGCTGTTCTCCGAGGTGGTCGAGAACATCGACATGCGGCCCGTCGAGGGCCTGTCGGCCTCGGGCGCGACCTGGGTCCAGACGGTGCGCTTCGCGGTCCTGCCGCAGGTGCTGTCGAACTTCGCCTCCTACGCGCTGCTGCGCTTCGAGATCAACGTGCGCGGCGCCGGGGTGATGGGCTTCGTCGGCGCCGGTGGCATCGGCCAGGAATTCCTCGTGGCGATCCGCAATTTCTACTACGCGGACGTGAGCGCTATCCTCGTGCTGATCATCCTGACCGTCTTCTGCATCGACCTCGTCACCGAGCGGGTCCGCCACCGCCTGATCGGCGCGGAGCACGCCCGATGAGCGCGCGTCCCGAGACCCTGCGGGCGGCGGCCCGGGCCGACCTCGGCCGCCTGCGCGCGCGCTACCCCGCGCAGTTCCGCGCCGACTGGCCGGGGCGGGCGCGGCTCGCCGCCCTGCTCGTCGTCCTGGTGGGGCTCGCGGCGCTCGGCTACTGGCGCCTCGACTTCTCGGTGGCGCGGATCCTCCACGGGCTCGGGCGGCTCGGCACCTTCGCGGTGCTGATGCTGCCGCCATCGCCGGAGGGCCAATTCTGGACCTTCCTGCACGCGCTGGGCGAGACCCTCGGCATCGCCTTCCTGGGCACGCTGACGGCGGCGATCCTCGCCTTCCCGGTGGCGTTCCTGGCGGCGCGGAACGTCGTGCCCAACCCGTTCGCGCGGTTCGCGGTCCGCCGCGGCCTCGACGTGATGCGCTCGGTCGACGTGCTGATCTGGGCGCTGATCTGGATCAACGTCGTCGGCCTGGGCCCGTTCGCCGGGGCGCTCGCGATCGCGTGCTCGGATTTCGGGGCGCTCGGAAAGCTGTTCTCGGAGGCGATCGAGACCTGCGACAAGCGGGCCGGCGAGGGCGTCGTCGCTTCGGGCGGCTCGGCGCTCCACCGCATCCGCTTCGGGCTGATCCCCGGGGTGCTGCCGGTGCTGGCGAGCCAGGTCCTCTACTTCTTCGAGTCGAACACCCGCTCGGCGACGATCATCGGCATCGTCGGCGCGGGCGGCATCGGCCAGTACCTCACCGAGCTGATCCGCGTGCTGGAGCTGCAGCAGGTCGCCTTCCTGGTGCTGATGATCCTCGTGACCGTGGCGGCGATCGACTGGGTCTCGACCCGCCTGCGCCGGGCGATCATCGGGCCGGCGGCGCGCTGAGGGAGGCCTCGGCTTCCCGGCATCACGCGCGGAGCGCAATGACCCAGGGTCGCGCTGCCCCGGCTCGCTTCGCTCCGCTCGCGAGGACGGAGTGCCGAGGCCGTCGCGCGGAGGTCGCGCGGGCATCGCATCACCCGCCGATCACCAGCTCCACGCGGTCGGCGGCGAACAGGGTGCGGTTCGCCTGGATCGGCACGCCGGCGGGATCGATGTTGACGCTCGACACCACCATCACGACCCGCCCCGGCGCGATGTCGAGGCGCTGCGCCTCCGCGGGATCCGCGGGGCGGGCCCGGATCCGCGTCGAGAGCCGGGTGTAGTCGTGGACGCCGCAGGTCGCGAAGGCCCGGGTGATCGAGCCGCGCGCCGCGTAGGCCTCGGCGAAACCCGCGAAGCGCGGCAGCGGCAGCCAGGTCAGCGCCGTCGAGAGCGGCGCGCCGTCCGCCCGGTGGACCGTCAGCAACTCCAGGATCGGCGCGCCGGGGGCGAGGGCCAGGGACGCCGCCTGCTCGGTCCCGGCCTGGACCGTGGTCGCCGCGACGAGGTCGCCCCAGGCCTCGCGCCCGGCCCCGGCGACGATCTCGGAGAAGCGCGTGCGCGGCCCGATCGGGTAGGCGAGCGGCGCCTCCTCCACGAAGGTGCCCCGGCCCTGGCTGGCGCGCACGAGCCCGCCCTCGGCCAGCGCCGCGAGGGCGCGCCGCACCGTGTGCCGGTTCACCGCGAACCGCGTCGCCAGGGCGGCCTCGGCGGGGAGCTGCTGTCCCGGCGCGTAGCGTCCCGCCGCGATCTCGGCCGTCAGCGCGTCGGCGATCTGCCGCCACGCCGTCAGCCCCTCGCCCCGGACGAGGGCGGCCGCCTGCTCCTGCGCATCCATCCTGTCATCCAAACTTCATTTGTGCGGCGCACGCCAGTTGTCTATACACCTAGACAACCGAGCGACGAAGGGATTCGCGATGACGACGACCCCGAGACATCCGGGATCCGAGGGCGAGACCGCGGCGCGCCAAGCGGTCATGGCCCTGTGTGCCGAGGCGAGCCGCGCGGATCTCGAGGCGGCCCTCGAGGCGGCCGTGTCGGGCCTCGAAGCGCCCGCGGCCGCGGACCTGCGTCCGCCCGAGACCGGTCTCGTGATGGCGTCGGGCCGGATCGGCGGCGACGGTCGCCCGTTCAATCTCGGCGAGGTCAGCGTGACCCGGGCCGCCATCCGCCTCGCGGACGGTCCGGCGGGCTTCGCCTACCATCTCGGCCGCGACCGCGCGAAGGCGCGGCTCGCCGCGATCCTCGACGCCCTCTGGCAGGATCCCGTCCGGCGCGCCCGGGTCGAGGCCGCCCTGGAGCCCGCCGCCCGGCGGCTCGCGGCCTCTCGGGATCGGGCCGCCCGGCGCACGGCCGCCACCCGGGTCGACTTCCTGACCCTCGCCCGCGGAGAGGATTGAGCATGCTCGCCCTCGGCTTCGCCGACCCGGTTCACGACGCGCAGGACACGTTCCGCGCCGTGATGGACGCCCTCGCCCGCCCCGGACGCGTCCGGTCCCTCGCGCCGGGCCTCGCGCCGCCCGCGCCCTTGACGCCGGAACTGGCCGCCGTCGCGCTGACGCTCACCGACGCCGACACGCCGGTCTGGCTCGATCCGGCCCTCGCCGCGGCGCCGGAGGTCGCGGAATACCTGCGCTTCCACACCGGCGCGCCGCTCACCGGCGACCCGGCCGCGGCGGCCTTCGCGCTGATCAGCGACCCGGCGCGCTGCCCGCCGCTGGCGGAGTTCGCCGCCGGGACGCCGGCCTATCCCGACACCGCCACAACGCTGGTGCTCGCCCTCGACGCGCTCGCGGAGGGGGAGGGGCTGCACCTGTCCGGCCCCGGCATCCGGGGCACCGCCCGGATCGCGCCGGCGCCCCTGCCGGACGGCTTCGCGGCGCAGCTCGCGGAGAACCGCGCGGGCTTCCCCCTCGGCGTCGACCTGATCCTGACGGCGCCCGGACGCGTGGCCGGCCTGCCGCGCTCCACGACGGTGACGGAGGCCTGATCCATGTACGTGGCCGTGAAGGGCGGCGAGGCCGCCATCGACAACGCCCACCGGCTCCTCGCCGAGGCGCGCCGGGGTGACCCGGCCGTGCCGGAGCTCTCCGTGGCGCAGATCCGGGAGCAGATGGCGCTGCTCGTCGACCGGGTCATGACCGAGGGCTCGCTCTACGATCCGGACCTCGCGGCTCTGGCGCTCAAGCAGGCGCGCGGCGACGTGGTCGAGGCGGTGTTCCTGGTCCGGGCCTACCGGACCACGCTGCCGCGCTTCGGCGCCTCCGCGCCGGTCGACACCGGCGCCATGGCGGTCGAGCGCCGGATCTCCGCGACGTTCAAGGACCTGCCCGGCGGGCAGGTGCTCGGGCCGACCTTCGACTACACCCACCGGCTGGTCGACTTCGCGCTCGCCGCCGAGTCCGAAGCCGGGATCGAGCCCGCCGCCGAGGCCGAGCCGCGCGCCGATGCCGGCACCTGCCCGCGGGTCACCGACCTGCTGGCCCGGGACGGCCTGATCGAGCCCTCGCCCCCGGACGACGGCGCGCCCGCGGGCGACCTCACCCGCGAGCCGGTGGACTACCCCGCCGACCGGGCGCTCCGCCTCCAGGCGCTGGCCCGGGGCGACGAGGGCTTCGTGCTCGGCCTCGCCTACTCGACGCAGCGCGGCTACGGCCGCACCCACCCGTTCGTCGGCGAGATCCGGGTCGGGGAGGTCGCGGTCGAGTTCGTGCCCGAGGAACTGGGCTTCGCGGTGCCGCTCGGCCGGGTGCGGCTGACCGAGTGCCAGATGGTCAACCAGTTCAAGGGCTCGGGGGCGGCCCCGCCCCAGTTCACCCGCGGCTACGGGCTGAGCTTCGGGCAGAGCGAGCGCAAGGCCATGGCGATGGCCCTGGTCGACCGGGCGCTCCGCGCGGAGGAGCTGGGCGAGCCGGTGGCGAGCCCGGCCCAGGATCAGGAATTCGTGCTGGCCCACTGCGACAGTCTCCAAGCGACCGGCTTCGTCGAGCACCTGAAGCTGCCCCATTACGTCGACTTCCAGGCCGAGCTGGAGCTGGTTCGCCGGCTACGTACCGAGTTCGAGCGCGGGTCCGACGCCGTCGAAATGCAGGAGGCTGCCGAATGAGCGCCGCGATCGCGCACCGCCCGGAGAGCGAACCGGGCTACAACTTCGCCTATCTCGACGAGGGCACGAAGCGGATGATCCGCCGGGCCATCCTCAAGGCCATCGCGGTGCCGGGCTACCAAGTGCCCTTCGCCTCCCGCGAGATGCCGATGCCCTACGGCTGGGGCACCGGCGGCGTGCAGGTGACGGCCGCGATCCTCGGGCGCTCGGACGTGCTGAAGGTCATCGACCAGGGCGCCGACGACACCACCAACGCGGTCTCGATCCGCCGCTTCTTCGCCAAGACCTCCGGGGTGGTCACCACCACCCGCACCGCGGAGGCGACGGTGATCCAGACCCGCCACCGCATCCCCGAGACGCCGCTCACCGAGGGGCAGACCCTCGTCTACCAGGTGCCGATCCCCGAGCCCCTGCGCTTCCTCGAGCCTCGCGAGACCGAGACCCGCCAGCTCCACGCGCTGGCCGAGTACGGCGCCATGCACGTGAAGCTCTACGAGGACATCAGCCGCCACGGCCACATCGCCACCACCTACGCGTACCCGGTGGAGGTGGCGGGCCGCTACGTGATGGACCCGTCGCCGACGCCGAAATTCGACAACCCCAAGATGGACGACTGCCCGGCGCTCCAGCTCTTCGGCGCGGGCCGCGAGCGGCGGATCTACGCGGTGCCGCCCTACACGCGGGTGCGCAGCCTCGACTTCGAGGACCACCCGTTCCGGATCCAGGCGTTCGAGCATCCCTGCGCGCTGTGCGGTGCCGAGGGCGTCTATCTCGACGAGGTGCTGCTCGACGATGCGGGCCGGCGGATGTTCGTCTGCTCGGATACCGACCATTGCGAGGGGCGCCGCGCGGACGGCCATGTCGGCACGGGGGACGCGGCATGAGACGCGCTATGACCGACCTCACAATCCGCCGGGCTGGAAAGCCCGACCTGCCCGCGATCCTCGACCTCTACGCCGAACTGAACGGCGGGCGGGCGGCGACCCTGGCACAGGCCGGGGCGCTGCTCGACCGGCTCGCGGCCTATCCCGATTACGGGCTCTACGTGGCCGAACGCGACGGCGCGGTCGTCGGCACCTTCTGCCTCGTCATCCTCGACAACATCGCCCACTGGGGCACCCCCTCGGCGCTCGTCGAGAGTGTCGTGGTCGCGTCCCGGCACCGCGGCGGCGGTCTCGGCCGGGCGATGATGCACGAGGCGGCCCGGCTCGCCGTGGCGCGGGGCTGCTACAAGCTCGCCCTGTCGTCGAACGTCGACGCCAAGCCGGCCCACGCCTTCTACGAGAGCCTCGGCTTCGAGCGCTACGGCTACAGCTTCCGCCTCGATCCCCCCTTCCTGCCCGACGCCGCGGAGGCGACCCGATGAGCGAAACCCTGCTTCAGGTCCGCGGCCTGACCAAGCGCTACGGCGCCCGGCTCGCCTGCGCCGACGTGTCGTTCGACCTCGTCCCCGGCGAGGTTCTGGCGATCGTGGGCGAATCCGGTTCCGGCAAGTCGACGCTCCTCTCCCTCATCGCCACTGAGTTGGCGCCCGATTCCGGGACCGTCGCCTACCGGATGCGCGACGGCGCGCTGCGCGACCTCGCCACCTTGAGCGAGGCCGGGCGCCGGGCGCTGATGCGCACCGAGTGGGGCTTCGTCCGCCAGGACGCGGCCCAGGGCCTGCGCATGGCGGTCTCGGCCGGCGGCAATGTCGGCGAGCGGCTGATGGGGCTCGGCGACCGCCATTACGGGCGGATCCGCGCCCAGGCCCTCGACTGGCTCGGCCGCGTCGAGATCGCCGCCGACCGGATCGACGACCCGCCGACGCGCTTCTCCGGCGGCATGCGCCAGCGCCTGCAGATCGCCCGGAACCTCGTCACCGGCCCCCGCCTCGTGCTGATGGACGAGCCGACCTCCGGCCTCGACGTCTCGGTCCAGGCCCGGCTCCTCGACCTGATCCGCCGGCTCTCGGCCGAGCTGGGGCTCGCGGTGATCATCGTCACCCACGACCTCGCGGTGGCGCGGCTCCTCTCGCACCGGATCATGGTCATGCGCGCCGGCCGGGTGATCGAGACCGGCCTCACCGACCGCGTGCTCGACGATCCCGAGCACGCCTACACCCAGCTCCTCGTCGCCTCGGTGCTCGCCGCATGACCGCGCTCCTGACCTTCGAGACCGTCGCCAAGAGCTTCACCCTGCACCTGCGCGGCGGCGTCGTGCTGCCGGTGGTGGGCGATGTCAGCCTGTCCGTGGAGCCCGGCGAGTGCGTGGTGCTCGGCGGCCCGTCCGGCGCGGGAAAATCCTCGCTGCTGAAGATGGCCTACGGCAACTACCGCTGCGACGGCGGCGCGATCCTGGTCCGCGACGGCGCGACGGTCGTAGACGTCGTCCGGGCCGATCCGCGGGCGGTCCTGGCGCTGCGGGCGCGGGTGATCGCCTACGTGTCGCAGTTCCTCCGGGTGATCCCGCGGGTCCCGGCCCTCGACGTCGTCGAGGCCGCCGGCCGCGAGGGCGGCTTGTCCGAAGCGGCGGCGCGCGCCCGGGCCGAGAGCCTGCTGGCCCGGCTCAACCTGCCGGAGCGGCTCTGGGGCCTGCCGCCCGCGACCTTCTCGGGCGGCGAGCAGCAGCGGGTGAACATCGCTCGGGGCCTGATCGCCGACCGGCCGCTCCTGCTCCTCGACGAGCCGACCGCCTCCCTGGACGCGGAGAACCGCGCCGTGGTGGCCGAGCTCGTCCGCGAGAAGCTCAGGGCCGGGGCCGGCGTGCTCGGCATCTTCCACGACAGCGAGATGCGCGACGCTGTGGCGACCCGGGTGGTCGATGTCACCCGCTTCGCGCCGCGCGCCCGGGCAGCCTGAGGATCCTCACGATGGACGACTTCATCCTCGAGAACGCGACCCTGGTCCTGCCGGACCGGGTGCAGCGCGGCTGGCTCGCGGTCTCGGACGGGGCGATCGCCGAGATCGGCGAGGGGCGCCCGCCCGCGCGCGGCCTCGATCTCGGCGGCGACCACCTGATCCCCGGCCTGATCGAGTTGCACACCGACCACCTGGAGAGCCATTTCGCGCCGCGCCCGAAGGTGCGCTGGCATCCCCTCGGCGCCGTCCTGGCCTACGACGCGCAGATCACCGCCTCGGGCATCACCACGGTGTTCGATTCGCTCCGTGCCGGCAGCGATCCGGACGGCAGCGGCCTCGGCTCCGAGCTGGAGCAGCTCGCCGGCGCCATCGCCACCGCGCGCGCCGCCGACCTGTTCCGGGCCGAGCACTTCACACACCTGCGCTGCGAGCTGCCCTCCCTGGACGTGCTCGACACGGTGGCGGCCTTCACGGCACGCTACCCGGTGGGGCTGATCTCGCTGATGGACCACACGCCCGGCCAGCGGCAGTTCCGTGACATGGAGAAGTACTACACCTACGCCACCCGCGGCGGTCGGCCGATGGACGAGATCCGCGCCAACACCGAGCGCAAGGTCCGCGACGGGCGCGCGCTCAACGCGAAGAACCGGCCGGCCCTCGTCCAGTTCGCCCGCGAGATGGGCATCCCGCTGGCGAGCCACGACGACACCACCCTGGCCGACGTCGACCTCGCGGTCGGCGAGGGCGTGCGGCTGGCCGAGTTCCCCACCACCCTGGAGGCGGCCGAGGCCGCGCACCGGCAGGGCATCACCGTGATGATGGGCGCGCCGAACCTGATCCGCGGCGGCTCGCATTCCGGCAACGTCGCGGCCCTGGCGCTGGCCGAGGCCGGGTACCTCGACATCCTGTCGTCGGACTACGTGCCGGCGAGCCTGCTGATGGCGGCCTTCCTGTTGCCCGAGCAGGCGCCCGGGATCACGCTGCCCGCGGCGCTCGCCACCGTCACGTCGAACCCCGCCCGCGCCACCGGCCTGACCGATCGCGGCGCCCTGGCGCCCGGGCTGCGGGCCGACCTCGTGCGCGTGCAGCGGGCCGAGGGCGTGCCGGTCGTCCGCGAGGTCTGGCGCGCCGGCCGGCGGGTCGCCTGATGGCGGGCTGCCTCGTCCTGGTGGTCGGCCCGAGCGGGGCCGGCAAGGACACGTTGATCCGGCTCGCCCGGGCGGCGCTCGCCGACGACCCGCGCTACGTCTTCCCGCGCCGCCTCGTCACCCGCCCCCCCTCGGCCGACGAGGACAACGACGAGATCGACGAGGCGGCCTTCAGCGAGGGCTGCGCGGCCGGCCGCTTCACCCTGAGCTGGCGCGCCCACGGCCTCGGCTACGCGCTCCCGGAGGCGGTCGGCCGGCGCGTCGCCGACGGGCACGTGGTGGTCTGCAACGTCTCGCGCCGCGTCGTCGCGCGGGCGCGGGCGGGCGGCCCGCGGGTGAGCGTCGTCGAGATCACGGCGCCCCCCGAGATCCTGGCGCGGCGCATCGCCGCCCGCGGCCGCGCGCAGGACGGCGACCTGGCGGCGCGTCTCGCCCGGGAGGGCGGCGTCACCGCGGACCTGACGATCCTCAATACCGGCTCCGCGGAGGCGGCGGCCGCACGGCTGGTGGCGCACCTGCGCGCCTGCTGACGCGACGCGGCTCTCGGCGGCTCGGGCCGCGGTTCGCGGGGCGCGCGTGAGCCACGAAAAAGGGCGGGCGCCGATGCCGGCACCCGCCCTCGCTGTGATCCGCCGGGGAGACCCCGGCGTCGTCTGTCTCAGATGCCGCCGAACTTGTAGTTGAAGCCGGCGCGGACGATGCTTCCCTCGGTGCGGAAGCGCGAGATGTACGCGCCGTTGCCCACGCCCGGGACCGCGCCGACGAGCACGTTCTGGCTGCCGAGATCGTAGTGCAGGTACTCGGCCTTCACCGTGATGGCGTCGTACTTGATGCCGATGTAGCGGCCGAGCGCGAAGGTGTTCAGGAAGCTGTCGGTCGGCAGGGCGAACTCGATGCCGCCGCCGTAGGCGAAGCCGGTCTTGAAGTCGTCGTAGCGGCCGGCGAACTGGAGGCGGCCGCCCGGGGTGTAGAAGTTGGCGTCGTGGAACACGTTGCCGTAGGCGAGGCCGCCCATCCCGTAGACCAGGACGCGGTCGAAGGCGTAGCCGACGCGGCCGGTGAGGGTGCCGAGCCAGTCGAGGCTCTGGCGGAACTGGCTGATGTTCGGCGGGCCGCCGGCGACGTTGCCGGTGCCGAACACGACCCGGTTCTTGGTGATGTCCGTCCAGTCGATGCTGTTGGCGATACCGACGACGATGCCGGCGCCCGGCGTGAACTGGTAGTTGTAGCCGGCGGTGCCGCCGATGTTGGCGAAGCCGTCCTGCGAGGTCGAGGTCGCGAACGGGCGGCGGCCGAGGGCGACGTTGGTGGCGTTGCCGGGCTGGACGCCGACGGTCGTGATGCGCTCACGGTCGGTGAAGGTGTAGGCGGACTCGAGACCGGCGTAGAAGCCCGTCCAGGTGAAGACCGGCACCGGCGTGAAGACCGGCGGCGGGGCGGCGCGACGCGGCAGGTCGGCGGCGGAGGCGGCCGTCGTGACCAGGGCCGTCGCGGCGGTGGCGAGGAGGAGCTTCTTCATCATGGCGGGGGTCCGAGGTGACGCGTTGTTGTCGCCACTTAAGCTCGGCCGCACGGATCCCGCTATGCCCGCGAAGCCACACTGTGGCGCGAAAGCGGCGCGGATACTGCCTGTGATTGATCTTTCTCCGTTCAAGACTCGCATCCGCAGCTTGACAGCGCGGTCGGTCGGCGGGCCCCCGCGCGTCGCGGAGCTTGATCCCTGGCGGCCGACCCTCTAAGCGGACCGCGTTTTTCGCCCCTGTCGGAACTTCGGGGCGGCGGACCAGGATTCGGGGCCCTTGCGTGGTCCCCGCCGCAGGAATGGGAATC
>NZ_JBKFAL010000016.1:0-142444 GCF_053345625.1 Methylobacterium sp. D53M
CCTGCAGGACGCCGGCGCCGTAATCCGCGCCTACGATCCCGAGGGCATGGAGCAGGCGCGCCCGCTCCTGCCCGGCGTCGCCTTCGCGGAGGACGCCTACCACTGTGCCGAGGGCGCAGACGCGCTGGTCCTCGTCACCGAGTGGGACGCGTTCCGGGCCCTCGACCTCGACCGGCTGCGGGCGGCGATGCAGCGACCGGTCCTCGTGGATCTCCGCAACGTCTACCGGGCCGCCGACGTCCGGGCGCACGGCTTCGCCTACAGCAGCGTGGGCCGGCCTGACGAACCCGGTGACCAGCCCGGCGACGAGTCCGAGATCCCGCCGGCTCTGCCCCCCGCCGACGCCGTCGCCGGGACCGCGTGAGGCGCGGCCGGGCCCGCGGAACGCGGGCCCGTCGTCGCCCGGCGCCGATGAGGGCGGCGGACGGAAGCCCCGCCGATCCGCTGGACGATCCCCTGTACGAGCGACCCGGCGCGCGGCCGCTCCGGCCTCGGGGACCGCGCCGGCGCGCGGGGCGAAAGGACGGGGAGGCCGATCCGCGGCGTCGGGACCGGGCCGGTGGCGCCGCGCCGATCCGCCGACCGCTTGGCGGGACGGTCCGACGCGAAACGGGTCCCCTCGCGGGCCGCCCGGGCAGGCGATCCACGAGGAGACCCCGAAGCTCCGTCCGGCCGCGCCGGACCGAATTTCTGCCAGGGCGGCCCCGCCGCGGCGGGGCCGGCGCCCGAGCGATCAGGCCGCCGGGGCCTTCACGCTCGCCAGGCTGGAATCTTCCCGGAGGAAGTACTTGTTGGTCAGGTAGGCGACCTCGGTCCGGTTCTTGGCCTTGAGCTTCTTCATGATGTTGCGGACGTGAACCTTCACGGTGCTCTCGCACATGTTGAGTTCGTACGCGATGATCTTGTTCGGCGTCCCCTTCCGGAGCGCCCGCGCCACGCAGAGCTGCCGCGGCGAGAAGATGTCGTCGTCCCCGGCCTCGACCGGCTCGTCCACCTTGATGTTGGCCAGCAGGGGGAGGAGGCATTCGGCCGGGATGTAGACGCCGCCGGCCTGCACGAGCTGGAGCGCCTGCAGGGCGATGTCCACGGAGGTCGTCGTCGGGATGTAGCCTTTGACGCCGAGCTTGATGATCCGCACGATCTGGTCGAGGTTCTCGCCGTCCGAGATGACGGCCACCGGCGGAGCGCCGGCCTCGCCCTGCAGGAACGCCAGTTCCCGCGTGATCTCGGTCCATTCGGTCTCGGTCAGGTTGCCGTCGGGCCGGCAGAGAACGACCACGCTCGCGGCGACGAACGGCGTCTGCCGCTTCCACGATTCGATGTCCGCGAAGACTTCGAACGACGTCTGCCGGTCGGCCTCGCTGAGCGAGGCGGCGAGGCATCGGCCGACGAGCTGGCGTCGATCGATGATGACGATGCGGCTGGCGCGGCCCCGGGACTGGTCCCGTTGCTCGACGACGACCGGGTTGTCACCGGCATGTGCACCCGAAAAGCCGCGGCGGCTTTCGGCCGTGTCCCGCTCAACGAGGGTGAGCGCGTCTCGAGTACCAAGACTGGCCATAGAAAATTACCTCCTTTCGAAGGAAGCCGAATGTCAGCGATGACGGGATACCCAATGCGCTCGCCGACGGCGTGACACTGAGATACGCGGTGGCGCCGGTCGCCTTGGGGCGATTGCCGATGACCACGGATACAATGCTAGCTTTCGTAAAATCGTCTGTAAATACCCTATTTGAATCTTAACCCTTAAATTGCAGGGCTAAATACAATCATCGCGCACTACGTACGTACATAGTGATTTGTTTGATTGCGCACGACGGTGCTGGTGGAGAGATGCATTCGCAAGATCATTCGCCGTCTGTGGTGGTCCGATTCAAGATCTTTTCGAATGTAGTCGCTCAGATGTCGGTTTTAAGAATATCGAAACTTTGTCTTATTCGGAACTACTTGTTGCGTGGTCGTATCGGTGGGACTTCGAGGGCAATTCAATGATCTCGGTGCGATGTAGGTATTCGTGACGGGAGTATTCGAGGGATGAGGGCCCGATGTACCTGACTGAGGCTAAAAGGCAACATGCGTACTCAGTTGTTTACCCTGTTGGGGTCCGAGTACTGATTTCATCGGTGCGGCGCTGTACCAAACGGCACGCTCCGCGGGAGGAGAGGCCGCCCCGCGCGCCGTCCGACGCGACGGGCGAATCACTGGCGGATCCCTGCCGGGATCCGGAATCGCCGCGGCGGCGATCGAGAGCGCTCTCCGCCGAAGTGGATACCGGTTCGGCGTGAGAGAGCGCGTCGAGACAAAGGTTTAGAGCCGTGGCCGATCGCAACGCGATCGGCCACGGCTCTCGTCCAGCCGGACCAGGAGATCGCGCATGCCGCCGACATCGACGAACGTGCCGAGGTCGCGGCCGAGCAGGCCGGCATGTCGCTCCGCGTAGGCCTCCGGCGTCAGCGTCCGCAGGAACGCCGTCACCGAATCGGCGAGCGGCTCGGGAAACGCCCAGCCCAGGCGCTCCGACACCGCGTAGCGTCCGGTGGCCGTCGCGGCGCGCGCCAGCGTCAGGGCGCCGCACAGGCCGCCCTCGTAGAGCCGGTTCGGCAGTAGCCAGTCCGAATTCAGTCCGTCATCGAGGTAATCGACGGCCCAACTGAAGTGGATCCCGCTGTAGATCTCCGGAAGGTCGCGGGGATTGGCGTAGGGGCCGCGGAACGACATGTTCGGCCGGCCGTCCAGCGTGTCCGCCAGGGCGCGCGGGGCAATGTCCTCCTCGGAGAGGCGCCCGGCCAGGACGATCCGCACCGAGTCGCCGAGGGCGTCCGCGATGGCGGCGAGGATCGTCAGGCTCCGGCGGCAGCGCAGCGTCCCGAACCAGCCGATCACCCAGGGCGGTTCCGCCGTCCGGGTGCGGTCGAGCCGGGTCGTCACCTCGCCGAGGCGGTGGCCCATGACCTTGTTCTCGAGGAGGTGCCACGCGCCGGCGAAGCCCTGGACCGGCCGGAAGTACCGGTCGATGAAGTCCGGGGCACTGACGACGAGGAGGTCGCTGCGGCCGAGGATCCAGCGCTCGACCGCGCGGGCGATCCGTCCCGGCGCGTCCGGCCGCACCATCAGACGCTGGATGTCGAGCACCTCGTAGACGAGGCGCGCGCGGCTCCCGGCGAGGCGCGCCGCGGTCCAGGCCACGAGGGCCATGTCGAGGTTGCGCACGTAGATCACGTCCGCCGCGCGCAGGTCGCGCCGGCGGCGCAGCGCCCGGGCGATGCCGACGGCGAGGCGCGGCAGGCGGCGGGCGTAATTGCGGTCGACGGTCAGGCCGAGGGGGACGATGTCGTCGGCCACCGGGGCCTCGGCCGGCACCGCGCCGGGGCGGTCCCGCTCGAAGGCGTACACGATGACCGACCACCCGGCGTCCCGGATGGCGTCGACCCGCTTCCGGACCGTGGGCTCGGCCCGGTCGTGCCCGAAGAAGGCGACGCGGCGGCCGCGCGGGGTCTCGGAGGCCGTGACGGAGGCCGTCGCGGAAACCGCGAAGGCCGGGGTCGGGGCGGCCCGGGCCGGCGCGAAGGCCGCCACCCGGTCGAGGCCTTCGGCGCGCGGGCCGGTCACGAGGCTGCCTGGGTCGCGCCGCGGGCGCTGCGCCGGGCCGCGGTCCAGCGGCTCAGCGCGCCGCGGAATCCGCCGCGCCGGACCGTCTGGCCGTCGTTGGTCTTGTTGAGCACGACGCCCAGGACGGTGCTGCCGCTCGACTCGAGATCGTGCACGGCGGCGGCGACGTCGTCGATGCTGGTCCGGCCCGCCTCCACCACGATGATCAGGCCGTCGAGCGTGTCGAGGAGCGGCCGGAGCGTGGGGAGCTCGTCCACCGGGGGCAGGTCGACGACGACGCGGTCGAGGGCGGGGCGGTCGAGGGCGGGGCGTCCGTCCCCCAGCACCGCGGCGACGCCCTCCGGGGTCATCAGATCGCTGAAATGGGGATCGTTCGGGTGGCGGTTGCCGCAGGCGAGCAGGCGGACCTCGCCGGGCTGGGGGCGGACCGCCTCGGTGGCGCCGCAGCGGCCGGCGAGCACGTCGAGGAGGCCGCGCTGCTCGGTGGCCTGGCTGAGCCGCGAGAGCGTCCCCTGCCGGACGTCGGCGTCGATCATCAGCACCCGCCCGGAGCTCGCGCGGGCGCGGGCGAGGAGCTGGCCGAGATTGCTCGCGAACAGGGTCTTGCCCGCGCCGGCCCCCACGGACGTGACGCCGATCGCGAAGACCGGGCCGCGGCGGTCGCTGCCCAGGACGTGGGCCTTGAGGCTGTGCAGGCGCTCGACGAACACCGATTGCGGCATGAACCGCACGGCGCTCGCCCGGAACGCCTCGATGCTGGCCGGACGTTGCGCCTCGTTGGCGTGGGCCTGCGCCAGGGCGAGCGCCGCCCGGAAGCCGGGCTCGCGCCGCAGCTCGGGGAGGGCGGCGAGGCAGGTCAGGCCGTGGCCGGTCAGCTGCCGGGGCGTGCGGATCGTCCGGTCGAACCAGTGCCGCGCGAAGGCGCCGCTCACGCCGAACCCGGTGCCGACCAGGAGGCCGAGCAGCATGATCAGGCTGCCGCGGGGCGCGCTCGGGGATTCCGGCACGGTCGCGGGCGTGATCACGTGGGCGGAGGGCTGCGGATAGGATTGCTGGTTGACGGCGTCGATGTAGCGCTGGAGCAGGTTGGTGTAGATCTGGTCGTAGGTCTCGGCGGTGCGGTCGAGCTCCCGCGCCTTGACGCGAGCGTTGCTCATGATCAGCGTCTTCGAGATCAGCGCGTCGAAGGCCGCCGTCATGCTGTCCTCGCGCGCCTTGGCGACCTCGTAATCGTGGTCGAGGGACACGGCGAGGCGCTCGAGCTCGGTGCGCAGCGACTGCTTGGCCGCCAGGATGTCCCGCTGGATCGCCTGGACCGCCTCGTGGTCGGGGCCGAGTCGGCGCTTCAGGTCGTCGGCGCGCTGCACGAGGTCGACGTACTGCCGGCGCAGCTGGATGATGACGCTGTCCTTGAACGCCTCGGTGATCCCCGGATCGGCGATGTCGGAATCGAGGAGCCCGCGGATCTGATCGCGCACCGCGCGGGCGTCGACGGTCTTGGACCGGGCTGCGGCCACCGCGGTGTTGAGCTCCTCGACCTGCTGCTCGCCCACGAGGCCGCGCTTGCCCAGGTCGATGATGGTGTGCTCGGCCTTGTAGGTCTGGGCCTCGCGCGAGGCCTGGCTGGCGCGCTGCTGGAGTTCCTTCAGGCGCGGCAGCATCCACTCGCCGGCGACCTTCCAGACCTGGGCCCGGTTCTCCAGCTCGGTGCTGACATAGGCCCCGGCCACCGCGTTCGCGACGGCGGCCGCCGTGGCGGGATTGTCCGCGCTGTAGCCGACCTCGATCACGTAGGCGGCGCCGATGCGGCTGGCCTCGACGTTCTCGCGCAGCGTCCGGGCCTGGCGCAGGTCCGGGCTGACGGGGGCGGGTTCCTGGACCGGCCGCTCGGCCCCGATCAGCCGGAGGGGGAGCGCCTTGGCGGCCTTCACGAACTCCCGGACCTTCGCGACGAGCGGGTGCGTCGGCGCCGCCAGATCCTTCAGGGCGGACTCGTCGAGCCGGTGCACGGCGGCGAGCGCGATCTTCTCCGAGCGGATGTACTCGACCTGGCTCTCGACCTCGGCGATCTCGAGCGGCGTCCCGGCATTGGGCGTGTCGCGGGCCGTCACCGGGCTGGAGCGGCTCTCGATGTAGACGCGGGCCCGGGCCGTGAAGATGGCCGGCGCTGTCGCGACGTAGATCCCGGCGCAGACCAGCCCGACGGCCGCGAAGGCCAGGATCGACCGCCAGTTCTGCCGCGCGATGGTCAGGATCGAGACCTGGGACTCCGTCTCGGGCGAGAAGGGCTGGCCGCGCCAGGCTCCGGTCCCACCGGGGCGGGTCGCACCGATCGGCAGGAAGGACGCGCTGGTCGAGTGTCGGTTCATGGATCTCTCCTCACCGCGGCGGTCACCGCCTCGGGGCGCTCTCCGTCAAAGGGGACGCCGGCTCGGCCCGATGGGCGCGTCGAGCCGGGGCGGGTGGGTCAGTTCTGGCCGGCCCCGTCGCCGACGCCCCGCATGGCGGGATCCGGCTTGAGCGCGATCTCCACGACGTCGCCCGGCAGCAGCTCCGTGTCCTCGGCGGCGTCGATCTGCGTCTTGGCCGGTCCGCTCTGCCGGAAGACCGCGATCGCCGCCTGCGCGCGGCTTCCGGACAGGAGCTGCGCCCGGAGGGCGCCGGTATAGACCAGCTTGTCGTTGATGCTGTTCAGGCGCGACCGGTACGTCGCCAGGTTGTTCTCCGCGACCTGGAGCTTCTCCAGGGCGTCCATGGCCTGCACGTCGTCGACCCGCTCGAGCTTGCGGGCGACGTCGCTCTTGTCGCGCTCGAGCTGGGTGAGCTGGACCGTCGTCTGCAGCGCGCGGGTCGAGGAGAGCAGGACGGCGCGCCGCGCGTCGGTCAGCCGGGTCGTGACCACGGCGCCGCGCTGGAAGAGCGCCCGCACGGTGTCGTAATCCTCGGCGTCGGCGGTGACGCCCTCCTTCTCCTTGACCTGCTGATCGCTGAGGCTGGTGAACTGCGTCTGCGTCCGGTTGAGGGAGCGCTGCAGATGGTCCTTCTCCTTGGCGATGTCGGTCATCTGCACCCGGAGCTGCTGCTCGGCGAGCTTCTGCGCTGGGGTCGCGCGGCTGCCCGGGGCGACGTCCGCCGGCGGCGGGGACTTGTCGCCCCGCGACGCGGCGACGACCGCCTTCAGGCGCCAGATCGTGGCGGATTCCCGCTGGATGCTCGCCCAGGTGCTGTCGTACTCGGCGCGCAGGTTCGCCGTCTCGACGACGGGGTTCTCCATCCTGAACCGCAGGAGGTTGTAGCCGCCCGCCAGGGCGATGGCCTGCCGCACGGTCATGCCCGGATGGAACGGGTGCTCGCCCTGCTTGGTCACGTCGCCGCTCAGGTAGACCGGCTGGTACTTCGAGATCCGCACCCCGATCTCGTCGGGCTCGAGCACGGCGATCGATTCCTTGCCCTCGGAGTTGCGCTGCCGCACCGCCTTGGCGGGCAGCGACTTCTGCAGGCTCTGGCGCAGCTCCGCGACGGTGAGCCCGGCGGCCGGGACGTCCCCGAGCAGCGGGACCATGACGGTGCCGTCGGTGGAGACCGTCGCCTCCTGCTTGAAGGTCGGGATGCTGAGGGCCGTGACCTCGATCGTGTCGCCGGGCCCGATGCGGTACTCCGCGGCCGCCGGCAGCGCCGACAGGGCGAGCAGGCACGCCGCGAGACCGGCGCGGCCGGCGCGGGCGGTGGCGCGGGTTGCCGCGGTCTTCGTCGACATCTTCGACACGCATCGTCCCCTTAAGGCTCGCCCTCGGAACCCGGGCGCGGCGGTCGAGCGGCAGGACCGCGCCGGCCTCACGGGCTCATGAGGGCTGAGACGGCATGATGCGTAACGGCCGAGCCAGCCGGGACTCCTCCAAATGGCGGGCGCGGGCATCCTTGCCGGGGCGGGGGCTTCGCCTTTCGACGTAGGCCCCCTGGCCCGAACGGTACGCCGGGCCGGGGAGGGGTCACACCGGATGGGCGCCGTTCGCCTTTCGACGGACGAACCGCATCGAAAGCCTGGGTTCCCGGCCGTCCGCAGCTCTGTGCAGTTTTGACGCACAGAAGTTCGGCGGAAGGAGCGGCGGGTATGCCGATTACCGATGCGGATATTGGGGCGGATGTGGGGATCTTCTACCCGGATCTAGTCAATATTTATGGATGTCGAATCGAAAGCGGTTCGCGCATCGGCCCCTTCGTGGAGATCCAGCGCGGCAGCCGGATCGGCCCGCGCTGCAAGATCTCCTCGCACAGCTTCATCTGCGCGGGCGTCTCGATCGGGGCCGAGGTGTTCGTCGGCCACGGCGTGGTCTTCACCAACGAGCTCTACCCGGAAGCCACCAACGCGGACGGGAGCCTGAAGCGGGACGGCGAGTGGGAGCTCGTCGAGACCGTGGTCGAGGCCCGCGCCTCCATCGGCTCCAACGCCACCATCGTGGCGGGGATCACCATCGGCGAGGGCGCCCTGGTCGGCGCCGGTGCCGTCGTCACCCGGGACGTCCCGGCCTTCGCCATCGTCGCCGGATGCCCCGCGCGGGTCGTCGGCGACACCCGCACCAAGCGCGCCGAGAGCGCCGCGCGCGCCCGTTCCGTCCAGTCGCCGCGGCCCGAGCCGGCCGAGCCTCTGCAGGTTGCTTGAGGGGAATGCAGTCATGATCTCGATCGGTATCGTCGGATACGGCTACTGGGGGCCGAACCTCGCCCGGTGCACCTCGGAGAGCGAGCGCTGCCAGCTGGTGGCCATCGCCGACCAGTCGCCCGCCGCGCTCGGCCGGGCCGGCAAGCGCTACCCCGCCGTCCAGCTCCATCAGGACTGGCGCGACCTCGTGGCCGATCCCGCGATCGACGCCGTCATGGTGGCGACGCCGGTGAGTTCGCACTTCGAGATCGCCATCAACGCGCTGCGGGCCGGCAAGCACGTCTTCATCGAGAAGCCGATCACGCCCTCGGCCTTCGAGGCCCGGCTGCTGATCGAGGAGGCGGCCAAGCGCAACCTGCGGCTGATGGTGGACCACACCTTCGTCTACACGGGCGCGGTCGAGAAGATCCACGAACTGATCACGACCGACGCCATCGGCGACGTGTTCTACTACGACTCGACCCGGGTGAACCTCGGCCTGTTCCAGCGCGACGTGAACGTGATCTGGGACCTGGCGGTCCACGACCTCGCGATCCTCGACCACATCCTGGACCTCGCCCCGGTGGCGATCTCGGCGAGCGGCACCGGCCATTTCAGCGGCCGCCCCGAGAACATGGCCCACCTGACCGTCTTCTACCCGCGCGGCGTCGTCGCGCAGATCAACGTCAACTGGCTCGCGCCCGTGAAGGTGCGGCAGACGCTGATCGGCGGCAGCAAGAAGATGATCGTCTACAACGACCTCGACCCGATCGAGAAGGTCAAGGTCTACGACCGCGGCGTCACGGTCGGCGGCGGCTCGGACGACATCACCGAGCTGATGGTCTCCTACCGGACCGGCGACATGTGGTCGCCGCACCTGTCCTTCCGCGAGGCGCTGATCGTCGAGATCGAGCACTTCGCCGACTCCATCGAGAACGGCACCGCGCCCATGACCGACGGCCACAGCGGCCTGCGCGTCGTCGAGATGCTCGAAGCCGCCATGCGCTCCCTGCGCCAGAACGGCACCCCCATCGACCTCATGCCACTTGCGAGGGCCTCATGATCCCCTTCCTCGACCTCAAGGCGCAGTACGCGGCGATCGGCGGCGACGTTGAGACCGCGGTCCTCAACGTCCTGCGCAGCGGCGACTTCGTCCTCGGCCCGGCGGTCAGCGCCTTCGAGGCGGCCTTCGCCGAAGCCTGCGGCGCCCGCCACGCGGTCGCCGTCAGCAGCGGCACCGCGGCCCTGCACCTCGCCCTCCTCGCCCTCGACATCGGTCCGGGCGACGAGGTGATCACGGTCTCGTCGACCTTCGTGGCGACGGTGGCGGCGGTGCTGTACGCCGGCGCCACCCCGGTCCTCGTCGACATCGACCCGGTCGACTGGACCATGGACCCGACCCTGGTCGAGGCGGCGATCACGCCCCGCACCAAGGCGATCCTGCCGGTGCACCTGCACGGCCGGATGGCCGATCTCGACGCGCTCGGCGCCATCGCCCGGCGCCACGGGATCGCCCTCATCGAGGACGCCGCTCAGGCGCATCTCGCCGAGCGCGGCGGCCGCAAGGCCGGCACGATCGGGGATCTCGGCTGCTTCAGCTTCTATCCCGGCAAGAATCTCGGGGCCTACGGCGAGGGCGGCGCCATCGTCACGGACCGGGACGACCTCGCCGAGGCGGCCCGTTGCCTGCGCGACTGGGGCCAGCAGGGCAAGTACAACCACGTCCGCCACGGCTTCAACCTGCGCATGGACGGCGTCCAGGGCGCAGTGCTGGGGGTCAAGCTCCCGCACCTGGAGGGCTGGACCCGCGCCCGCCAGGCGGTGGCGGCGGAGTACGGGGCGCGGCTCGCGGGCCTCGGCCTGGAGCTTCCGGCCCCCGCCGGCCTCGACCACGTGTTCCACGTCTACGCCGTGTCGACGGCGGACCGCGAGGGGCTGCGCCAGTACCTCAACGCGGCCGGCATCGCCACCGGCATCCACTACCCCGTCCCGGTCCACCGGCAGCCCGCCTACAGCCACCTCGACGACGGTGCCGGCCGCCTGCCGGTCACCGAGCGGCTGGCCGCCCGGACCCTGTCCCTCCCGATGTTCCCCGAGATGACGTCCGCGCAGATCGACACCGTCTGCCGGGCCGTCGCCAGCTACTGCGAGGTCGCCGATGCCCAAGCTGCGTGAGGTCACCAAGGGAAGCCGGTTCAGCGGCGACCTGCGCGGGACCCGGATCCTGGTCACGGGCGGATCGGGCTTCATCGGCTCCCACATCATCGACCTGCTGGTCGAGGCCGGCTGCGACGAGATCGTGGCCATCGACAACATGATCCGCGGCCGCCCCGAGAACCTCGGGGACGCCCTCGGCTCCGGCCGCGTCCGCCTGGTCCAGGGCGACATCCGCGACCGCGCCCTGATGGACACGCTGGTCAAGGGCACCGACGTGGTGTTCCACCAGGCGGCCCTCCGGATCACGCAGTGCGCCGCGGAGCCGCGCCACGCCTTCGAGGTGATGGCCGCCGCGACCTTCAACCTGCTGGAGAGCTGCGTCGAGGCCGGCGTCGCCAAGGTCGTGATGGCCTCCTCGGCCTCGGTCTACGGGATGGCGGAGGTCTTCCCGACGACCGAGAAGCACCACCCCTACGACAACCGGACCCTGTACGGCGCCGCCAAGTCCTTCGGCGAGGGCCTCCTGCGCTCGTTCAACGACATGCACGGGCTCGACTACGTGGCGCTCCGGTACTTCAACGCCTACGGCCCGCGGATGGACCTGACCGGCCGCTACACCGAGGTCATGGTCCGCTGGATGCAGCGCCTGGCCGAGGGGCAGTCGCCGATCGTGTTCGGCGACGGCCTGCAGACCATGGACCTCGTCCATGTCCGCGACATCGCCCGGGCCAACATCCTGTCGGCGATCTCGCCCGCCACCGACGTGGTGCTCAACGTCGGCACCGGCGTCGAGACCTCGCTGGTCGACCTCGCCGGCCACCTCACCCGGATCATGGGCCGGGACGGCACGCCGCTGGTCCACGAGGCCGAGCGGGCCGTGAACCCGGTGCCCCGGCGCCTCTGCGACACGAGCCTCGCCAAGGAGCTGATCGGCTTCGAGGCGAAGATCGGGGCGGCCGAGGGCCTCGCCGACCTCGTCGCCTGGTGGCAGGACGAGTCCCGCTCGGAACACCTGCGGCGGGCGCTCGCATGATCCCGATCGCCAAGCCCGAAGTCGGCGCCCCCGAGGCCGAGGCCGCCGCCGCCGTCGTCCGCTCCGGATGGCTGACCCAGGGGCCGCAGGTCGCGGCCTTCGAGACGGAGTTCGCCGCGATCGTCGGCGCGCCCCACGCCTGCGCGGTCTCGAACTGCACCACCGCGCTGCATCTCGCCCTGCTCGCCGTCGGGGTCGGCCCCGGCGACGAGGTGGTGACGGTGAGCCACAGCTTCATCGCCACCGCCAACGCCATCGCCCAGTGCGGGGCGACGCCGATCTTCGTCGACATCGACCCGGCGACCTACAACATGGCCCCGGACGCCGCCGCGGCGGCGATCACCGAGAAGACGAAGGCGATCGTCTGCGTCCACCAGATGGGCATGCCCTGCGACCTGGAGGCGATCGCCGCGATCGGGCGCCGCTCCGGCATCCCGGTGATCGAGGACGCCGCCTGCGCCATCGGCTCCGAGCGGCTCCAGGGCGACGTCTGGCGGCCGATCGGCAGCCCGGCGGGCGACATCGCCTGCTTCTCGTTCCACCCGCGCAAGGTGCTGACCACCGGCGACGGCGGCATGATCACCACCGCCAACCCCGCGTGGGACCGGACCTTCCGGCTGCTGCGCCAGCACGGGATGAGCGTCTCCGACATCGCCCGCCACGGCAGCGCCAAGGTGGTGGTCGAGGCGTACTCCATCGCGGGCTTCAACTACCGGATGACGGACGTGCAGGCGGCCATCGGCCGGGAGCAGCTGAAGCGGCTGCCCGACCTGATCGCCCGGCGCCGCGCCCTCGCCGACGGCTACCGCGCGCGGCTGGCCGACCTCCCCGGGGTGACGCCGCCGCCCGAGCCGATGGGGCTGCGCAGCAACTGGCAGAGCTACTGCGTCCGCCTCCCGGACGACGCGGACCAGCAGGCGGTCATGCAGGCGATGCTCGACCGCGGCATCGCCACCCGCCGGGGCATCATGTGCGCGCATCTGGAGCCGCCCTACGCGGAGGCGCCGCGGCGGTTCGCGCTGCCCGAATCCGAGCGGGCGCGCGACCACGCGATCCTGCTGCCGCTCTACGCGGGGATGACGGAGACGGAGCAGGACCAGGTCGTCGACGGCCTGCGCGACGCCCTGCGATGATCCCCGCACCGGTCAAGAGCCTCGCCCGGACGGTCGGCCTGACGCGCCCGCGCGTCGCCGCCGCCCGGATGGCCTGCGAGCGCACGACGCTCGCCCTCGCCCGGATCCGGCGCCCGGCGCCGGGCGGCCGCATCCTCTGCTACCACTCGGTCGGCCAGTCGGAATGCGGCGTCAACGACGTCTCTCCCGCGCGCTTCCGCCACCAGCTCGAGCGCGCCCTCAGCCTCGGCTACCGCTTCGTGCCGGCGGCCACGATCGCCGACGGGCGCGGCGGCGCGCGGGATCTCGCCATCACCTTCGACGACGGCTGGCGCAGCGTCCTCAGCGGGGCGGCGCCGGTCCTCAGCGATCTCGGGATCCCCTGGACCCTGTTCGTCGTGTCGGGCTGGCTCGACCGGCCCGAGAGCGCGCCGCCGGGTGTCCTCGGCTGGGGCGCCATCGAGGCGCTGGCCGCCAACGGGGTCGAGATCGGCAGCCATTCCGTGACCCACCCGGATTTCGGGCGCCTCAGCGCGGAAGAGGCGGCCGAGGAGCTGGAGGAATCCCGGCGCGCCATCGGGGCCCGCCTCGGCGTCCTGCCCGACTCCTTCGCGATCCCCCTGGGGCAGTCGGCGAACTGGACGCGGGCGGCCGCCCACGCGGCCCGGGAGGCGGGCTACCGGATCGTCTACGCGCAGGCGGTGGAGACCCGTCCCGCCGGAACCGTGGCGCGCAGCTTCGTCACGCAGTTCGACAACGATCTGGTCTTCGGTGCCCTGCTCCGGGGCGCCTACGACGCCTGGGAGGAGTGGGTATGAACCGACCCGCGCGGCGCCGCGTCTCCGTCGTGGTGCCCACCTGCAACCGGCCCGCCTTCCTGCGCGAGGCCCTGGCGAGCATCCGCGCCCTGGAAGGCCCCGACCTCGCCTTCGAGATCATCGTCGGCGACAACGGCGCGGCGGGCCCCGCCGCCGAGGTCGCCGCAGCGTTCGGCGCGATCCACGTCCCGGTCGACCGGTCCGGCGCCGGCGCGGCCCGCAATGCCGGCCTGACCCGGGCGAGCGCGCCCTACGTGGCGTTCCTCGACGACGACGACGTCTGGCAGCCGGCGCATATCCGGGAGCACCTGCGCCTGTTCGAGGCCGATCCGGAACTCGGGGTCGTGTTCGGGCAGATCGTCACCGCCGACCACGACCTCGTGCCGACCTACGGCCCCTGGCCGCCGGATCTTCCGTCCGACAAGGGCGCGCTGCTGCGCCGCATGCTGAGCGGCTACTTCCCGCAGATCGGGGCGACGGTGGTGCGCCGGGCCGTCGTGGACGCGATCGGCCTGTTCGACGAGGCCCTGCTCGGCGATCAGGACTGGGACTGGCAGCTGCGCGCCGTCCGCGGCCACGGCGTCGGCTTCGTCGCCGCGCCCTGCGTGCATTTCCGGCAGCGGCCGGCCGGGACCTTCGACCGCCTGATCGCCCGCCGGATCCACTTCACCCGCCTGGTCTTCCGACG
This sequence comes from Methylobacterium sp. D53M, assembly GCF_053345625.1. Lineage (NCBI taxonomy): Bacteria > Pseudomonadati > Pseudomonadota > Alphaproteobacteria > Hyphomicrobiales > Methylobacteriaceae > Methylobacterium > Methylobacterium sp. D53M. The sequence goes on from NZ_JBKFAL010000016.1 coordinate 14,057, forward strand.
CCACGCGCCGGCGCTCGGCGTCTCGCGTCTCGCGGCCCTGCGGCTCTATTTCGGGACCGTGCAGGGCTACTACGACGCCCTGCTGGACGCCACCGAGGCCCACATGGCCCGCGGCGACCGCCGCGCCGCCGCGGGAGCGTTCCTCACGGCTGTCCGCCTGATGCCGCACCGGGCGATCCGGCAGGCCTTCCGGCCGACGCGCGTGCGCGCGGCCCTGCTGGCCCTGGCCACCGGGCCGGCCGCCCGGCCGCTGACCGCCGACCCGAAGACGCGCTGACCCCGACGGGACTGCCGCTCCGCGGCGCGGACCCTCCCAGGGCCCGCGCCGCGGAGCGCGCTTGCGCTGTCTCTGTGGTATTCGGCGGGCCGCCCTGGATTCCGCGCCGTCCCGCGGACCGGTGAGGGCTGTGGAGGCGCGGGCGGGCGAACCGGGCCTCCCGCGACGCGCGCCGTCCGGCGTGACCGATCCGCGGCCACCCGGGCCCGGGGGCGGCCTCAGGCGCCGGGGATCTGCGCCCGGAGCCGCAGCGGGCCGAACCGATCCTTCACGTTGCGGACCAGCCATTCCGGGAGGAGAAGCCGCACCGGCTCCCAGAGGCCGGAGAAGTCGCCGGCGCGGCGCAGGGCCAGCCAGGAGGCGACGCGCTGGCGCAGCGGCAGCATGCCGATGTAGTTCTTGGTCATCTCCGACACGGGGAAGTCCGAGCCGAACATGTCCTGGTGGCGCAGGTCGGGCTCGCCGAGATGGGGCGCCTCGGCCGGGCCGGGTGCGCCGGCCTCCGGGGGCAGGCGGGGCAGGGCCAGCGCCTGCGCGTAGATCGCGTCGAGTCCCGCCAGCCAGGCCGCCGGCGCGTAGAGGCCCGCGACCGCGGCGGCGCTCTCGGCGCCCGCGGCGTCCCGCGCCGCGGCGTCGGTGATGAGCGCCGTGAGGTGGGCCTCGTAGGCGGCTTGGTCGTGGGCGACCCGGGCCGTGACGTCGAGCCCCGGATGGTTGATCGCCACGATCTCCGCCGCCGCGGGGGCCTCGAACCGTGTCACCAGCGGCAGCCCGTAGGCGGCGGCCTCCAGCATCGAGGTCGACGACACGAACGGGTAGGAATCGACGTAGATGTCGGCCGCCTCGAAGAAGACCCGCGGGTCGGCGAGCTCGGCATGGGCCGTGATGCGCCCGCCGGTGGCGGCCCGGGCCCGTTCCCAGTCGGCCCGCTCGCCGGGGCCGACCACGATGAGCCGGGCCCGCGGATGCGCCGCGAGGAGGTCGACGTGGCGATCCGCGTAGGTGACCGGCCCGACGTTGCGGTACTTGGCCCCCCGGGCCACCGAGACCAGGAGGACGCTGTCCTCCGGGACGCCCAGGGCCTGCTTGGCCGCGCTGCGGGCGCGCTGGCGCTCGGGCAGGGTGATCAGGGTCGGCAGCAGGAGGCTGCGGGCCGGATCGACGCCGCGCCGCGTGACGGCGAGCCGGCGCGCGGCCTCGCGCAGGTTGATCACCGCGTGGCTGATCCGCGTCCCGATCCAGAACAGGTGGTCGGCGTGGTTGAGGAGCAGGACCGGCGGGCTCTTCGCCGGATCCGCGAAGGCGATCAGCGGGACCACGTCCTCGCAGTGGATGTGCAGGACGACGACGTCGTAGCCGCGCGCGATCTGGCGCAGCTCCCGCGCCCAGGCGAGCTTGTCGCCCTTGTGATGGTTCAGGTGGTGGATCCCGCCGCCGCTCTCGCGCACCGCGGCGGTGATCCGCCCGTCGACCGGGCCGCGATGCTGGGTCAGGGCGACGCCGTTGACCCGGTTGCGGTCGGCGCCGATCCAGAGCGCGAGCATCTTGGTGAGGCCGCCCACCGGCGCGAGCTGCGTGCAGACGTGGAGGACGCGCCGGTACGGAGCCCCGTCGGCCCGCGCGCCGTCCGGCCCGCCGCCGTCGAGGGTCCGGCCGATCCCGGTCATCAACCGTTCGAGGCGCGGGCTCGCGAACACGCCGCAGTGCCGGTGCGCCGCCAGGGTCGCCGCGATGGCGGTCTCGACGGCCGCGCCGGCGTGGTCGCCGGCCGCCGCGAGACGCTCCGCGTGCCGCACCCGGGCATCGAAGGCCGCGAAGTTCGACCGGATCCGCCCGGCGCGGGACGCCGTCCCGCCCGCGGGTTCCCCGTCGCCGTCACGGACGGGTTCAAACGCGCCTTTGACCATCACGCCCTCCGGGCCTCAGCGCTGCGACGCGGCGCCGTTCGTTGTCCAGGTCCCCGCCTCGTGGAAGACGCCGAAGACGTCCGGCGCGAAGACGGGGTGCTCGATGTGGAAGCGGCCGCCGATCTTGGCCGCGAGGAGCCGCTCGAAGCCGCGCTGCCGGACCACCATCGAGACCGTGTAGGTGTCGGCGGTCAGGGTCAGCGGCGGCGTCAGCAGCTCCACCTCGCCCTCGCCCGCGAGGGCGGTCAGGCCGGCGCCGTCCGCCTGGGTGCTGAAATTGCAGCAGAGCAGCTCGTCGGACCGGGTGATCGAGAACAGGACGTGCGGGTCGGCGATCGGCTCGGCGGCGCTGTAGCGGGCCCGGATCCGCATCCGCTCGCCGTGGCGGAACAGCGTCCGCGGCGCGCCGGATTCGTCGGCGATCGTCACGTCGCTGATCCGGACCGGCAGGTCGCCGGTGTCGGGGCGGAACCACGCGGTGTCGGCGAGGTAGCTGTCCCGCTCGTAGTGGGTCAGGCCCTCGTCGGTCGGGCCGTCATAGGCGACGCGGCCGCCCTTGATGTAGATCACGCGCTCGCACATGGTCTTGATGCTGAACATGTTGTGCGAGACCAGCAGGATCGTCGAACCCTTGCCCTGGAGGCGCCGGGCGAAGTCCATGCACTTGCGCTGGAAGGTGTAGTCGCCCACCGCCAGCACCTCGTCGAGGAGCAGGATGTCGGGCTCGAGATGCGCGGCGACCGAGAAGGCCAGCCGGACATACATGCCGCTGGAGTAGCGCTTCACCGGCATGTCGATGAAGTCGCCGATCTCCGAGAAGGCGACGATCGCGTCGAACTTCGCGGCGATCTCCCGACGGTCCATCCCGAGGATCGAGCCGTAGAGGAAGATGTTCTCGCGGCCGGTCAGCTCCCGGTGGAAGCCGGTGCCGACCTCGAGCAGGGCCCCGACCCGGCCCTCGAGGCGGATCCGGCCGGTGGTCGGCGCGGCGATCCGCGACAGGAGCTTGAGGAGCGTGCTCTTGCCGGCGCCGTTGAGGCCGATGATGCCGACATTCTCGCCGTGCCGGATGCCGAAGCTGACCTCCTTCAGCGCCCAGAAGCTCTCCTGCGACGGGCGCGCCGCCGCGCGGCGGGTCACCAGGCCGCGGACGCCCTCGCTGAGCGCGTCGCGCAGCGAGTTCTGGTGCGCGGCCCGGGGGGCGCGCCAGTACTGCTTGCCGATATCCTGAACGCTGATTGCCATCGACATCAGATTACATCCGCGAAGGAGCGCTCCATGCGCTGGAAGAAGATCAGTCCGCTGATGAGCAGGGCGAAGGCGGCCGTGACCGAGACGGCGACCGCGAAGGCGTCGGGCGGCGTGCCGCCCAGGATGGCGAACCGGAACGCCTCGATCAGGCCGACCATCGGGTTGAGCGCGTAGATCCAGCGCACCGAGGCGGGCACGATGCTCGACGCGTAGACGATCGGCGAGGCGTACATCCAGATCTGGATCACGAACGGCAGCGTGTGCTTGATGTCCCGGAAGCGGACGTTGATCGGCCCGAGCCAGAGGCTCACCCCGAGGGCGAGCATCGCCGTCACGATCAGGGTCGGGACGGCCAGCACGAGGTGCCAGTCCGGCACCGCCCCGTACCAGGCCATCAGGGCCAGCAGCACGCCGAGCGCGATGGCGAAGTCGACCATCGGCGAGATTACCGTCGCCAGCGGGATGACCAGCCGCGGGAAGTAGATCTTCCGGATCAGCTCGGCCTCCGCCACGAGGCCGTTGGCGCTGCGCCGCACTGCCTCGGAGAAGTACGTCCACAGGACGACCGCGCTGCCGGCGAAGAGTGCGTAGGGGGCGCCGTCGGTGGGGATCTTGGCGAAGTGGCCGAAGATCACCGTGAAGATCAGGACGGTGAAGAGCGGCTGCGCGATCGCCCAGGAGGCGCCCATGGCGGTCTGCCGGTAGAGCACCTTCAGGTCCCGCAGGATCAGGACGCGCAGCAGGTCGCGATACTGCCAGAGGCCGACCGCGTCGAAGGCGACGATCCGGTCGTCGGGCGCGATCTCGGTCACCCGCAGCGTCGACGGGTCGGTCCGCTGTTCGGTCGGCCCGCGTCCCGACGTGCCGAGGGCAAGCGCATCCAAAGATTTCATCATTCGAGGCGGTCCCGCATGACGCTCTGAGCCCGTGGTCGAGCTCGGGGACCCGGTGCGAATCGGAAGTTGTGCCGCCCGGTCGTCCCGCCGGAACGGGCTATCATCGCGGTGCGGCGGTCCGAATTACACCTTTCGTCGTATCGGTCCGGCCGACTGAAGTGGTGGTTGTGATCAACGACCGTAATCGTAGCCAATCACGACAAATGAGACCTCGGGGGCGCGCCGCACGCGGCGTCGGTCCCCGTCCGGGACGACCGGCCCTCATCGGCCGGCGACCGGGACCAGGTTTCGGGAGAACCGCCATGCAGGACCCCGTGAGCGCCGCCGGCGCTCCGCTCGTGACGATCGCCATGCCGGCCCTGAACGAGGCCGCGCACATCGCCGACGCCATCGCGTCGGTGCTGCCCGACCGGGACGCCATCGCCTGCGAGCTGCTGGTGCTGGACGGCGGCAGTCGCGACGATACCTGCGCGATCGTCGCCGCCCTGAGCGCCCGCGACCCCCGCATCCGGCTCGTCCACAACGAGCGCCGCATCCAGGCGGCGGCGATCAACCTCGCCGCGCGACTGGCGCATCCCGCCTCCGCCTACCTCGTCCGCGCCGATTGCCACGCCGTCTATCCGAAGGGATTCGTGCAGAACCTCGTCGGCACGATGCGCCTGCGCCAAGCTGTCTCTGTGGTCGTGCCGCTCCGGACCGTCGGGGTCACGCCGCTGCAGAGGGCGATCGCGGCGGCGCAGAACAGCCGCCTCGGCAACGGCGGCTCGGCCCACCGGCAGGGCGGCATCTCGGGCTACGTCGCCCACGGCCACCACGCGGCCTTCGACCGGCGCGAGTTCCTGCGGGTCGGCGGCTACGACGAGACCTTCACCCACAACGAGGATGCCGAACTCGACCGGCGGCTCTGCGCGGCGGGCGGGCGGATCTACCTCGCCGCCGAGCTCGCCATCACGTACTTCCCGCGCGCCTGCCTCCGCAGCCTCGCCCGGCAGTACCTCCACTACGGGCGCGGCTGCGCGCGGACCCTCGAGAAGCACGCCAGCCTGCCGCGCGCCCGCCAGATCCTTCCGGCCCTGGTCCTGCTCTACGCCGTCGCGGCCTTGCCGCTGGCGGCCCTGATGCCCGCCCTGCTGATCCCGCTGCTGCTCTATGCCGGGGGCTGCGTCCTGAGCGGCCTCGCCCTGGCACTGAAGGCGCGGGAACCCGTCCTGGTCATGAGCGGCCCGGCGGCCGTGACCATGCACCTGTCCTGGGCGGCGGGGTTCCTGTCCTATCCGGGCTACCGGCGGACGCTGCTCCGGGCCGCCCTGCGAAGGAAGCGCCGCCTGCTCGGCCTCCCGCCGGGATCCGACGCGGCGCGCGTCAACTGACCGCCTGAGGCCCCGCCGGCCGCGCCCCGCCATGTGCGGAGCGCGGCCGGGGCATGTCAGAAGCCCGACGCTCTCTCGCATCCGTCGCCCATTGGCCCTTCGGGGCGGTGGTCTCGCGCGACCAAGGCGATTATCGACGCGCGCAACGATCCGGCCGCGTCAGGGCCCGGAGACCGGCCGCGCGCCGCGCGCGGCAGCCCAGGAGAGTTGTGACCGTGCCCGACAGTACCCCGCGTCCCGTGATGCTCGTGATCCTCGACGGCTGGGGTCTGCGGGACGCGGTGGCCGACAACGCCGTCCACCAGGCCAGGACGCCGGTCTTCGACGGTCTGATGCGGGAGCGCCCCCGGTCGCGGCTGACGACCTTCGGCGCCGATGTCGGCCTGCCCAAGGGGCAGATGGGCAATTCCGAGGTCGGCCACCTCAACATCGGCGCGGGCCGCGTCGTCCTGCAGGACCTGCCGCGGATCGACGCGGCGGTCGCCGACGGCTCCCTCGCCCGGAACCCGGCCCTGGTCCGGTTCATCGAGGCGCTGCGCGCGTCGGGGGGGACCTGCCACCTCGTCGGCCTGCTCTCGCCCGGCGGCGTCCACGCGCACCAGGACCACGCCGTCGCGCTGGCGCGCGCGCTGACGACGGCCGGCATCCCGGTCCGGCTCCACGGCTTCACCGACGGGCGCGACATGCCGCCCCGCTCGGCCGCCACCTGCATCGCCGACGTCGCGGCCGCCCTCCCGAAGGGCGCCCGCATCGCGACGCTGTGCGGCCGCTACTTCGGCATGGATCGCGACCGGCGCTGGGAGCGGGTCCAGACGGCCTACGACGCCCTCACGGAGGCGCGCGGGACCCGGTTCGAGCGGGCCGGGCAGGCGGTCGCCGCGTCCTACGCGCAGGACGTGTCCGACGAGTTCATGCGGCCCGCGATCATCGGCGACTACGCCGGCATGCGGGACGGCGACGGCATCCTGAGCTTCAACTTCCGCGCCGACCGGACCCGGCAGATCCTGGAGGCGCTGCTCGACCCGGCCTTCGCGGGCTTCGAGCGCGCGCGCACGGTCCGCTTCGCCGCCGCCCTGGGGATCGTCCAGTACAGCGTCGAGATCGACGCCTTGGCCGAGACCCTGTTCGGGGCCCTCGACCTGCCCAACGGCCTCGGCGAGACCGTGGCCCGGGCCGGGCGGGCGCAGCTGCGCATGGCCGAGACCGAGAAGTACCCGCACGTCACCTACTTCATGAACGGCGGCCGCGAGGAGCCCTTCGCGGGGCAGGACGCGATCCTCGTGCCCTCGCCGAAGGTCGCGACCTACGACCTGCAGCCGGAGATGTCGGCGCCCGAACTCACCGACCGCGCCGTGGAGGCGATCGGCTCCGGGCGCTACGACCTCATCATCCTGAACTTCGCCAACCCCGACATGGTCGGCCACACCGGCAGCCTCGCGGCCGCCGTGAAGGCGGTGGAGACCGTCGACACCTGCCTCGGCCGCGTCGTCGAGGCGGTGACGGCCCAGGGCGGGGCGCTGCTGGTGACCGCCGACCACGGCAATTGCGAGATGATGCGCGATCCCGAGACCGGCGAGCCGCACACCGCCCACACCCTCAACCCGGTGCCCGCCGCGCTCGTCGGCGTCGACGGCGTGACCCTGGCCGACGGGCGGCTGGCCGACGTGGCGCCGACGCTCCTCGACCTGATGGGACTGGACCAGCCGGCCGAGATGACCGGCACGTCGCTGATCCGCCCGCGGGGCGAGGGCTGAGGGCCGGGGCCGGCGGCACGCCGCCTGCGAAGCCCGGGCTGTCATGCGCGCCGTCCCTGCGTTACCTCCCGCCACGGGCCGGTCTGTCCCAGCGTGGTGCGAGGTCGTGGTGCGTCTGACCGGTTCTAGGACATGATCGCCCGGCACAGCCTGATCTATGTCGGCTCGCGGGGCTTCGCGGCCGCTCTGAACATGGCCTCCGTGGCGGTGTTCACGCGGCTCGCGCCGGTGGAGAGCTACGGCACCTACCTGTACGTCCTGTCCTGGGCGCTGGTGCTCTACGGGGCGACCTGCCAGTGGCCGAAATTCGCGTTCTTCGCCCTCTACGACGAGGCGCGCGAGCCCGCGCAGGTCGGCACCGTGGTGCGGATCCTGGGCGGCACGCTGCTCCTCGCCGGGCTCGGCAGCGCGCTCGCCGTCGCCCTCGGCCTGATGCCGGCACGGATGGCGGCCGCGATCCTGGCGCTGGCCTTCGGGACCACCCTGTTCGAGGGCTCCACCGAGATCGCCCGCACCCGCCTGCGGGCCGGGGCGGTGGCGGCCTCGGTGATGAGCCGCGCCGTCCTGATCCTGGTCCTCGGCAGCCTGGCGCTGCACCTCTCGCAGGATCCCCTGCACCTCGCCTTCGCGGTGGCGGCCGCGAACGCCCTGGCCTCCCTGCCGGCCGCGGCCACGATCGCCCCGATGATGCCCGGCCGCGGCAGCCGCGCGGAGGCGCTGCGGCTGTTCGCCTACGGCTGGCCGCTCGTCCTCTCCTTCGGGACGGCGGCGCTCGCCCAGAGCCTCGACCGGCTGATCATCGCCAAGACGGTGGGGCCGGCGGGGCTCGGCGCCTACGGCGCCCTGGCCGACTTCCTGAAGCAGAGCTTCATCGTGTTCGGCGAGGCGATCGCCCTGTCGCTGATCTCGATCGCCAAGCGCGAGGCGCGGGTGGGCGGGATGGCGGCGGCCTCCGGGGTGCTGCGCGACGCCGCACGGGCCATGACGCTGATCGCGGCCTTCGGGGCCGTGTTCTTCCTGTGCTTCGACGATCTGGTCGTGGCGGTGCTGCTCGGGCCCGACTACCGGGCCGAGGCGCGGGAGCTCGCCCCGGTGCTGATCCTGGCGAGCATCCTGATGATGTTCCGCGCCTACTATTTCGGGCAGGTGATCTACTTCGCCCGCTCCAGCGGCCTGGAGGCGGCCGCCGCGTTCGCGACCCTCGCCACCGTCGCCGCGCTGTCGCTCCTGCTGATCCCGCGCTTCGGCGCCGCCGGGGCGGCCCTCGCCTTCGCGGGCGGCCAGAGCGCGGCCTGCCTTGTGCTGGTGCTCGGCGCCCGCCGGACCGGCACGACGATGCCGCTGCCGCTCGCCGACATGGCCGGCATCGCCGGGATCGCGTTGGCCTGCGGCGCGGTGAATGCCGGCATCGCCCTGGTCCCCGGCGGCCTGTTGCCGCCGGGACAGGCCCTGCGCCTCGTCCTGCTCACCGCCGCCGCCGGGGTGACGGCATGGCGCTACGACGTGCTCGGCTTCGCCGGCGCGATCCGTCACCGTCTCGCGGCCTGACGGTCCCGCGATGGCAGGCCCCGCGTCAGGCACCCCATCGGACACGGCCGCGCTTCCCGGCGGGCTCGTGGCGGCGGTCCGGCCCCTCGACGGGGCGGCGCCCTGGGTCCCGGCCTGGCGGGCCCTGGGTCGGGCGAGCCTGGTGCGCAACCCGTTCTACGAGGCGGGCTACGCCCTGGCGGCCCGCGACGCCTTCGGGGCGGGCGTCCGGCTCCTCCTCGTCGCCGACCGGCCCCCCGAGGCGCCCGGGGCCCGGCTCCTCGCCGCCTGGCCGTTCCGGCCGTCGCGCCGCCGCTGGGGCGTGCCGCTGCCGCTGCTCGTGGGCTGGACCCACGGCTACGACCCGTTCGGGGCGCCGCTCCTCGACGGCGCCGCCCCGGAGGCCGCCCTGGCGGGGCTGCTCGCCGCGCCGGGCGCCCTCGGCCTGCCGCCGCGCCTCCTCCTGCCGAACGCTCCGACCGACGGCCCCCTGCCTGAACTCCTGGCGGCGTGTGGCGGGCGCCGCGCCGCGTACTGGCCGCACGACCGCGGCCTGCTCGACCTGACCGGCCTCGGGCCGGAGGCGCGGGCCTCCTATCTCGGGCACCTCTCCGGGCAGCGCCGCCGCAAGCTCCGCCGCGCCCGCGCGCGCCTCGAGGCGGGGGGGCCCGTGACCTTCGAGATCCTCGCCGCGCCCGAATCCCTCGGCCCCGCCCTCGACGCCCACGTCGCCCTGGAGGCCGCCGGCTGGAAGGGTCAGGCCGGCACGAGCCTGGCGCAGCGGCCGGCGGAGATCGCCTTCCTGCGCGCCGCCCTGGCCGATCTCAGTACCGATCTCAGTACCGATCTCGGGGCCGATCGCGGGGCCGCGGACGGCGTGCGGATCGCGCGCCTGCGCCGGGGCGACCGGCTCCTGGCCTCCCTGATCCTGCCAGTCACCGGCCGGGAGGCCTGGGTGCTGAAGATCGCCAACGACGAGACGCGGCCGGAGACCGCGCCGGGCGTCCAGCTCGTCCACCGGCTGACCGAGGCGGTGGCCGCGGGCGACTGGCCGATCGACCGGATCGATTCCTGCGCGCCGCCGGACTTCGCCCTCGGCACCACCTTCTGGACCGCGCGCCGGCCGATCGCCCATCTGCTGGTGGAGGCGGGCCGCGATCCGCTGTTCCCGGTGGCCCGGATCCTGGAGCGGGCCCGGGAGCGCGTCGCCCGGGCGCGTGTCACCATCCGAAGCGGGCGATCTGCTCCAGCCGCGCCCGCGTCGCCGCCGCGTCGCGGCCCGTGACGGCGATCCGCCCGGACAGGTCGTAGCAGGTCGCGCAGAACGGCAGCTGCAGCAGCGTGTACCCGTCGTCCCGCGCCCGGGCGACGGAGGCGATGAGGCAGGGCAGGACCGGCTCGTCGGGCGGCCCGGCGAGGCAGTCGGCCCGGGGGCTGCCGAAGGCCGGGCGGTTCGGCCAGGTCAGCAGGAGCGTGGTCCCGCCCCGGCGGTCCGGGGCCGGCAGCAGGGTGTAGCTGCGCAGGAACAGCGCGCAGGCCGCGAGGACGAGGGCCGGTAGGATCAGGGCTGTGCGCATCGGCGGTGTCCTCGCGCCTCAATCCCCCGCGTCGAAGCGCGTCCGATAGAACACCTCGCGGCCGGCGCCGTCGATCACCCGGACCGCCTCGGCCGGCTCGCCCGAGCGCTGCGGCACCCGGGCGCGGGCGAACAGCCGCAGGGCCCGCTCCTGCGCGCTCTCCAGGCTGCTGACCCGCACGGAGATCCGCGTCTGGATCTCGTCCGGCTCCGGTCCGAGGACTTCGATGTGGAAGGTCTCGCGCACGGGTATCCGCCTGATCGAGGGATCTTCAGCGCCGGATATCGGGATCCGGCCGCCGGCCGCCATAGCATGTTCCGGCCGGGTCTCGGGTCCGGCGCCGCGCGGCGAGCCCGGGACGACGCGCCGCGGGCTCGATCTCGGCACGAAGTCCAATTGCCCCGCGGCCCGCCTCGGCACTAAGAGGGCCGCTCCGCCCGAGGAGACATCACCGGAGGAACCCCGTGGACCCGCTCAAGGCCGCCGCCGCGACGCTTCTCTGCCTCGCCCTGTTCTGGCTGGCCTTCCGGCTGACCCGGCGCCTGGTCGATCTCGCCATCGCGGGGGGCTACGCCGAGGAGCGCCGTCGGCTCGCCGAGGAGGAGGCCGCTCAGGCCGAGGCGGGCGCCGTCCCGCAGGCCTCGGCCATCCGGGCCACTCCCGCGAGCTTGGCCTCGAACAGGGACCAGTCATCCGCCGCGGCGATCGGCGCCCACAACGCCTCCACCTCGTCGATCAGGAGCGTGCAGGGCGCCTCCGCGAAATAGGGATGGTCGAGCCGCGCGCCCGGGGCGGGCGCGAGCGGCTCCAGCGCGGCCCGCACCGGCGCGAAGGCCTCGTGCGCGTAGTGGCCGGCGGACGGCCCGGCCTGCGCGCGGGTCGCGCTCGCGAGGCCGCCGTACCAGTCGAAGAAGAACCGCTCGAAGGGCGCCCGCGTCTCCGCGAGGAACTGCCAGACCGCCGAGACCAGCCGGTCGGTCTCCGGCCGCGGCGCCGGGGCGAGGCCGAGCCGGCGGAACAGGGCCTCGGCGAACGCCTCCTGCAGGGCCGGCCCGAATCCGGAGAGCGCCGCTTCCAAGCGCGCCTGGGGCGCCAGCACCAGCAGGCAGTCGGCGAGCCGGGCGAGGTTCCAGAACAGCGCCTCCGGCTGGCGGCCGAAGCTGTAGAGCCCGGTCTCGTCGAAGTAGGCGGCCGTGAAGTCCGGATCGTAATGCGGCAGGAAGCGCCAGGGCCCGTAATCGAAGCTCTCGCCGGTGACGTTGATGTTGTCGCTGTTGAGGACCCCGTGGACGAAGCCGGCCGCTGCCCACTGCGCGCCCATCCGGGCGACCCGGGCGACCACGTCCTCCAGAAAGGCGACGCCGCGATCCTCCACGCCGTCGCGCCAGAGCTCCGGCCGGTGGGTCCCGATCGTGTGGTCGAGGAGCCGGGCGATGTTGTCCGGCTCGCCGAGCGCCAGGAAGCGCTGGAAGCTGCCGATGCGGATGTGGCCGTGGGACAGGCGCACCAGCACCGAGGCGCGTGCCGGCGAGGGCTCGTCGCCGCGCACGAGGTCCTCGCCGGTCTCGATCAGACTGAAGCTCTTCGAGGTGTAGACGCCCTGCGCCTCCAGGAGGGCGGTGGCCAGCACCTCGCGCACGCCGCCCTTGAGGGTGAGCCGCCCGTCGGCGCCGCGCGACCAGGGCGTCGTGCCGCTCCCCTTGGTGCCGAGGTCGAGGAGGCGCCCGTCCAGGCGGTCGTGCAGCTGCGCGAAGAGGAAGCCGCGCCCGTCGCCCAGGTCCGGATTGTAGGCGCGGAACTGATGGCCGTGGTAGCGCAGGGCCAGCGGCGTCTCGAAGCTGCCCGGCAGGGGCTCGAACCGGCCGAAATGGGCGATCCACGTCGCCTCGGACAGGCCGCCCAGTCCGACCCGCTTCGCCCAAGTCTGGTTGCGGTAGCGCAGGATCGTCCGCGGGAACCGGGCCGGCGTCACCGGATCGAAGAAGGCGGGGCCCAGATCGGCGTGGCGCCGGGAGGGCGTGAAGGCGGTGTCGTCCATGCGGCGGCGCGTCTCTCCGGTCGGAAGGTGGGCCTCATCCTACCAAGCCGGCGGAACGGGATCCGTTGCGGCTTCCGTCCTTGCGAGCGGAGCGAAGCAACCCAGTGCAGCGGGCCATCGGCCGAGCGTGGCGCCGCCTGGATTGCTTCGCTCCGCTCGCAAAGACGGTGGCCGACCCGAGAGGCCTCACGTCCTAGATGCGTGGTCGGGCCGTCCCGGACACCTGCCGTAGGGCCTCGCCGGCGATCATCGCGGCCGCGACCGCGACATTGAGCGAGCGCAGGCCCGCCCGGATCGGCACCACGATCCGGGCGTCGGCGGCCGCGTGCACCGCCTCCGGAACGCCGGCGGATTCGCGCCCGACCATCAGGCAATCGTCCGGGCGGAAGGCGAAGTCCGTGTAGGGCACGGCGCCCGCCGTGGTCGCGAGGACGAGCCGGATCCCGGCCTCGGCCCGCCACGCCGCGAAGGCCGCGAAGGAGCGGTGCCGGGTGATCGCCACGTGGTCGAGGTAGTCCAGGCCCGAGCGGCGCAGGTGGCGGTCCGAGACGTCGAAGCCCGCGGGCTCCACGATCTCCACCGCCAGCCCGAGGCAGGCGGCCATGCGCAGCATCGTGCCGGTGTTCTGCGGGATATCGGGCTGGTAGAGGGCGAGGCGGAGCATGGCGCCGGCCTTGTGCGGGGCGGAAGGCCCCGCCGTCAAAGGCCCCCGGCGCCGACGCGCAGCCGGCAAACCGCCGGGCCGGCCCCCGCCGGGGCCGAGACCGCGCGGAACTTAAGCCCCGCCAGAACCTTGAGGCGGCGCCACCTCCCTGTGCGGCCCCCGTCTGAAAGACCTGCTCCGATGCGCACCCCGCTCCTCGCCTCGGCCCTCCTGCTGGCCGGCCTCGCCACCGCCTCGGCGCAGACCGACGGCGCCAAGCCAGACGGCGCCGCCGCGACCCCGGTCCCTGGCCAGCCCGCCACCATGGCCGACAGCCTGCGCCCGACCTTCGTGGCCCAGGCCCCCGACGACATGGTCGCCAGCAAGCTGATCGGCTCCAGCGTCGTCAACGGCGCCAACGAGACGATCGGGCAGATCGCCGACTTCGTCCTCGACCAGAAGGGGGCCGTGAAGGCCTGGATCATCGGGGTCGGCGGCTTCCTGGGGATCGGCTCGAAATACGTCGCGGTTGACCCGTCCGTGCTCAAGCTAGACCGCACCGACGGCAAGACCCTCCAGGCGCGGATCGACACGACCAAGGACCAGCTCCGGGCGGCGCCGGAATACGTCTATCTCGGCAAGGAGCCGCCGAAGGGCGCCGCCCCGGCGAGCCCCGCGGGGGATCCGGCCTCGAAGCCGTAGCGGTCGCGCCGGCGCGGCGCCGATCGGTCGGCCGGCGGCACCGCGCCGGCTTGCCTCCGCGCGCCGTTGTGTGCTGTGCCGGCCTCCCCGGAGGTCGGAACCCGTCCCATGCGCCGCGCCCTCGTCCCGCTCCTCGCCTTCTGCCTCGGCCTCATCGGCCTGACCGGGGCGGCGGTGTTCGCGTTCCTGCCCGACAAGGCACCGGTGGGCGTGCCGAGCGTCGGCGGCCCGTTCACGCTGGTGAACCAGGACGGGCGCACCGTCACCGAGCGCGACTTCGCCGGCGCGACGCACCTCGTGTTCTTCGGCTTCACCCACTGCCCGGACGTCTGCCCGACCACCCTGCAGCAGATCTCCGACGTGCTCGCTGCCCTGGGGTCGAAGGGCAAGACGATGCGGGTCGCCTTCGTCACGGTGGATCCCGAGCGGGACGATCCGGCGAGCCTCAAGACCTACCTGTCGAGCTTCGACCCGCGCATCACCGGCCTCACCGGCACGCCCGAGCAGGTCACCGCCACCGAGAAGGCGTACCGGGCCTATGCCCGCAAGGTGCCCGCCAAGGAGGGCGACTACACGATGGAGCACACCGCCCTGGTGTACATCATGGACGCGCAGAACCGCTTCCTCGGCGCCCTCGACCTGACCCGGCCGGCCGACGAGGTCGCCGCGCAGCTCGCCAAGAAGATCTGACCGCCGGCCGGTCCGGCCGCACGCCCGTCAGAGCGTCATCCCGGCGTGGAAGCGGTCGGGGGAGAGCGGCAGCAGGAACTGCACGCCGAAGCCGCCCTCGAAGTAGCGCACCAGCCGGCCCGGCGTGCTGCCCACCGTGACGGCGGCGCCGAGGGGCAGCGGCACCGGGCAGGAGATCGCCACGCCCGACATCGAGATGTCGATGAGGCGCGCCCGGATCTCGCGACCGCCCTCGACGCGCAGGACCACCGCCGTGTTGGTCGGCACGAGGCGCTCGTGCGAGCGTCCCTCCGGCAGCCCCAGCATCTCCCGGTTCGCCAGCCAGGTGAGCTGGGAGGCGAGCTTGTCCCGCTTGCGCGACGTGGCGTTGAGCTGGACCGCGAACCCGTCCGGGCAGGTGCGCGCGACGACGCCCTCGATGCGGCCGATATGCTCCAGGTAGAGCACCACGCGCTCGCCGACCGCGCCCTTGACCGCGCAGGTCAGCCGCACGCCGCCCGGCGACATGTCCACGGTCTGGCAGGGATATTCCCGGCGATCGGCCAGCATGTAGCGGCCGAGCACGGCGACCCGCACGCGCTGGTGGCGGCGCTGGTCGGCGGCACCGCGCGCCGGCTCGGCGGCGAGGCCGCGCAGATCAGTTCCAGCGGTGGCCTCGACCGCGATCATTCCGAGATTGGTCCTGCGCCGGAGAATGGCCGGTGCAGACTAGGCACGGACAGTTACGAAACCCTTTTTTCCTGCTTCGGGATCGATCGGCCTTGTAGAAACATCCATTGTCGAGCCCTGCCGCGTCGTGCGCGATCGACTTGCGCGCCGAAGCTTTCCTCGGGTGCGCGCGCTCATTCGATCGAACTGGCCGTCCCGGACCGGGCGTAACCTTGATCGAATACGGTTCTCAGGCGCGCCCGCCGGCGTGGACGAGGAGGTGGCCGTGGCGCACCGGCCCGGGGTAGCCCGCGCTCGTGCGCACGGCGGTGCGGGCGGGCGGGACCGGCTCGGTCCGGCGGCTGGGCAGGATGCGCAGGGAGGTGGTCTCCGCCTCCACCAGCGGGCGCAGGCCGAGCCAGTGCGGCGCGCCGTCGAGGCTGAGGGTGCCGAGGGCGCGGACCTGCGTCCGGCCGCGGTGGCGCAGGGGCAGGAGCAGGAGTTCGAGATCCGCCGCCTCGCCGGCCGCGTTGGTGCCGCGCAGGCCCGCGACGACGCCCAGCGTGTCGCTGGCCACGATCTCGACGATCCGCCAGGGATCCGTCGCCCGGGAGCCCCACAGCTTGGCGAAGGGCTCGCCCTTCAGCTCGCGGCCGTACAGGGCGCAGACCCGGGTCCCCGCGAGCCGGATGCTCGCGGAGCGGCTCGGCATGTCGAGTTCCAGGATCAGGCTGTCGGCGAGGAGGTGCCGGATCTCGCCCGGCTCGATCTCGGCGCGTTCCGGCGCGGCCCGTTCTCCGCGCAGGCGCTCCCAGTAGGCGTGGAGCATGCGGCTGGTGGGATGCTTCATCGGTGTCCCGATTCTCAACGCCTGTGGTTCATCCCCGGATCATTCTGGCACATCCGCGGGGGTGTGACCGGCCGATCCGGGCGTTCACCGCGTCCGGGCGCACGGGCCGTGCCGGCTCCCGCACCCGCGCGCCGCCGGTCCCGCCGGCGCCGCGCGGGGCGGGGGGTAGCGCGTCGTGGCCGGCGACACAATCGTCGCACCCCGCCGGGAGCGCCGCGGCCGTCCGGGACGGATCCGGGGTGGAGACGGGGCAGTGCGCGATACGGACCGCGATCCGACCGGTATTTGCGAGCTTCAATACGTCGCCGGGGCTTGCCCGATCGCGCCGCACCCCGACATGGTGCGGCGATGGACGCCTCCCCCGATTTCCCGCGGCAGAGCCGCGTGCCCGTGTTCAACATGCCGGGCATCGTCACCGCGTCGATCGGGCTGCTCCTGGCGATCCAGGCGGTGCGCGAGTTCCTGCTGCCGGACACCTGGGACATCCGCCTCGTCCTCGACCTCGCGCTGGTCCCGGCGCGCTGGACCCTCTGGTTCGATCCCGGCCGGGCCTCCGAGGTGATCCGCGCCGCCGCCGATCCGGGCGATCCCGGCCTGGAGGCGGCCCGCGAGGCCTTCGCCCGCTACATCGTGGGCGAGCACGCCCTCCAGCCCTGGACGCTCGTCACCTACGGGCTGCTGCACGGCTCGTGGATGCACGTGATCTTCAACAGCGTCTGGCTCGCGGCCTTCGGCGCCCCGGTGGCGCGCCGCTGCGGCGCCCTGCGCTGGTGCGTGCTCGCGCTGGCCGGCACGGCGGCCGGCGGACTTCTCCACATCCTGATCGATCCGCTCAGCGCGGGGCCGCTGGTCGGCGCCTCGGCGGGGATCTCGGCCCTGATGGCCGCCGCCGCCCGGTTCGTGTTCCAGCCGCCTGTCTCGGGCTACGGCGCGCCGGCCTGGCAGGTGCCGCCGCCCCGTCCCGCCGAGACGATCCCGGAGCTGCTGCGCAACCGCACCGCGGTGTCGTTCCTGGTGATCTGGCTGCTGACCAACCTGCTCTTCGGCCTCGTCAGCGTGCCGCTCGTCGGCGAGAACGCCGCCATCGCCTGGGACGCCCATCTCGGTGGCTTCATCGCGGGCTTCTTCCTGTTCCCCCTGGTGGATCCCCGGGAGCCGCGCCGGCACTGAGTCCCTGCCATCGACGCCCGGCACCTTGCCATCCGGCCGGATCGATCACACACTCGCCACAATGTGAACGAGCCGGGCCAACCCGGCCGAGAACGCCATCAGGGCGCCGCGGGCTGACGGCGCACCGGCCGCGTCACACAGGGAGAGAGCCATGACCGTCGCACGCATCCTCGCCGAGAAGGGCAGCTCCGTCGTCACCGTGGGCCCCGACAAGACCCTCGATGAGGTGATCCAGATCCTCGCCGACAAGCGGATCGGCGCCCTCGTGGTCGCCCAAGCCGACGGGACGGTGGCGGGCATCATCTCCGAGCGGGACATCATGCGGGCGCTCGCCCGGCACGGGGGCTCGGCCTTCGACGCGCCGGTCTCGGCCCACATGACCACCGCGGTCACCACCTGCGGCCGGACCACCACGATCGAAGAGGTCATGACCCTCATGACCGACGGGCGCTTCCGCCACGTGCCGGTCTGCGAGGACGGGCGGCTGATCGGCCTGGTCTCGATCGGCGACGTGGTGGCGCGCAAGATCGCCACCGTCGAGGCCGAGCACCAGGCCCTGCGCGACTACATCACGATGGCGTAGGGGCGCCGGCACCGCGCGTTTCCGTCCCTCGCTTCGGGCTGCTTGCCGATCCACCCATCCGCTTTGGCAAGATGGTTTCAGGATCGGGCGCCGGTCCCCTCTCCCGCACGGGAGAGGGACAGGGTGAGGGATGGGAACTTACAGAATGACGCGCCCCCTGTCGGCGCATCGATCGCGTGCCCTATCCGGGGAGTTCTCGTCCCTCACCCCAACCCTCTCCCGCACGGGAGAGGGGGCCCGTCGCGCTCCTTCATCAGCGTCGGTCTCCACGCGAGACCTGTGAACATCATCGCCTCTTCAGGGTCGGGGGAGCCCGGATCCTGTCGTTCCTTTCTGCGCCCGCCTCACGCCTTCACGGGATCGAGCGTGACGTGCCAGAGGTCGGTGTCGGCCGCGTCCTTGAGGGTCACCGTCATCTGCTCGGTGGCGCCGTCCACCGCCACGTGGCCGAAGAACTGGTAGCCGGCGGCCGGCGACAGGTTCACCTGGCCCTTGTCGGGCGCCTTCACGTAGCGCAGCTGCGGCCCGAAAGTGTTGTCCAGCGCGTTCGGCCCGAAGGTGCCGGCGTGCAGCGGCCCGGAGACGAACTCCCAGAACGGCTCGAAATCCTGGAACTGCGCCTTGTCGGGGTCGTAGTAGTGAGCGGCCGTGTAATGCACGTCGGCCGTGAGCCAGACCGTGTTGCGGATCCCCGCGCTTTTGATGAAGCGCAGCAGGTCGGCGATCTCCAGCTCGCGCCCCAGCGGCGGTCCGTCGCCCTGCGCCACCGCCTCCGAGCCGAAATTGCGGTCGGTGTCGTAGGTCACTACGAGGCCGAGCGGCATGTCGGCGGCGATCACCTTCCAGGTAGCGCGGGACTCGAGCAGCGCCCGCTTCAGCCACGCGATCTGCTGCGGCCCGAGGAAGTAGGACTCGGGCCCGTACGCCGTCTGCCGGTTCTCGCCGTTCGGGCCCCGGTAGGAGCGCATGTCGAGCATGAACACGTCGACCAGCGGGCCGTAGCCGATCTTGCGGTAGACCCGGCCGGGCTCCGACGGCTCGAAGCGCATCGGCATGTACTCGTGGAAGGCCTTGGCCGCCCGCAGCTGCAGCGCCAGCACGTTCGGGTCGGCGTACTTCTTCTTCAGGTGCTCGGCCCGGGTCAGCGGCTCCCCCGGCCACCAGTTGTTGGTGACCTCGTGGTCGTCCCACTGGGCCAGGATCGGCACGGCGGCGTTCATCGCCAGCACGTTCCGGTCGGTGAGGTTGTACTTGTGCCGGCCCCGGAACTCCGCGAGCGTCTCGGCCGGCTTGGCCACCTCCTCGGTCACCCGGTTGCGCCACAGGCTGCCGTCGGGGAGCTTCACCTCGGACTGGATCGGCCCGTCGGCGTAGATCGTGTCGCCGGAATGGATGAAGAAGTCCGGCCGGTTCTTCAGGATGGCGGAATAGATCGTCATGCCGCCGCGGGCCTCGTCGATGCCCCAGCCCTGGCCCGCCGTGTCGCCCGACCAGCAGAACGACACCGAGCGCCGGTCAGCCGGCGCGGTCCGGAACCGCCCGACCTGGGCCGGCCCGACGATGGTCGGCGCGGCGACGTCCTCCAGGCGGACCCGGTAGAACACGTCCTGGCCGGCCGGCAGCCCGGTCAGAGCCACCTTCACGGTGCCGTCGGTCTCCGGCAGGGCGTCGGCGAAGACGCCGCCGCGGATGTCGGCGAAGCTCTCGGTGGTCGCCCACTCGACGATCGCCCGGGCCGGCCGGTCGGACCGGGCCCAGACCACCGCCGAGTCGGTGCCGACGTCGCCCGACTGGAGGCCGTGGGTCAGGAGCGGCCGGTCGGCGGCGCGGCTCAGGCCGGGCCGTCCGAGGCCCGTGGCCAGCCCGACGAGGCCGGCGCCTCCGGACAGCAGGATCTGACGGCGACTCGTATACATTGGAGGTCCTCCAGCATGCACGGGCGCCCATCGCAGGCGGCCACGACAGCCGGATGACGGCCCCCTCCGGACGGAGCGCGCCCGGATCCCTCAGGCCCGCGCGGCCGCGCCCTCCAGCACGGCCCGGATCCGGGGCAGGGCGGCGCGGGCGGCGCGGTGCCCGAGGGCGATGCCCTCCGCGGCCCGGTGGAAGTCGAACAGCCCGAAGGCCGCCAGATCCGGGCCGATGGCCACGTCCGGCGGGTCGCGCTCCAGCCGGGCCCGCGAGATCCGGTCCTGGGTGGTGTTGAACGCGTCGAGCACCACCCGGGCGATGCCCGGCACGGCGATCTCGGGCTCGGGTCGATCGAAGCCCGGCAGGCGCCCGCGCACGACCTGCAGGAAGCCCCGGCGCGGCGGGGCCGGGTGCGGTGCCTCGCGCACCACCGGTCCGCCGGTGTCGCCGTTGAGGTTCACGCAGATGACGAGGTCGGCCCCGAGCGCCCGGGCGAGCGCCACCGGCACCGGGTTGACCAGGGTCCCGTCCATCAGCACGCGGCCGTCATGGGCCACCGGCGGGAACAGGCCGGGGATCGCGTAGGAGGCGCGCACCGCGTCCACCGCCGGGCCCTCGGTCAGGCTGACCTCGTGGCCGGTCCCGTACTCGGTGGCGACGCAGCCGAAGCGGATCGGCAGCGTCTCGATGCGGCGCTCGCCGAGATCCGCGGCGAGGCGCTGGCGCAGGCGGTTGCCGGCGATCAGGCCTGAGCCCGGCAGGCGGGGGTCGATGAGCCCCACCACCCGACGCCGGGTCAGCGCCCGGGCGAAGGCCTCGAGCCGGTCGAGGCGCCCGGCCGCGTAGCAGGCGCCGACCACGGCGCCGATGGAGCAGCCGGCCACCACGGTCGGCGTGATGCCGCCTTCCTCCAGGGCGCGGATCACCCCGATATGCGCCCAGCCCCGTGCCGAGCCGCCCCCGAGGGCGAGCCCGACCTGCGGGCCGGGGCTCGGCGGCGCGCGGACCGGCTCGACGGTTCCGGGCGGGAAATGCGGGTCGGCGGACTCGTCTTGCCACCGCGTGGCAAGAGGGCGGTTCATCGCCCGGCGGCTTTCAGGACGACCCGGCCGTCCGCCTCCCGGACGACGCTGCGGTAGAAGCAGTCGCGCCGGCCGGTGTGGCAGCAGCCGCCGTCGCCGCCGACCTCGACGCGGATCAGCAGGGCGTCCTGGTCGCAGTCGACCCGCATCTCGACGACGCGCTGGATCTGGCCGCTGGTCGCGCCCTTGTGCCAGAGCTCCCGGCGCGAGCGCGACCAGTACCACGCCTCGCCGGTCTCGAGGGTGCGGGCCAGCGACTCGGCGTTCATGTGGGCGAGCATCAGCACCTGCCCGTCCCGCGCGTCCACCGCGATGCAGGCGACGAGGCCGTCGCGGTCGAACCGGGGCGTGAGGGCCGTGCCCTCCTCGATCTCGGCCCGGGTGCCGGGGGGAGCGAAGGCGGTGTCGCGCGCGGTCATGGTCGAGGCGTCGCCCGGGGCTACTTGGCGCCGCCGCGCACCAGGGTCAGGAAGCGGACCTGCTCGTTGGCGTTGTCCTTGAAGACGCCGCGGAACTGGCTGGTGATGGTCGAGACGCCGGCCTTCTGGACGCCGCGCATCGCCATGCAGAGATGCTCGGCCTCGACCATCACGGCGACGCCGCGGGGCTTGAGGATGCTCTCGATCACGTCGGCGATCTGGGCGGTCATGGTCTCCTGCGTCTGCAGGCGGCGGGCGAAGGTGTCGACCACGCGGGCGAGCTTCGACAGGCCGACCACGCCCCGGGTCGGGTAATAGGCGATGTGGGCAAGGCCCATGAACGGCACCATGTGGTGCTCGCAGTGGGAGTGGAACGGGATGTCGCGCACCAGCACGATGTCCGAGTAGCCCTCCACCTCCTCGAACACGCGCTCCAGCAGCTTCTCGGCGTCGACCGCGTAGCCGCCGAACAGCTGCTCGTAGGCCTTGGTGACCCGGGCCGGGGTGTCGAGCAGGCCCTCGCGGGTCGGGTCGTCGCCGGCCCAGCGCAGGAGGGTGCGCACGGCGGCCTCGGCTTCGGCGCGGCTCGGGCGGCCGGTCTCGATCCCGTCCGGGACGCGGGTCGCGGAGGCCGGCTCGGGCGCCACCTCGACGGGACGGCCCTCATCCACCGGCCGATTGTCATTGCGCATGCCGTTCAGCCCTTGCCCGTCGCCCCCGTTCCGGTCGAAACCCTGGCCGTCACCCTGGTAGGACAAGGATTTGAGCGCGGCATCCATGGCATCTCCGGCCCGCGCGATGCGGGATTTCATCGGGGTGCTGTCGGGCTTGGCGTACATCGTCGGATCGCGTCGGGCGTTCGAGGGAAGATCCCGGGCTCGAAAAGGTTTCAAGCCGGCGCCCCGGGATGGACGAAAGGCCGTGGGAACCACCGTGGCCGTTGGCGCGACCCTGGTCGACGGCCCGCCTCCTCGCGAAGCGGCCGTATGGCGCCTATATCATCGTTCGCGGGGTAACGCGCAATGCGCGATGCACGCGGCAGAGTCCCGATGGAAAGTGTGCCTCCGGCCGAGGACCCGATGCTCGACGACATCTACAACCGCCGTATCCTGGAACTCGCCGCCGACATCCCCCGGCTCGGCCGGCTCGAGAACCCGGACGCGAGCGCCACGGCCCATTCGCGCCTGTGCGGCTCGACCGTGACGGTCGACCTCGTCCTGGGCGAGGACGGCCGGGTCGCGGATTTCGCCCAGGAGGTCCGGGCCTGCGCCTTGGGTCAGGCCTCCTCGTCGCTGATGGGCCGGCACGTGGTCGGCGCCAGCGCGGACGAGCTGCGCGGCGTCCGCGCGGCCATGCGGTCGATGCTCAAGGAGAACGGCCCGGCGCCCGGCGGCGCGTGGTCGGACCTCGCGGTGCTCGAGCCGGTGCGGGACTTCAAGGCGCGCCACGCCTCGACGCTCCTGACCTTCGACGCGGTGGTGGACGCCCTCGACCAGATCGCCGCCAAGCGGCAGGCCGCCTGACGGGATGGTCCGGCGCGCCGCCCACTGGGCGATCCGCGGCTACCAGCTCACGCTGTCGGGCCTGATCGGGCGCCAGTGCCGCCACTGGCCGAGCTGCTCCGAGTACACCGATACGGCCATCGCCCGGCACGGCCTCTGGCCCGGCGGCTGGATGGGCTTCGCCCGGATCTGCCGCTGCGGGCCGTTCGGCACCCACGGCATCGACCTCGTCCCGGAGCGCGTGCCCGCGCGGGCGGCGTGGTACCGCCCCTGGGCCTACGGTCGCTGGCGCGGCGTCGAGGCGCCGCCGTCGCCGTTCGCCTGCGAGGCCGTGGGGCAGGAGACCGAGGCGCGGTAGATTTCGTTCCTGCTTTGTTTCACGTGAAACACGTAAGGCGGTCGGGCTGGCGGATCGGAGACCGCGTTTCGGAGATCCCGTGCGCCTGCCCCGCGCTCAACCGGCCTGACGGTTCGCCGCCAGCTTCTCGGCGAACTCGATCGCCTCGATCAGGCTGCGCTCGTTGGCGACGCCGGTGCCGGCGATGTCGAAGGCGGTGCCGTGATCGACCGAGGTGCGGATGATCGGCAGCCCCAGGGTGATGTTCACCCCCGACAGGTCCATCCACTTGCCCGTGGCCGGGTCGATCTCGAAGCCCAGGAGCTTGACCGGGATGTGCCCCTGGTCGTGGTACATCGCCACCACCGCGTCGTACTGGCCCGCGCGCAGCTTCACGAACACCGTGTCGCCCGGCACCGGGCCGTGCACGTCGAGCCCGTCGGCGTTGGCCGTCTCGATCACCGGCGCGCTGACGTCGATGTCCTGGCGCCCGAACAGGCCGCCCTCGCCGGCGTGGGGGTTGAGCGCGGCGACCGCGATCTTCGGCCGGGCGAGACCCAGCCCCTTCAGCGCCTTGTCGGTGAGGTCGATGACGAGGCGCAGGCGCTCCGGGGTCAGGCGCTTGGGCACGTCCTCCAGGGCGACGTGGGTCGTGACGTGGGAGACCCGCATGTTGCCGTGGGCCAGCATCATCACTGAGCCGCGCACGCCGGTCAGCTCCGCCAGCATCTCGGTGTGGCCGGCATAGTGGTAGCCGGCCTTGTTGAGCGCCTCCTTGTTGAGGGGCGCGGTGACGATGCCGCCGATCCGGCCGGCCAGGGCGAGGCGAACGCCGGCCTCGATCGCCTTGTAGGCGAAGCGGCCGCCGTCGGCCGAGAGCCGGCCGGGCTCGATCGGCGCGCCCTCCGCGTCGGCCTGGAGGCAGCACAGCGCCGGCCAGTCGCCGTCCTCGGCGACCTCGGGAACGGGATCGGGCAGGAGGCCGAGCGCCCGTTCCGCGCGGCGCAGGGAAGGGGCGCTGCCGATGACGACGAGCTTGAGGTCGCCCGCGTCGATCCGGTCCTTCAGCCGGGCGGCGGCCTTGACGATGATCTCCGGGCCGATGCCGGCCGGATCGCCCATGGTGATGGCGAGATGTGAGGTCACGCGTCGCTCCTGCTGCGCGGAAAGCCGTTGCCGTGAAGTAGATCGCGCCAGACGTCCTCTGTTCCGAAGGCGCCGGATTTGGACACGACCGCGAGCCCGTCCCAGCGTCCGCCCCGCAGGGTCGAGCGGGGCAGGCCCGGGGTGATCTGCCCGGTGACGTCGAGGCGCGCGGCGGAGAGCGCGAGGCACAGCGCCTTCAGGGTCTCGCCGCCGGCCACCAGCAGCGTGCCGGGCCGCGGGACGCGGTCGATCACCCGCGCGAAGGTCTGGGCGATCCGCGCGGCGGCCTCCTCCCGGGCGGTGCCCTCGGGCAGCGCGAGGCTCGCCAGGACGACGCCGTCCCGGTCGAGGCGCGCGGCCACCGCGCCGGCATGGTCCGGATGGCGCGCCGACAGGACGAGGTGGTGGGCGCCGCAGGCCGCGAGCTGCGCCGCGGTCTCGGGCCGGTCCGAGCCGAACAGCCCGAGGACGGGGCCGGCGAGCCGGTCGTCGCCCGGCGCCGCCACGCCGCGCGCCAGGGCCGCCGCGAGGCCGCCGCTGCCGCACCAGAGCACCGGTCCGTCGCCGCCGAGATCCGCGACCCGGGCGAGGTCGGCGTCGCTCGCCGCGTCGTAGACGGCGACGCCCGCCACCGGCCCGTCGGACACGTCGGCCAGGTGCGCCGGCAGCCCGACCGCCCGCAGGCCCTCGGCGATGTCGCCCGAGACCGGCTCGAAGCCCGCGCCGCGCCGGGCGAGCTGCCGCCCGCCCTCCGTGCGGCGTCCCTGATACGGGAAGGCCGGCGCCACCACGCAGCGCCCCCAGGTCCCGGTGCGCAGCACGGCCGCGAGTTCGGCAGCCCAGGGGCCCCGCAGCAGGCTGTCGACCTTCTTGAAGGCGATGTCGGCCCCGTCCAGCCGAGGCGCGAGGGCGCCGACGATCCGGTCGGCCTCCGCGGCCGAGCCTTCCCGGGTGCCGGAATCGATCGCCAGGCAGCCGGGTCCATCCTCCGCCAGGAGCTCCGGCCACGCCACCGGGATCGCCCCGCACAGGCCGGTGAAGCCCGCGGCCGTGTCGAGGGTGCCGGTGAGATCGTCGGCGATGAGGCGCAGGCGGGTCATGTCGGGCGGATCATGGCGGGCGCCGGGCCGGCCGCGCCGCCCGGCCGAGCGCGGCTCACGTGCTCGTTGTCAGGTTGTCGCGCGGCATACCGACCGGCCAGCGCGGCGGTCAAGCGGGCAGCCTCGCGTCGCGGATCGACCGCCGCCCGGGCGAGGCCGCCGGGTCCAGGGGGCAGGAGAGGGACGGGGACGTCGCTGACGACATCCGGGCCGCCGCAGATCGTGCCGGGCCGCGCCCAGGCAGGGATGGGCCCGCGCAGTTGTCACCATGTGCACCGGTCCAGCCGCGCGTTGCGCGGCCTCGTCGAAAGGTTGTAGCAGGCCGCCGGGGGGAAGGCGGGTGCCAGGATCCGGAACGGGCCGGCACCGGAAGGGCGACCCATGCAGATTCCCATCAAGCGCTCCCTGGAGCGCGTGCCCGGCGGCCTGATGGTGGTGCCGCTGTTCCTCGGCGCGATCCTCCACACGCTCTTCCCGGACACCGCGACGTTCTTCGGCTCGTTCACCGGCGCGCTGTTCAACGGCGCCCTGCCGATCCTGGCGGTGTTCTTCGTCTGCATGGGCGCGGGCATCGACTTCCGCGCCGCCCCGGCGATCGCCCGCAAGGGCGGCGTCCTGCTGGCCGCCAAGGTCGGCGTCGCGGCGGTCATGGGCGTGGTGTTCGGGCAGATCCTCGGCGAGGCGCCGGTAGCCGGGGGCGCCTTCGCGGGGCTGTCGACGCTGGCGATCGTCGCCGCCATGAACGACACCAACGGCGGGCTCTACCTCGCCCTGATGGGCCAGTTCGGCCGCCCGAAGGATGCGGGCGCCTACGCGATCATGAGCCTCGAATCCGGGCCGTTCCTCACCATGGTGACGCTCGGGCTGGCGGGCCTGTCGGCCTTCCCGTGGCCGACCCTGGTGGGCAGCATCCTGCCGCTGCTGATCGGCATGATCCTCGGCAACCTCGACCGCGACATGCGCGCCTTCCTGTCGGGGGCGGCACCGGTGATGATCCCGTTCTTCGCCTTCGCCCTCGGCTTCGGGCTCGACCTCGCCAAGATCTGGCAGGCGGGCCTCCTCGGCATCGGCCTCGGCGTGGCGGTGGTGGCGATCACCGGGGCCGCCCTGTTCGTCGCCGACCGCCTCACCGGCGGCAACGGCGTGGCGGGCGTCGCCGCCGCCTCGACGGCCGGCAACGCCGCCGCCGTGCCGGCGATCATCGCCGCCGCCAATCCGGCCTACAAGGAGGCCGCCGGCCCCGCCACCGTGCTGGTGGCGGCGAGCGTGGTGGTCACGGCGCTGCTCGTGCCGCTGCTGACCGCCTTCGTGGCCGGGCGGGTCCGCCCGGACGCGGCCGAGGCCAATCCGGCGCCGGTCCCCAGCCCCGCTCCCACCGCACCCTGACGTCTCGCGCGGTCTAGCTGCGCGTCCCGCGCGACCGGCGGCAACCGAAGTCTCCGAGTCCGGTTGTCCCTCCAGAATGCGCGGCACGGCCGCGTCTCACGGCGAACCGGAGCGGGCACTGCATGTCGACCGAATCCAGGGGCAAGACGCATATCGACATCTACGACCGCGCCACCCGCGAGGAGTGGGCGCAGCGTTTCGGAGTCAGCGAGGAGAGGCTGCGCAAGGCGGTGACCATGGTCGGCAGCCGGATCACCAGCATTGCTGCCTATCTCGACAAGCCGGCCGCCTGAGACCGGCGTCATGGAAGTGCCCCCCGATTTCCGTCCGCCTCCGGATCATCCGATGGCGGGGACACCGGCGCAGGGATCCGCACTCGGGTCCGAGTCTGGGTCCGAGCCCGCGCCGGGACCCGCGTCCGGGACCGACGCGGCGGCGCCGCAGCCTTCGGCGCGGTCGTCCGACACGATCACGTTCGAGCAGATCCGCGAGCGGGCCTACGAGCTCTGGGAGCGCAACCACAGGCCCGAGGGATTCGAGATCGAGTTCTGGCTGCTGGCCGAGCGGGAATTGCGCAAGGAGCGCGATCGCCGGAAGGCCGACGCGGCGCCGGCAGCGCCGCGCTCCGATCCGCCGCCGGCCTGACGGCCTCCGGTCCTCGCCCGAGACGGCCCCGGGTCACGGCGGACCCGGGGTCGGATGACCTTCAGGCTTCGATCGCCGCCCGGGCTTCCTTCACTGCCGCCTCGAAGGCGACGAACGCCGTGGTCGCCGAGTCCCAGGTCTGGCTGCGCACGTGGCGGACCAGGGCGGCCGCCTGCTCGCGGGCCTGCGCCAGGGGCTTCTCGATGGCGGCCGGCCGCGTCGCGTCGGCGGGGACCCCATCCGGCGGCGTGTCGGTCGAGCGCATGCCGACCAGGGTCGCCGCGATGGCGCGCCGCCACGCGGCGCAGTCCGCCGACAGGCGGATCACCCGCTGATCCGCGGCGGTGCCGGTCTGCCGGTCGAGCAGGGTGCGGCCGAGATCCTCGATCCGTCCGAGCTGCGCGAGGGCGTCGCCGATCTCGCGGCGGGCCTTGTCGGTCCCTTCCGCGATGCGGCCGACGTTCTGGGCGATGTCGCCGGTGGCCTGCATCTGCTGGCCGAGGATCTCGGAGGCCTCACGCATCTGCGCCGCGACGCTCGCGACGGCGCCGCTCTCGGCCTCGACGCGGGCATTGGCCCGAACCATCGCGGACGCGCCGGCCTCGACGGCGTTGCGGCTGCGCGTCACGGCGGCCTGCATCGCCGCCATCTCCTCGCGCAGGCCGCTGACCCGCGCCCGGATCTCGTCCGTCGCCTTCGCGGTCTGCGCCGAGAGCGTCTTCACTTCGGCGGCGACCACCGCGAAGCCGCGCCCGGCCTCGCCGGCCCGCGCCGCCTCGATCGTGGCGTTGAGCGCCAGCAGGTTGGTCTGGGCCGAGATCGCCGCGATCGTGCCGGCCATCTCCTCGATCCGCAGCGCCGCGGTGGAGAAGCTGTCGAGCCGGCTGCCGATCTCCTCGGTGCCTTCCTCGATCCCGCGCATGCCGTCGGTGGCGCGGTGCAGGTCGCCCACGCAGGTGGCGATGCCGGCCCGGGCCGTCTCGGCCATCTCGGCCGCCGACGAGGAGCGGGCGGCGATCTCACCCGTGGTCGCGGCGAGCTCCTCGCTGGCGGCCGCGATGAGCCGGGCCTGCTCGGCGGTGCCGGAGGCGTCGTGGGTCATCCAGCCGATCGAGGTGCCGGCGTCGGACGCGGAGGCGGACAGGCGCGCCAGGAGAGTCAGCCATTCCCGATCGACGGCCGGCTCCGCGACGGGCGTCGGGGCCGTCTCGACTGGCGAGACCGCCGCCGTCTCGACCGGGGCGGTCGTCGTCACCGGGGTTGCTAGCGCGTCAGGAACCTGACGCTGCCGGCGCAAACTGAACATGCGGGCCTCTCCGACACTCTAATCGGGGCGCATGGTCACACAGAACCTTCAACCAATGGTGAAGGATAGACAAGTCTCTCGACAAGCGTTGCGGGGCATCGGTGCAGCGCAACACGTCTACTTCGAGAAGTTGCGCCCCCTGATAGCGCTCTATCAGGGGGCGCAATGCTTCATTCGCCGGTCAGGGCCGCCTTGGTGCGCGACCACCAGCCGGCGCGCTTCGGCCGGTCCGGATCGGACGGCGGCGTCAGCACGATCGCCACGGGCTCGGGCGCCGGCTCGGCGGGAGCGGCCTCGGGCGAGCCGGCCTCGGCCTGCGCGTCGACGGTCGCCCGATCGGCCGCCGGCGCCGCGGACTCGACCGGGGCCACCGGCAGGTCCACCGCGGTCTCGGTCTCGGTCTGGGTCTCGGCGGCCGCGGCCGGCGCCGCCTCGATCGCCTCGGCCACAGCCTGGGCGCTCACCGGCTCCGCCGCCGACAGGGCGACGACATCGCCCGCGGCTTCCGGCGCGTCGTCCGTCTCGGACGCCTCGCGGGTGCGGCCCTCGCTGCGACCGCGGCCGCCACGGCGCCCGCGGCGGCGGCGACGGCCGCCCTCGTCCTCGGACCGCGCCGCCTCGTCCGAACCCGCGACGGCCTCGTCGGCCTCGCCGGCCTCCGCGGCGACGGCCGCAGCGGGAGCCTCGGTCCCGGCCGGCTGCGCGCCGTCCCAGTCCCCGTCGCTCCGTTCCGCGTCCGAACGGGCGTCGTCGCGGCCGTCGTCCTGCTGGTCGTCCTGATCGTCGTCGCCGCGATCGTCCTCGGCGCGCCCGTCCTCGCCGCGGCCCTCCTGGCGACCGCCGCGCCGGCGGCGGCGACGGCGGCGGCGGCGGCCCTCGCCCTCCTCGCGCGACCCGTCCTCGCGGGCCTCGGCGCGGCCCTCGTCGACCTCGCCCTCGGCGTCGGTCTCGGGCTCGGCCTCGTCGGCCTCCTCGTCCTCGTCGTCGAACTCCATCGCGGGCGAGATCGCCTGGGCGCGCACGCCCGTGACCGGGCCCTCCGCCCGCTGGGCCGGCTCACCGCGGTCGAGCTGGAACGGTGTGGTCGCCGCCAGCCGCTCGTCGGCCGCGATCGTGATCGTCACGCCGAAGCGCACCTCGAGCTCGCGCAGGTGTCCGCGCTTCTGGTTGAGGATGTAGAGCGCGATCTCGGTACGGGTGCGCAGGACGAGGTTGTGGGAGGCCGACTTGAGCAGCACCTCCTCGATCGAGCGCAGGATGTGCAGCGCCACCGACGCGGTGGCGCGCACGAAGCCCGAGCCGCCGCAATGGGCGCAGGGGATCGAGGAGGATTCGAGCACGCCGGTGCGGATCCGCTGGCGGCTCATCTCCAGGAGGCCGAAGGGCGAGATCCGGCCGACCTGGATGCGGGCGCGGTCGTTCTTCAGGCACTCGTTGAGCTTCTTCTCGACGGCGCGGTTGTTCCGCTTCTCCTCCATGTCGATGAAGTCGATGACGATCAGGCCCGCGAGGTCGCGCAGCCGGAGCTGGCGGGCGACCTCCTCGGCGGCCTCCAGGTTCGTCTTGAGGGCGGTGTCCTCGATGTCGTGCTCGCGGGTGGCGCGGCCGGAGTTCACGTCGATCGAGACCAGGGCCTCGGTCGGGTTGATCACGAGGTAGCCGCCGGACTTCAGCGAGACGTGCGTGGAGAACATCGCGTCGAGCTGCTGCTCGACGCCGAAGCGGGCGAAGATCGGCGTCGAGTCGCGGTAGGGCTTCACGACCTTGGACTGGCCGGGCATCAGCATCCGCATGAAGTCCTTGGCCTCGCGGTAGGCGTCCTCGCCGGCGACCAGAACCTCGTCCAGATCCTTGTTGTAGAGGTCGCGGATGGCGCGCTTGATCAGCGAGCCCTCCTCGTAGACGAGGGCCGGCGCCATCGACGTCAGGGTCAGCTCGCGGACCGACTCCCACAGGCGCATCAGGTACTCGAAGTCGCGGGCGATCTCGGGCTTGGACCGCGAGGCGCCGGCGGTGCGCAGGATGACGCCCATCCCCTCGGGCACCTCCAGGTCCTGCACGACCTCCTTCAGGCGCTTGCGGTCGGCCGCCGAGGTGATCTTGCGGGAGATGCCGCCGCCCCGGCCGGTGTTGGGCATCAGCACCGAGTAGCGGCCGGCGAGCGACAGGTAGGTGGTGAGCGCCGCGCCCTTCGTGCCGCGCTCCTCCTTGACCACCTGCACCAGGATGATCTGGCGGCGCTTGATCACCTCCTGGATCTTGTACTGGCGGCGGTAGTGGCGCGGACGCTCGGGGATCTCAGCCAGCGCGTCGCCGTTGCCGCCGACCTGGGCGATCTTGGGCTCGGCGTCGGGATCGTCGGACTCCTCATCGGACTCCTCGTCCGAGTCGTCATCCTCGTCGGACTCGTCCTCGTCGTCCTCCGACTCGTCCTCATCCTCGTCGTCGTCGGATTCCTCGTCGTCCTCCTCGGAGGCCTCGTCCGACGCTTCGGCCGACGGGTCGGCGGCGGTCGACGCGGTCTCCTCGGCCTCGCTCGCCCCAGCCTCGCTCGCCTCCGTCACGATCGCGTGCGCGGCGGTCTCGTCCGGCGCGTCGGACACGGTCAGCGCCTCCGCCACGGCGATGCGGGCCTCCGGCTCGGAGGGGGCGTCCTCGGACGGGGCGGAGTCGGCGGCGACCGGCTCCGACGCGGCGGGGGCCGCCTGCGCCTCGACCGGCGCGGTCTCGGGCTCGGCGGCCTGCGCCGGCTCACCCTCCGGGAGGTCGCCGGCGGCGGCCTCGGAGGCGAGGGCCTCCTGCACGGCCTCGGGGTTCTCGGACAGCGTGTCGGGCTGGACGGCCGGGTCGATCCCCGACTCGTTCCGGATCTCGGCCTGATCCTCGCTCTCGGGCGCCGCGTGCGTGTCCTCGGCGCTCACGGTCTCGTCGGCGCCGCGGGCGCGGGCCTCGGCACGGCGGCCGCGGGACCGGCGCGACGACGACCGGCGGCGCCGCTCCTCGCGCTCGCGGTGCTCCTCGGCGTCGCGGGCCTCCTCTTCGAGGAGTGCCTGCCGGTCGGCCAGCGGGATCTGGTAGTAGTCGGGATGGATCTCGTTGAAGGCCAGGAAGCCGTGGCGGTTCCCGCCGTACTCGACGAACGCCGCCTGGAGCGACGGCTCCACCCGGGTGACCTTGGCGAGGTAGATGTTGCCGCGCAGCTGGCGCCGGTTGGCGGCTTCGAAGTCGAACTCCTCGACCCTAGACCCGTGGACCGTGACGACCCGGGTCTCCTCCGGGTGCATCGCGTCGATCAGCATTTTGTTGGCCATGTCGGACTCTCGGCATGGCGGCCGACGTCGTTCTCCGTGCCCGTGGTCCCGGCGGCGCCTCGCCCGACGTCAATGCTGTCGGGCGGGATGCCGGCCTCGTCGCCGAGGCGGATGGGTTCGAGGGGAAATTGCCGTCAACCGCCGTTCGGCGCCCTGGGCGCCTGGGGTTGAAACAGGCCGGGCGGACGGACGGACCGGCGTGACGCACCGTTTGCGCCTCCGGGGCACGCGCAGCCTTATGCTGGGCCGTGCGTCCGTCCATCGTGGTCCCGACCTCGCGAAACAATCTCGGCCGGCGGGGGACCGGCCGTGAATTCCTGGGTGCGGCGGAGGATCTCCGCCGCGTCGTGCGACACCTGCCCGATCGCGGGCGGCACATGCCGCCGCCAAGCGGACCGACAGGGCCCGCCGCGACACCGCGACCGCTTTCGCGAGGAATTCGGTCACGTCCGCGGGCCGTTGCGGCGACCGGCGGGACCGGAGAGGGGTCGACATCATTACAGACCGCTGCGCGGATTTGGCAAGGGTCAACGTGAATAGATGTCACGGGCCTGTCACGGTGAACGCGGCGCCACGCGACAGGCGTGTGCCTACTCCGCCGCTTCGAGCCGCGGTGTCACCCCGGCGAGCGCCGCGGGCTTCGGGCCGCCGGTCGCCCAGTCGAGCAGCTCGACCGTGTGGACGATCGGGATGCCGGTGCCCTTCCCGATCTGCGTCGCGCAGCCGATGTTGCCGGTGGCGATGACGTCCGGGCGCACGCGCTCGATGTTGGCGACCTTCCGGGCGCGCAGCTTCGCGGCCAGCTCCGGCTGCAGGATGTTGTAGGTCCCCGCCGAGCCGCAGCAGATGTGGCCCTCGGGCACGTCCTTCACGGTGAAGCCCGCGCGCTTCAGCAGCGTCTTGGGCTCCAGCCGGATGCCCTGGCCGTGCTGCATCGAGCAGGCCGAGTGGTAGGCCACCACCAGGTCGGTCTCGGCGACGGGGGCCAGGTCGAGCAGCGCGAGGTACTCGGTCACGTCCTTGGCCAGGCTCGAGACCCGCAGCGCCTTCTCGGCGTAGGCCGGGTCGTCGCGGAACATGAAGCCGTAATCCTTGATGGTCGTGCCGCAGCCCGAGGCCGTGACCAGGATCGCGTCGAGGCCCTTGGCGATCTCGGCGTCCCAGGCGTCGATCGCCTGCTTGGCGTGGGCGTGGGCCGAGTCCTCCTTGCCCATGTGGTGGGTCAGTGCCCCGCAGCAGCCCTCGTTCGCGTGGACGACCTCGATCCCGTGCCGGTTGAGCAGCCGGATCGCGGCGGCGTTGAAGTCCGGCCGCAGCACGCTCTGGGCGCAGCCGCGCAGCAGGGCGACGCGCTTGGGGGCCGTCCCGGCCGCCCCCGCGCCCGCCGGCGGGAACCGGCCGGGCCGGTTCGTCGGCTCGCGGGGCGGCGTCCCGGCCGGCGCGAGGTCGAGCATGGCCGCGAGGCGGTTGCCGACCCGCGGCAGCCGGGCCACCAGCCCCCGGAACGGCGCGCCGAGCTTGGCCGCGGTGAGCGCGAGGCGGAAGCGCCCCGGATAGGGCAGGACCTGGGCGAGCAGCGCCCGCAGGAACCGGTCGCCGGCGGGGCGCGCGTAGGTCTCCTCGATATGGGCCCGGGCGTGGTCGACGAGGTGCATGTAGTGCACCCCCGACGGGCAGGTGGTCATGCAGGACAGGCACGAGAGGCAGCGGTCGACGTGCTTGACCACCTCCTGCGAGGCCGGCTTGCCGCCCTCCAGCATGTCCTTGATCAGGTAGATCCGCCCGCGCGGGGAATCGAGCTCGTCGCCGAGCAGCAGGTAGGTCGGGCAGGTCGCCGTGCAGAAGCCGCAATGCACGCAGGTCCGCAGGATCTTCTCCGACGCCGCCATGGCGGGATCGGCGAGCTGGGCGGGGGCGAAGTTGGTCTGCACGGGTCGCGTCCTCGGCGCCACGGCTCCCCACGCTCGGGGAGGGGCGGGATCTGAAGCTTCAGAGTCCGGCGTACATCCGGCCGGGGTTGAGCACCCCGGCGGGGTCGTGCGCCGCCTTGATGCCGGCGGTGAGCCGCATCAGCGGCTCGGCCAGCGGCTCGAAGACCGGCACGGCGGCGCGCACGGCGTCGGGCGCGCGCACCAGGGTGGCGTGGCCGCCCTGCGCCCGCACCGCCCGGCGCACCGTCGCGGCGCCGGCATCGCCCGCCGCGCCGGTGGCGAGCCAGATCAGGCCGCCGCCCCAGTCGAAGAACCAGCGCGCGTCGCGCTCGGCCGCGACCGCCGCCGCCAGGGCCGGCCCGCGGGTCGGCGCGGTGGAGATCCGCCACAGGGCGGCCTCCCGCGGCTCGGCGAGCGGCGCCGCGTCGCGCACCGTCCGCCACAGGGCGGCGCCGGCCTCGCCGTCGATGATCTCGGGCTGGCCGTAGCGCTTCAGCAGGCGCCGCAGCTCGCCCGTGCGGTAGTCGATGGAGTCGGAGAAACCCTCGAGGCGCATCAGGGTCCGCGCCTCCGGGGCGCCGATCCCGGCCGGGAGGTGCGCGGCGCCCGTGAGCTCGAAGGGCGAGCCCAGCGCCTCCGACAGGGCGGTCACCGCCCGCGTGTCGTCCAGGCCGGAGAAGACCAGGGTCGCCACCCGCTCGCAGGCGGGCAGCACCTTGAAGGTGACCTCGGTGAGGAGGCCCAGCGTGCCGTGGGCGCCGGCCATCAGCTTCACGAGATCGAGGCCGGTGACGTTCTTCATCACCCGGCCGCCCGACTTGATCGCCTCGCCGCGCCCGTTGACGAAGCGCACGCCGATCAGGCTGTCCCGGGCGGCGCCGGCATTGATCCGCCGGGGGCCGGCATTGTTGATCGCCGCCACGGCCCCGAGGGTCGGCTCGCCGGCGGTGCCGTACAGGCCGCGCAGGTCCATCGGCTCGAAGGGCAGCATCTGGCCGCGGGAGGCGAGCAGCGCCTCGACCTCGGCGAGCGGCGTCCCGGCCCAGGCCGCCACCACCATCTCGGCGGGCTCGTAGAGCGTGACGCCGGTGAGCGCCTGCGCGGAGAGCGTCGCGCTGTCCTGCGCGGGCCGGCCGAGCCCCGCGGCGGTGCCGCCGCCGGCGAGGCGCAGGCCCTCGCCGCGCCCGGCGGCGGCCCGCACGATCTCCCCGGCCTCCGCCTCGGTGCCGGGCTCGTAGACGCCCATCGTTCCCGTCCCGGTCCTGTTTGTATCCATTCCAGGACGGGTGTCGCCGGATCCGGCGGCGGATTCAAGCGCAGGCGGAGTCGCGGGGTTTCAGCGGCGGGATTTCCACTGCGCTGCCCTCGCATGAGCCTACTCCGCCGCCACGGTTCGCGCCGGGCGCAGGCGCGCCAGGACCTGACGGCGCAGGCCGGCGATGTCGAGGATCCAGACCAGGGCGCCGTAGAGAACCATCCCGGACGGAACCAGCACGGCCAGGGCGGTGGCGGGCGGCAGCTGCCGGAAGGGGGCGAGGGCGAGCCCCATCGCCGCGCAGGCGAGCGCGGCGACGCCGATCTCGCCCCAGGGCAGCGCGATGCGCCCCGGGCCGGTGAGGGCGCGCCAGCCGAGCCACGTTCCGGCGGCGGCGAGGCCCGCGGTCTGCGCCACCGCGACGCCGAGCCCGCCCATCCGGTCCGGGAGGACCAGCAGGCCGGCGCCGTTCACCGCGAGGCCGACCAGGGCGGCGGCGACCACCGGCAGGGTCCGGCGGCGGATCTGGAAGACCGGGTTGAGGGCGTAGAACATCATCGCGAGGCAGAACAGGCCCGGCATCAGCACGGTGCTATAGGTCTCGAACGGCCCGCGATAGGCGTCCGGCACCACCAGCCCCTGGAGGGCCGGCAGCACCGCCCAGAAGCCGACCGCGCAGGGCGCCAGCAGGGCGAACACGGTGCCGGCATTGGCGGCGACCTGCGCCTCGGCGGCGGCGCGGCCGCTCTGCTCCTCGGCCTGCACGGCGAGCTGGAACAGCAGCAGGTCGAGGGCGGTGCCCAGCGTCATCAGCGCGCGCGAGGTGACGTCGGCCGCCAGGGCGAAGTAGCCGGCCTCGGCGAAGCCGGCCTGGCCCGCGATGGCGCCACGATTGACGAAGGTGAGGCACTGGTAGGCGGTGTTGGCGGCGATGAGCGGCAGGCCGTAGCGCGCGAAGACCCGCCAGGTCGCCGACAGGCGCGGCCGCTCGAGGGGCGTGCGCGGGTCCCGCAGGGGGTGGCGCAGCACCACCACCGCGAGGAGCTGGCTCAGTCCCGCCGCCGCCAGCACCCAGGCCGGCTGGGGCAGCCACCACGCCGCCGCCGCCATCAGGGCGAAGGACAGGACGTTCTTCACCGCGACGAGGCCGAGATAGAGCTTGCCGTCGAACCGCGCCCGGGCGAGGGCCGCGTGGTAGTCGAACACGCCGATGCCCAGGGCCGCGAGGCCGGTGCCGCACAGGACCGCCTCGCGCCCGTCGGCGCCGCCGGCGAAGCCGAAGGCCCCGCACAGGGCCGCGGCGGCCAGGAGCAGCGCGCCGATGCGCAGGTAGGCCCGGTCGAGCCCGTGGCGGATCCACGGCTCGTCGACGCGCACGCGCCCCGAGTAGAACCGCGTCGCCGACAGGCGCAGCCACTCGAACAGCACCGTGTTCAGCACGATGGCGCCGGTGGTCGCGAGGGCGAACCGGCCGAAATCCGCCGGCCCCAGCAGCTTGGCGATCAGCAGGCCGAGGACGAAGTTGAGCCCCGCATTGATGACGAAGGCGACGATCACGGCCATGGACGGCGACTCATGCGCGGCGGGATTGCCCCCGCCCGTTGCGTACGCTGTAGCGCGCGAGCCGTAAGACTCCCCTAAACGGGCGAGATCGGGGCGGAGACCCGCGCGGCTCCCTGCACCGTCCGGTCACGCGGCCCGGACGGTGTCGAGGAAGCGCGCGACCTCGGCCGCGAGCGTCTCGGACTGGCGCGACAGCGCGGACGCCGCCGCGAGCACCGCGTTGGCCGCCCGGCCGGTCTCCTCGGCGGCCCCGGCGACGCCGAGGATCGTGCGGGTCACCGCGCCGGTGCCGACGGCCGCCTCCCCGATGTTGCGGACGATCTCCCGGGTGGCCGATCCCTGCTCCTCCACCGCCGCCGCGATCGCGCTCGCCACGCCGCTGATCTCCTGGATCCGCCCCGTGATCGCGCCGATCGCCGCGACGGCCCCGCCGGTCACGCCCTGGATGCCGGCGATCTGGCCCGCGATCTCCTCGGTCGCCCGGGCGGTCTGCGCGGCCAGGGCCTTCACCTCGCCGGCGACGACCGCGAAGCCATGACCCGCCTCGCCGGCCCGGGCGGCCTCGATCGTGGCGTTCAGCGCCAGCAGGTTGGTCTGCCCGGCGATCGCCGCGATCAGCCCGATCACGTCGCCGATCCGCGCGACCGCGTCGCTCAGGTCCCGGACCATCGCGCCGGTCTGCCCCGCTTCCGCGACGGCCCCCTGGGCGAGCCGGGTCGATCCCTCGACCTGCCGGCCGATCTCCTCCACGGAGGCGCCGAGCTCCTCGGCCGCAGCCGCCACGGTGCCGATGTTGGTGGCGGCCTCCTCGGCGGCGGCCGCCACGGTGCTGGACTGGCTGGCGGTCTCGGTCGCGGTGGCCGTCATGGTCTGGGCCGTGCCCTGCAGCGCGGTGGCCGCGTCCGAGACCTGGGCGATGACGCCGCCGACCGTCCGCTCGAAGCGCTCGGCCATCGCCCGCAGGTCGGACCGGCGCCGTGCCTCCGCCGCCTGACGCGCCTCGGCGGCCTCGGATTCGAGCTGGCGGCCGCGGATGAGGTTGTCCTTGAACACCTGGACGGCCCGCGCCATGGCGCCGATCTCGTTGCGGTAGGTGCGCGCCGGGACCGTGACGGAGGCGTCCCCGTCGGCCAGCGCCCCCATCGTGGCGGTCAGCACCCGGAGCGGGCGCAGCACGCCGCCGAACAGGGTCCACAGGCCGAGGGCCACCAGCAGGATCACCGCCAGCAAGGCTGCCCCGCTGCGCGCGACCTCGCTCCGGGCCGCTTCGGCGAGCGCCTCGGCGCGCGCCACCATCGCGTCGAGCGCAGCGTCGCAGAGGGCCACGAGGGAGCGCTGGTTCTCGGTATTGCGGTCGCGCAGCTCCGCGAAGCTGTGGCGCGGAGGCGCGTGCGTGCTGAGCGCGTCGAAGACCGCCTGCGCGACGGCCCGGGTGTCGCCCTCGAAATTGTCGGCCTTCGCCCGCTCGTACGCGGCCCGCACCGTCTCCGAGACGTCGACCGCGGCCTCGGTGGTGCGGCGCCACGCGGACAGAAGCTCGGTCCGCTCCGCCGCCGCCGCGACCGTCTCGGGCAGGGACCACGCCGCGCCGGCGACCAGCGAGGCCTGTACCCGCACCGCGACGTTGCCGCTGGCGACGCGCGTCTCCCAGGCCGCCTGCTTGAGGGCGAGATAGCGCTGCAGCACCGGATCGGACCGGGGAATGGCCGCGTCGACCGCCTTCAGCGTGGCCGTCAGCGCCTCGAGCAGGTCCTGGAAGGCGGCCATCGCGGCGTCCCGCAGCGCCGGGTCACGCCGGGCCAGCGGCAGCCCGAGGGCCGCGTCGATGCGGGGGCGCAGGTCCGCCATCGCCGCCTGCGCGGTGCTCAGGCGCTCGAGCGTCGCGCCGACCGCCGGCTCTGCCAGATCGCCCAGGCTGCGCCGGGCCCGGCCGTAATGCTCGGTCAGCGCCTGTCGGCTCCCCGCGATGGTCGACAGGGTCTTCGCGTCCGCCGGCGCCTCACCCCCGAGGGCGAGGGTCGATCCGCGCTCGAGCCGCAGCGGGAGGATCGTCCGGAGGAGGCCCTGGCTCGCCTGCGTCAGGGTCAGGGCTCTCGCGGCGCCCGCCGCCCGCGCCCGCGCGTCGACGAGTGTCCGCACCGCGTTGCCCAGCGCCATGCAGGCCATGATGACGATCACCAGGCACAGCAAAGTCCGGATCGAGAAGCGTCCCAGCCAGCGCGTCATCGGTGAGATCTCATGTCCCGCGATGCTCTGTCTTAAAACGTAAGGTTTTGTCAGGCAATCGACCGAAATTATTCGACAAAAACACGGATTTATGAGTCGACTATGGGCCGAATTGTGAAGTGATATGAGATAAATACCGGAATTGGCGAGGATTATCGGGAATTGGACCGCATTCTCGCGTGACGATATCGGCGCGGTCGCCGGCCGCGCGGCGGGCTTGTGCAGGTCCGTGGCGCGGCGCGAGGGGCCAGGTATCCTGCGGGCGCACTCCCGAAGAGCCGCAGGTTCAGCGCTGTCGGCCTGCCGGTGCCCCCGCGATGACGGAGTGTGGCGCGAGGACGCGCCTGGCCGGATCTCGCTATCGCCGGGACGGTGTGCGGCCGGCCGGCGGCTGGGCGGTGGTCCGCGCGGCGCCTACAGCGTGCGCTCGTAGCGCCACGCCTCCATCCCGTCCTCGTAATAGTCCGGCCGCACGGCGAAGCGGCTGTAGCCCCGGCGCTCGTAGAGGCGGATGCCGGCGCCGTTGTCGGCGCGCACCTCCAGCCGGAGCCGGTCGCAGCCCTCGGCGCGGGCGCGGGCCTCCGCGGCGTCGAGGAGACGGCCGCCGAGGCCGAGGCCGCCGCGATTCGGCGCCACCGCGATCGAGGCCAGCCGGGCGATCCGGCTGCCGCGCCGCCGCTCCAGCACCGCGGCGCCGACGAGCACCGGAACGGGATCCCGGTCCGGCGGGTCGATCAGGGCCGCCAGCACGTCCATGGAGGGCGAGCGGATCGCGTGGCGGATCGCCCGGCGCTCGGCCCGGTCGGTGGCGAAGGCGGCGTGCTCCAGGGCGACGAGGGCGTCGAGATCGGCGAGCGTGGCGGTGCGAATCGTCGGCTCGGGGAGCCCGTCGCCGACCGGGCTGCGCAAGGGGGCGCTCATGACCGGGCGCTCACAGGGAGGCGCTCACGCCCGCGCCGTCGCGGTGAATCTGGTCGGCCCGGCCATCGCTCGCTCGCTCGCCTGAGTACTCTGCCCCGTCCGGTCAGATGCCCGCTTCCGCCCCGCTTGGGAAGCCCGCACGGCCCCGTCGACGCGGTCGGGGCGCGTCGTCGATGCGTCGTTTTTGCAACGGAGCGCGCGGGGTGTGGATTGCGGGCGGAAAAGCGGGCGTTCCGGGGCGGTTTCCCCTTGTCGCGCGGGTCCCGTCTCCGTATATGCGCCGTGCCCAATTTCGCACGTGCCTGTGGCCGCGTGTCGGTTGGTGGGCATCCGGTCAACTGCCGGACAGCCGCCAGGGGTCTTAAAGGATCGATGGTCGCAAGGGTGGATCCCTACGGCCGGCATCCAGGTGGCAACACCGGACCCCGACAACAACCGGCAGCCGGAGGCGAAACCGGCGAACCCCGCTCTCCACGGGGGACGCAGCTTAAAGCAACGACGAACGGGCTTTTTTGGTCTCGTCGGCCCTCCACAGGCCGGCACCGAAGAGGCTTGTTTC
The DNA here is from genome assembly GCF_053345625.1 of Methylobacterium sp. D53M. NCBI lineage: Bacteria > Pseudomonadati > Pseudomonadota > Alphaproteobacteria > Hyphomicrobiales > Methylobacteriaceae > Methylobacterium > Methylobacterium sp. D53M. The sequence goes on from NZ_JBKFAL010000016.1 coordinate 54,540, forward strand.
TCTTTGCCCGGCGTGCGGTGGGGGTCCTCCCTTCCAATCCACGGCAGCTTCCGGGTGCTCTGCGCCCGCTCCGACGCACGCGTCTCCAAAGCGCGTGGGTCCGCGCGACGCATCGCCCCCTGACGCCGGCGGCCCGTTCGGGCCGTCATCTTCGACAGCGCGCCCCGCGTAGGGCGCTCGCGAACCCGTGCCGGGAGACGACCATGACCGACCGCATCCGTGACTACCTGCGCGTGCGCCGCGACCTCGGTCAGGACGAGGGCCCCGTGATGGTCCTCGACCTCGACGTCGTGCGCGACAACTACACCGCCTTCGCGCGCTCCCTGCCGGACACTCGCGTGTTCTACGCCGTGAAGGCGAACCCGGCCCCCGAGGTGCTGCGCCTGCTCGCCGAGATGGGCTCCTGCTTCGACACCGCCTCGGTGGCCGAGATGGAGATGGTGCTGGCCGCCGGCGCCACCGCCGACCGGATCTCCTTCGGCAACACCATCAAGAAGGAGCGCTGCATCGGCCGCGCCCTGAAGCTCGGCATCCGCCTGTTCGCGGTCGATTGCCAGGCCGAGGTCGAGAAGATCGCCCGGGCCACCGACGCGCTGGGCGTGCCGGCGGGCGAGGTGCGGGTGTTCTGCCGCATCCTGTGCGACGGCGCGGGCGCCGACTGGCCGCTCTCCCGCAAGTTCGGCTGCGTGCCCGAGATGGCCGCGGACGTGCTGGAGCACGCCCACCGCCAGGGGCTCGAGGCCTACGGCATCTCGTTCCACGTCGGCTCGCAGCAGGGCAACACCGAGGCCTGGGACGGGGCGCTCGGCTCCGCGGCGGCGATCTTCCGCGAGTGCGCGGAGCGCGGCATCGGCCTCTCGATGGTCAATCTCGGCGGCGGCTTCCCGACCAAGTACCTCAAGGCGGTGCCGGGCGTGGAGAGCTACGGCGAGGCGATCTTCCGGGGCCTGACCAAGCATTTCGGCAACCAGATCCCCGAGACGATCATCGAGCCGGGCCGCGGCATGGTCGGCAACGCCGGCCTGATCGAGGCCGAGGTCGTGCTCGTGTCGAAGAAGTCCGCCGAGGCCGACGAGGTCCGATGGGTCTACCTCGACATCGGCAAGTTCGGGGGGCTCGCCGAGACCATGGACGAGGCGATCCGCTACCCGATCCGCACCGCGCGGGACGGGGAGGCGACCGAGCCCTGCGTCATCGCCGGCCCGACCTGCGACTCGGTGGACGTGCTCTACGAGCGGCAGCTCTACCCGCTGCCGGTCTCGCTCTCGATCGGCGACAAGGTGCTGATCGAGGGGGCGGGCGCCTACACCACGACCTACGCGGCGGTGGCCTTCAACGGCTTCCCGCCCCTTCAGCAGATCGTCATCTGATCCTTCCTAGGATCAGGACGGGTTCCGGCTGAGGGACGCAGGCTCCTCCGTCCTCGCGAGCGGAGCGGAGCGATCCAGGGACGCGCGACGCCTTCCGACGTTTCGCTGCCCTGGGTCACGTCGCTTCGCTCGTGATGACGGGGAGGGCGACCCGGCTGGACGCTGACGTCCACCACCGCGTCGACCGAGGGCGTCCGGCTCTCGGTCACAGACAATCGCTTCTCCCGCTCGCCGGCCCGGGGAGGGCACAGCCATGATCGAGATCCGCGCGGAGCATCTCCACGACGTCCCGGCGCGCGAGCGCCTGCTCGACGCGTGCTTTCCCGGCAATCGACGCGCCAAGACCTCGGAGCGCCTGCGCGAGGGCCGCCTGCCGGCCCGTGGCCTCGCCTTCGCGGCGACCCGGGCGGGACGGCTCGTCGGCACCCTGCGGCTGTGGCACGTCGAGGCCGGGCTCGCCCGCCCGGCGCTGCTGCTCGGCCCGCTCGCCGTCGATCCGGCGATCCAGGGCCAGGGGCTCGGCTCGGTGATGATGCAGGCGGCCCTCGGCCGGGCGGAATCCCTCGGACACGGCGCCGTGCTGCTGGTCGGCGACGCGCCCTACTACGCGCGCTTCGGCTTCGACCGGGCGCTCGCGGAGGGCCTGACCCTGCCGGGGCCGTTCGAGCGCGCGCGCTTCCTCGGTCTCGAGCTGCGCGCGGGCGCGCTGGCGGGCGCCGAGGGGATGGTCCGGGCGACCGGCGTGCCGGCGCCGGTGGGCGCGGTGGCCAACGAGGCGGGGGTGGCGCGACGACGCGCCGCCTGAACGGGGCTTCGGCGCTCCGCCGATCTGAGGCGACGAACCGTCTTCGCGAGCGGAGCGAAGCGAGCCAGGGTCGCGCCCCGCTCAATGACGTCGCGCTGCCCTGGGTCGCTTCGCTGCGCTCGCGATGACGGCGTGCAGAGCCGGTATGCTCCGTGGGGCAGCCGCATCGACCGCCTTGGCCAGCCCCATGCATTGCGCACGCCGCCCGCGATCCCGCATAGACGGTCCGCCGGCCTCCCGGAGAAGGTTGCTCGACCGATGCAGATCGCCACGCCCTACCTGATGTTCCTGGGCGACGTGCCCGACACGCTGGCGGCCAAGACCGCCTACGGGATCAAGGACTGGCGCCCCGAATGGTGCGTCGGCCAGATGCGCCTGCCGGGCTGCGCCGCCGATCTCGGCATCCCCGACATGACCCTGCCCGAGGCCCTAGCGAAGGGCTGCCGGACCCTGGTGATCGGCGTCGTCAACGCCGGCGGCGTCCTGCCGGACCACTGGGTCAAGGAGATCGTCGCGGCGATCGAGGCCGGTCTCGACGTGGCGAGCGGCCTGCACGTGAAGCTCGGCGCGGTCCCGGCCATCGCGGAGGCCGCCGCCCGCCGCGGCCGCCAGCTCCACGACGTCCGCCACACCGACGAGCGCTTCCCCACCGGCAAGGGCACCAAGCGGGCCGGGCGGCGTCTGCTCACCGTCGGCACCGACTGCTCGGTCGGCAAGAAGTACACCGTGCTGGCCCTGGAGCGCGGCATGCGCGAGCGCGGCCTCGACGCCGATTTCCGCGCCACGGGCCAGACCGGCGTGTTCATCTCCGGCCGGGGCGTCGCCATCGACGCCGTCGTGGCCGACTTCATCTCCGGCGCCGTCGAGACGATCTCGCCCGAGGCCGAGCCGAACCACTGGGACCTGATCGAGGGTCAGGGCTCGCTCTACCACCCGTCCTTCGCGGGCGTGAGCCTCGGCCTGCTGCACGGCGCGCAGGCCGACGCCTTCGTGGTCTGCCACGAGCCGACCCGCACCAACATGCGCGGCGTGAAGCACCCGCTTCCGACCATCCGGCAGGTGATCGACCTCACCGTGCAGCTCGGCAGCCTGACCAATCCGGGGATCAAGCCGGTCGGCATCGCGGTGAACACCCAGGCGCTCGCCGAGGGCGAGGCCCGGGCGCTCCTCGACGCGCTCGGCTCCGAGCACGGCCTGCCCGCCACCGACCCGGTGCGCTTCGGCGTCGACGGGCTGGTCGACCGGATCGTCGCCGACTTCCCGGCGATCTGATACCGCTTCCCTGTGCCGGCTCTCACTCCGTCCCCGTGAGCCGAGCGAAGCGATCTAGCAGCGCCATGCCAACCGGCCGCTCGCTGCCCTGGGTCACTTCGCTCCGCCCGTGATGACGGAGCGGGCTGCATCGACCGCAGGCCTGAACCGGAGACCGTACGACATGGCCCGCCGCCTGACCCTCGCCGTCGAGCGCTTCCCGATCGCCGGCGCCTTCACGATCTCCCGCGGCAGCCGCACCGAGATCGCCGTCGTAGTGGCGACGATCGCGGACGGCGACGCGGTCGGGCGCGGCGAGTGCGTGCCCTATCCGCGCTACGGGGAGAGCGTCGAGAGCGTCAGTGCCCTGATCGAGGGCCAGGCGGAGGCGATCGCGGCCGGGATCGGGCGGGACGCGCTCATGACCCGCATGAAGGCGGGCGCCGCGCGCAACGCCCTCGATTGCGCGCTGTTCGACCTCGAGGCGAAGCGGCAGGGCCGTCCCGCCTGGGAGATCGCGGGTCTCGCCGAGCCCCGGCCGGCCATCACCGCCTACACGCTGAGCCTCGGCACGCCGGAGAGCATGGCGGAGGCCGCCCGCAAGGCCGCCCACCGGCCGCTGCTCAAGGTCAAGCTCGGCGGGGACGGCGATCCGGAGCGCATCGCCGCGGTGCGGGCCGGCGCGCCGGAATCCCGGCTGATCGTCGACGCCAACGAGGCGTGGCGGCCCGAGAACGTGGAGGCCAACCTCGCGGCCTGCCTGCGAGCGGGCGTCGCGCTGATCGAGCAGCCGCTGCCGGCCGACGCCGACGCCCTGCTCGCCGAGATCCCCCACCCGGTGCCGGTCTGCGCCGACGAGAGCCTCCACGACCGCGCCGGCCTCGACGCGCTGGCCGGGCGCTACGACGCGATCAACATCAAGCTCGACAAGACCGGCGGCCTGACCGAGGCGGTACTCCTCGCCCGCGAGGCGCGGGGCCGGGGGCTCTCGATCATGGTCGGGTGCATGCTCGGCACCTCGCTGGGCATGGCGCCGGCGGCCCTGCTCGCCAACGACGCGGAGTTCGTCGACCTCGACGGGCCGCTGCTGCTGGCCCGGGACCGTGAGCCGCCGCTGCGCTACGAGGGCAGCCTGATGCACCCGCCGACGCCGGACCTCTGGGGCTAGGGCCCGCGGCGGGGCGGTCGTCGTCCGCGGTCCCGAGAGGGTCCCGCGCGAAGTCCCGGAGGCGCCACCCTGTGGAGATCCCGGGTGCGGAGGATAGGGATCGCTCCGCCTGTCACCGGCAGGGCCTCACAAAGGGTTTGGGATTAGGTATACCAGAAGGCTTGCCTTCCGCTCGCCCGGCTGCCATCCATCGCATGTGCGCTTGGGGCCGTGGCGTGGACGCACTGTTCCCAGCAGCCAGACAACACACAGCAAGTCTCAATGCTGGGGAGGACCGACGTGGCCAAGAACATCCTGATCCTGGGGGCCTCCTACGGCTCGCTCCTGGGCACCAAGCTCCTGATGGCCGGTCACAACGTGACCCTGGTGTGCCGGCGAAAGACCGCGGACCTGATCAACCGCGAGGGGACCGAGGTCCGCATCAAGCTGCGCGACGAGAAGGAGCACCGCGCGATTCACTCGCGCGATCTGCCCGGCAAGGTCGACGCGATGCCGCCGGAGGACGTCGACGTGTCGCGCTACGACCTCGTCGGCCTCGCCATGCAGGAGCCGCAGTACAACAACCACACGATCCGCGTCCTCATGATCAAGATCGCGGCGGCGAAGCTGCCGTGCCTGTCGATCATGAACATGCCGCCGCTGCCCTACCTCAAGCGGATCCCGGCGCTCGCCGCCATGGACCTCGAGGACGCCTACACCAATGCCGGCGTGTGGGACCGGTTCGAGCCGGGTCTGGTGTCGCTCTGCTCCCCCGATCCGCAGGCCTTCCGGCCGCCGGAGGAGGAGGCGAACGTCCTCCACGTCGGCCTGCCGACGAACTTCAAGGCCGCGACCTTCGCGGACGAGGCCCATAACCGGCTGCTCCGGGAGCTGGAGGCCGACATCGACGCCGTGCGCCTCGACGGGCACGACGTGCCGGTGAAGCTCAAGGTATTCGACTCGCTGTTCGTGCCGCTGGCCAAGTGGTCGATGCTGCTCACCGGCAATTACCGCTGCATCACCCCGGGCGAGCCGCAATCCATCCACGACGCCGTCCACGGCGACCTGGCGCGCTCGCGGGCGATCTACGACCACGTCGACGGCATCGCCCGGAAGCTCGGCGCCGACGCGGCCGACCAGGTGCCGTTCGAGAAGTACGCCAGGGCTGCCGAGAGCCTGCTGAAGCCGTCCTCGGCCGCGCGGGCCGTGGCGAACGGCGCGCCCTACATCGAGCGGGTCGACCTGCTGGTGAAGCTCATCTCGCACCAGCTCGGCGAGCCGAACGCCGAGATCGACCGCACCGTCGAGACCGTCGACCGCAAGCTCGACGAGCGCATCATCGAGGGCTGACGGGCGCTGCCTTCGCTTCGCTCCGTCATCACGAGCGGAGCGAAGTGACCCGGGGCGGCGCGCCATCGGTCGGCGTGGCGCCGCTGGATTGCGTCGCTGCGCCCGCAAAGACGGTGGCGAGGTCTCCAACCGGAAACGGTATCACTCCGCCAGATCCAGAAAATGCCGCCCCTGGCGGTCGTCGATCTCGACGATCCAGAGATCGGAATCGAACCGGATCTCCTTGGTCAGGCGCTCCTCCACGTCGAGCGGGCTGCCGCCGGTAACGATCGCGGCGAAGCGGCGGTCGCCGCTCTCCTCGGCCTCGAACAGCGCTTGCGGCGCCGGTCCGTAGAGGTCGGCGCTGCCGTCGAGCCGATCGACCTTCACGAAGATCGCGCCCGCCTCCGCGGATCCGCGCCGGCGCAGCGCCGCCGGGATGCCCGCGACGTCCAGACGCCGCAAATGGGCCGAAACCCAGAAATCGGAGCGCAGGCGCATGCGTCTGTAGCCCTGTGAATCGCGCGGCCCGCGCCGCGGGCGGGCGATCCGGCGCGGCGGTCGGCCCCTGAAACCCGGCCGGTTCGGAGCGGCGCGGCCTCCGCCATGCGCGAAAGCGCCGGCGCGGGCAAGCGCGGATGCGCGACGCGGACCATCTGGAAATAACGGTTCAGCGCACCGAATATTCCGTCAAAAAATCCAGTCTTTTTCGGGATTAAAAAAGAATTGATCCATGTGCTTCAGCGCACATCTACAGTATTTCTTGCTGATTAACTGAGCAAAGGGCGCCTGAATTCGCATGTCACGATGATTTAAGGAGCAATCCGATGCGGAGAATGACCTCGCTCGCGACGCTGATCGTCGCCTGCCTGTGCGGTGTTGTGCCGTCGGCCCACGCCCGTCCGGAGACGCTCATGGATTTACTGGGCCACCGCGACTCCGCGTCCTGCCCGCGCTACCAGCGGACGCCGAGCGATGCCTGCAACATCGTCGTGCACCGGCCCGGCGGTAATCCCACGCAGGACATGACCGGATCGATCGGCCACGCGAAGTCCTGGCAGGCCAATGGCGGCCCGCGCTGCAAGACGATCTGCCGGTTCACCGGCACGCAGTACTGAGGGTCGCGCTCTCACGACGACCGGCACCCGCACCGCTTCCGCGGAGCGGGCGCCGCTTCCGTCCCGCTAGCCGTGGCCCGCCCGCGCCATCAGCTCGCGCAGGGTCCGGCCCGTCGCCTCTCCGGTCACCGGCAGCTTGGCGCCGCGCTCGAACTTCTCGATCGCCGCGCGGGTGCCGGGGCCCATCGCGCCGTCGGGCTTCACCGCGTAGCCGAGCTTCGACAGCGCCTTCTGGGCCCGCAGCACCGGATCGCCGTCCTTCTCGGACTTGGCCGCCTTGGCGTCCGTCTCCTTCGCGGCCGGCTTGGCGGCCGGCCGAACCGGCGACGCCTTCGGGGTGACCGAGGCGGTGGTCTCCTCGGACCGGATCAGCTCGCCGATCGCGTCCCGGGCCGCCGGCTTGGCGGGGACCGGCGCGGCGGCGCGGTCGGCCTCGATGACCCGCACCGGATCCCGCGCGGGTTCCCGGAGGGCCTCCCTGGCGGCCGGCGGCGCCTCGCGGGGGGCGGGCGCCTTCTGGGCGAGCTTCGGCAGGATCGGCGCCGGGTGGCGCCCGGTCTGGTAGCCGAGGGCGTTGACGCAGACGAAGCCCGCCGCGCCGAGGGCGACGAGGCTGCCGAGAACGGCGCCCGGGCTGGTCCGGCAGGTGGCGCCCGTCGCCTTCAGCGCGCCGACGAGGACGGCGCGCCAGTCGCCCTGGACCGCGGGGCGGCGCGGCGCGGCGCGGCGCGCGCGGCCGGGTTCGCCCGGTACGGTGATCTCGCGGTAGCCTGACATCATGTCTCCTTCCGGGGATCTTCGGGTCAGCCGGTGCGGCGCAGGACCGGGTCGGCCGGGGCCGCGGCGAGGCCCGGCTCCGCGTCGAACAGGCCGAGCGGCAGGCGCACCACGCGGCGGGGCGCCGGGGCGCCGCGCACGGCCGTGCGGATCGGGGCCGGGCCGTGGGCGGCCGCGGGGGCCTGGCAGACGAGGGGCAGGGTGACGGTCACCACCGTCCCGGCCTGGGGCGCGCTCTCGATCAGCAGGGAGCCGCCGTGGAGGCCGACGAGGCCCTGGACCACCGACAGGCCGAGGCCGGTGCCCTCGTGCTGGCGCTTGTAGCCGCCGCTCCCGGCCTGGAAGAACGGTGTGCCGAGCTTGGGCAGGTCGTCCGCGCCGATGCCGACGCCCGTATCGGCCACGACGATGTCCAGGGTGCCGGCGCCGCGCCGCAGGGACAGGTCGATGCGGCCGCCCGCCGGGGTGAACTTCACGGCGTTCGAGATGAGGTTGATCAGCACCTGCCGGCAGGCGGCGGGATCGGCCGTGATCTCCACCGGTCCCGACGGGGCGGCGGTGACGACGACGCCGGCGGCGTCGGCCTTCAGGCGCATCATGTCGCAGCAGGCCCGGAGCAGGTCCGCGATGTCGAACGCCTCGGGGGCGCAGTCGAAATTGCCGCTCTGGATCCGGCTCATGTCGAGCAGCGTGTTGACGACGCCGAGCAGGTGGTGGCCGGAGGCGCCGATGATGCCGGCATATTCCCGTGCCTGGACCGGTCCGAGGCTGACGGCGCCCTCGCCGGCGAGGACCTCGGAGAAGCCGATGATCGCGTTGAGCGGCGTGCGCAGCTCGTGGGTGACGTTGGCCAGGAACCGGCCCTTGATCGCGTCGGCCCGCTCGGCCTCGGCGCGGGCGCGCTCCAGCTCGACGGCGTGCCGGTGGTGCTCGGTCATGTCGCGGGTGACCGCCACGACCGCCGTGGCGGCGTCGTGCGCGCCGTGCTCGATCCGGTGGGCGCGCATCTCGGCGTAGATCAGGCTCGCGCCGTCGGCGCGGCCGGTCTCGGGCTCGACGTGCAGGCGCAGGGGCAGGGTCGCGGGCCGGCCGGTCGCGGCGACGTCGCTCACCGCCTTGAGGAAGGCCGGGCGGTCGGCGACGTGGACGCGCTCCAGCAGGCCGTGGCCGCGCAGGCGGGCCGGGGCGCTGCCCAGGAGCCGGACGGCCGAGACCGAGGCCTCCAGCACGCGGCCGTTGCGGTCGTGCCAGGTCACGAGGTCGTCGATCGCCGAGAGCAGCAGCCGGTCGCGGGCCTCGTTGTCGCGCAGCCGCTCGCGCCAGACGCCCTCGTTGCGCATGTGCTCCAGGGCCTGGGCGGCGACGTGGCCGATCGCCGTGATGGCGAAGGCCGGCAGGGCGATCGCGGCCGAGATATCCATGACCGGCAGGGAGCCGGCCCAGGCGCCGAGGGCCACCACGGTCAGGACGCCGAGGACCGCCATCGCGGCGGCCGCGATCGTCGCGCGGAGCGAGCCGGAGACCAGCGCCTCGAGGGGGATCGCCACGAGCCAGACCGCGGCGGGCGAGGTGACGCCGCCGGTGACGCCCGCCAGGGCGACGACGAGGCCGGTCAGGCCCGCCGACGAGACCGCGTGGGCGACCCAGAGGGAGCCGGTGCGGGTGAGGAGGACGGCGGCGAAGACCGGCAGCAGCAGGCTCGCGATCGCCAGGACCTCGAAGCCCGACGGCACCCCGCGCCACAGTAGGTAGGGCGGCAGCCCGGCCATCATCACGGCGCCGGTCGCCAGCCGCGACACCAGGAAGCGCTGGTGGCGCGCGCGGGCGGCCGGATTGTCGGCCACGGATTCGTGGACGAGGCCCGCGAGCCGGTCATCGATCAGCGACGTCAGGACGGTCTTGATGGTCAAGGTTGGCACGCGTCGCGCTGGCTGCGTTCCCGCATCCGTCGCGCCTCCGGTTCGACTTCGAACGACTACCGGACGGTCGCAGAGCCGGCTTAAACGAGTGTTGCGGGACTTGTCCGAATGGTCGGGATGCTTTCCGCGAGGTAACCAGCCGATCGCGAACAAGCTTCATTCACCATCGTGCGGGAAAGCTCGGGTCGGTAGAGGCCCGGTTCACGAAATCCGTCGAATGCTTCGCGCGATCTCGAGCGGAGAAACCGTTCCATGACCGTCCTGCTGCGCGCCGCGCTGGTGATCGGCGTGCTCTCCTACTTCGCCATGCTTCGCACCGGAGCGGACCCGGCCGCGGAGGCCCGCAGGCTCGCCGGGGCGGTCCCGAGCGCTCAGGCGGTCGTGCCGGCCGCCCTCGAGGCGGTCCCGCCCGAGACCCGGGAGCGGGCGGTCCGCGCCGTGCTGGCCCGCGGCCTGATGGCGGAGCTGAGCCGCCGCGCCGCGGAGGCGCCCTCGAACGACACCCTGCAGGAGACCGACCGGCAGCCCGCTTGGCGGGGTGCCGACCCGGAGAGCGATCCGCAGAACGATCCGAAAAGCGATCTCCGGACCGGCCCGCGCTGACGGCCGGCCGGTCAGCCCGGCTCCCCGCCGCTCGCCGTCCGGGCCCGCGCCGGCAGGGGCGGCCGCTGCGCGGCGACGCGCTCGGCGCCCTGGCGCAGCTTGGCCTCCGGGCCGTGTGCCGGCTGATGGGCCTCGCTCCGACCGCGCTCGGCGAGCGGCCGGTCGAGGATCGCGGCGATCAGGTCCCGCGAGGCCGGACGGCTCACGGTGCGGAACAGCCGGACGAGGTCGGCCACGCGCTCGGCCGATCGCGCCACCCCCTGGTTGAGGGTCAGGAAGATGTAGACCGCCTCCTCCTCGTGCAGGCCGGCGGCCCGCAGGCCTAGGGTCAGGAGGTCGTAGCGGGTGCCCGCATCGGCGACCACGGTCAGGAAATCGCGGGGCAGGCCGAGCCCGTCGGCCAGCGCCGCCATGAAGGCGGGAACGTCGCGGGCGGCGGACAGGCCGGTCAGGGTCTCGCCGAGGCCGCGGGGCGGCGGCGGGCAGGGGCGCAGGGCGGCGGTCGCCTCGACGGCCCGGCCGATCACCGTGCGGCGCATCGGGTCGGCGTGCAGGTACAGGGGCACGAGGTCGGCGGCCGAAACGTCGGGCCGGACCAGCAGCAGCCGGGCGAGGTCGGGGGCGGTGCGGCCGCGGTCCACGAGCCGCGACAGGGCCGCGCCCCGCAGGGTGTGGCCGAGATTGGCCGCCAGCGCGCGGTCGATCTCGGGGCGGCCCTCGCGGGCGAGTTCGTCCACCGCCTCCCGGCTCAGCCCGGCTCGGGCGGCGATGCGGGCGGCGATGTCCGACCCCTCGGCCAGGGCCGCCTCGATCAGGCGGTGGCTCAGGGTCGGGGCCAGCTCCACCACCGCGTCGCGGGCACCGCCGCCGCGCAGGGCGAGCGCCTCCAGCACCGCGGGCGGCGTCTCGGAGCAGGGGGCCAGCTTGCGGGCCACGACCCGGGCCGTCTCCTCGTCCACCGTCGGGATGAGGCCGCAGGCCAGGGACTCGAAGATCTCGATCTCGGTCCGGTCCCGGGCCGCGGCCCGGACGAACAGGTCCGTCTGAACCCGGAGGATCACCGGCTTGAGATCGAGATTCTCAATGCGTGACAGTTCGAGGAGCCCGGACAGGTCCGGCGGAGCATCGACGGAAGGGGGCATGGAGGATCGGTTACGCAAGACTGCAGTAAGGTCACGCTAACCGCATCGACGTGAATCGACCTTTAAACCGCCTCCGCGGCGACCGTGCCGTCCTGCGCCAGGATGGAACCGGCGCGGTCCCAACCCGGCCGGACCGTCAGCGCATCCGTCAGTGCGGCAGTCAGCGCGTCAGCCAGAGCACGAGGCCGAGCCCCACGGCGGCCGCGACGATGATGCCGGCGTAGAGCGGCAGGACCCAGGGCTGCCGCTGATGCGGGTAACCCTTGGCCGCCCGCTCCGAGGGCGCCCGCTCGTTCTGCCGGGCGATCCGGACCTCCCGGGGCGTCGGCGGCGTCCCGCCGGCCTCCTCGCAGGTCCCGAGCGGGGCCGCGCCGATATCCATGTGCGGGGTCTTGTCGGCGGTGCGGCCGCTGTCGATGTCGCCCTTGAGCTGCGCGGCGGTCGGCGCCTCGGAATCCGGCGGCGGATCGCAGGGCAGGTTCGCGGGCGGCGGCGGGGTCTCGGATCGCAGCGTCATCGGGGGGCTCCACTCTCCGGGGGTAACGCCCGGTGAGCCCCGTCGGCTTCGGCCAGGATGTCGCGGATCTCAGCCGTCTCCGGTGCCCCGCTTCAGCAGCGGCCGCGCGAGCACGGTCCCTTCGTCGGCGAAGCCGGCGGCGGCGCAGAAGGCGCGCAGGGCGGCCTGGTCCGGCCCCGCGGCCAGGAGCAGCCGGTCGCAGCCCGCCTGCCGCGCCGCCCGGCCGGCCGCCTTCAGCAGGACCCGACCGATGCCCCGGCGGCGCGACTCGGCGGCGACGGCGAGGCCGGTGATCAGGCCGAAGGGCCGCGGCGCGTCCAGCGTCCGCACGGGGGCGACGGCGATGAGGCCGCTCGGCGGCCCCCATTCCACGGCGACGAGGGCGATGCCGCCGTCCCGCTGCAGGGCCTCGAGCCGGGCCGCGAGGTCCGCGGCGCCGACCGCGACCCCCGCCTCGCTGAGCAGCGCCGCGAGACCCGCGGCGTCCGGCCCCGCGGCGGCGCGGATCTCCAGCCCGTAACGATTGCCCAAATCCCGCTCCCGATCGGCATGTCCGGCGCATGCATGTCCGGCGGTTCAACGCGTGGCGAGGCCTCTCGACCCGGCGCGTCGCGCTCCTGGTCTCAGACGCGGCGCCGTCCAGCAGATCGCGATCACCGCGGGATCGGCTCCGGCGCGCGCGGAACGCGCCGGGCCGTCCGCGCTTTGCTCTCCCGTCGGCGGATCGGGGAGCGCGCAGCATGACGGGGCGGGTGACGGATCGAGCCTCCGAATGGGAGGCCGGCCAGGCGCGGCCGGAGACAGCGCCGGCGCCCGAGGGGCCGGGCCCGCGGCCCGGCATGACCGAGGCAGAGGTCGGGCCAGAGGCCGAGGCGGTCGAGCGGCACAAGGCCGAGACGGAGATCGCCGCGGGCGACGTGGCCGACGACCTCGCCGATTTCGCGTAACGGACCGGCGCGCGGGTCGCGCGCCGGCCGGTAACCACGAGCCCGGGCGTTGCCGGGCTCAGGCCGGGCTCAGGCCGTCTCCTTGGCCTTGCGGGAGCGGCTGGCGCGCTTCGGCTTCTCGGCCACTTCCGCGACGGGCTCGGGCTCGGGCGCCGGGGCGGCGGATTTGCGGCGCTGCTGGCCGAGGCCGAGGCTGCGGGCGAGTTCCGAGCGCTGGGCCGAGTAGCTCGCGGCCGTCGACGGATAGTCGCGCGGCAGCCCGAAGCGCTCGCGATACTGCTCGATCGTCAGGCCGTTGCGCGACAGGTGCCGCTTGAGCGTCTTGTACGGCTTGCCGTCGATGAACGAGATCAGGGCGTCCGGCGTCACCGACTTGCGGATCTGGGCCGGCGTCGGCTTGTCGGCCGCCTCGGTGACCGTCGCCGCGGGGGCGGACAGCTTCGTCAGCGCGGCGTGAACGCCGGCGAGCAGACCGGGCAATTCGCTGATCGGCACGGAATTGTTCGAGACATACGCCGAGACGATGTCGGACGCCTGCTCGATAAAGGTCTGCTGCTGCTCAGTGGCGTTGTCGTCCATCGATGATTCCCTCTATCCGACCGTCGTGAGACGGTTCTAACGTCTGTGCAGCAAAATCAAGTCGTCGTCGAGCATTTCCCTACACAATGCCCCTGCCATGAACACGCATATTATTCAAACCGTGGGTCGAGCTGAAATCGACCGTCGAGCAAACCGACACCCCGGAGCGGAAGTTGGACGAGACCGGGCGACGCGGACGGGCGCCGGTTATGCCTTCCGCCGCGATCTCGCCGCGGGCTTCCTCTGCGAAGATCCGTCTCCGGTCTGATGAGAGGCGCAGAACTTCACGCGGCGGCCCGCCGCGATGTCCCGTGAGCCTTCGGGACGGGACGAACGTTTCGGCCGGACTGTCACGTGATCTGCCGCGGACCGGTCATGGCCTCGGAGGCGGCCGGGCGATAAGGATCCGGGCGGGGCAGGATCCGGGGCGATCGGCGTGGACCAGCAAGTGGACCGGCAAGGGGATCACCAAGTGGATCAGCAAGTGGATCAGCGCTCGGAGACGGGCACCGTCTTCGGCGCCATCATCCCGTTCGTGGATCACTGCGGGATCGAGGCGCTCGACGTGCGCGCGGGCCGGACGCGGCTGCGCCTCGCCCTGCGGCCGGAGCACGCCAACAACCTCGGCATCGCCCATGGCGGCGCGCTCTGCACCCTGCTCGACGTCGCCCTGGGGACGGCGGCGCGGCTGCGGGCGGGGCGCCCCGTGGTGACCCTCGACATGCAGACCCGCTTCCTCGCCCCCGGCCGCGGCGTCCTGACCGCCGAGGGACGGGTCACACGGGCGGGGCGGTCGGTGATCTTCTGCGAGGCCGAGATCCGCGACGAGGCCGGGGAGCTGGTGGCGACCGCCACGGGGCTGCTCAAGCCCGTCGGCGAGCGGCCGGCGCCCGCGTAGGGGTCGCGTAGGGGCCGCGTAAGGGCGTTGTCGCCGGTCGGGACACCGGCGCGAGAGCCCTGCGCGCCCGTGCGGGGCCGCGACCGCATTGACGTGCGCCCGGCAGGGTGGAAAAGCCTGTGTCATGACGATGCCGGACGACGCGCGCGCAGCCCTGGCTGCGCCTCCCTCCGAGGCCGACGTGACGGCCATGAAGTCCGAGGCCGCAGCGTGGTTCGAGACGCTGCGCGACCGGATCGTCGCCGCTCTGGAGACCCTCGAGGCGGAGGCGGCGGGCCCGTTCCACCCCGACGCGCCCGAGGGCCCCGGGACGTTCGAGAAGACCCCTTGGAACCGGACCGACCATACCGGGCGGCCGGGCGGCGGCGGCGTCATGGCGATGCTGCGGGGCCGCGTCTTCGAGAAGGCCGGCGTGCACATCTCGACGGTGCACGGCGAGTTCGCGCCGGAATTCCGCGCCCAGATGCCCGGCGCCGCTGAGGATCCGCGCTTCTTCGCCACCGGCATCTCGCTGATCGCCCATCCGTGGAACCCGCACGTGCCGACGGTGCACATGAACACCCGGTTCGTCGCGACGACGCGGGCGTGGTTCGGGGGCGGGGCCGACCTGACGCCGGTGCTCGACCGGCGCCGCACGCAGGACGATCCGGACAGCCGCCACTTCCACGCCTGCTTGGCGCGGGCCTGCGCGGCGCACGGCATCGACCACGCCCGCTACAAGGCGTGGTGCGACGAGTATTTCCACCTCAAGCACCGGAACGAGCCGCGCGGCATCGGCGGGATCTTCTACGATTACCTCTGGAGCGGGACGCCGCAGGCCGACCTCGCCTACACCCGCGACGTGGGCCGGGCCTTCCTGGAGGCCTACCCGAAGATCGTGCGCGACAATCTCGGCACGCCCTGGACCGAGGCGGACCGCCACGAGCAGCAGGTGCGGCGGGGCCGCTACGTGGAGTTCAACCTGCTCTACGACCGGGGCACGATCTTCGGCCTGAAGACGGGCGGCAACGTCGCCTCCATCCTCTCCTCGATGCCGCCGACCGTGCGCTGGCCGTGAGTGCGGGTCTGCCGGCCGCCTACGCGCCGCAGCAGGACGCGGCGCTGAAGGCGATCGCCGCGTGGCGGCGGGACGGGGGATCGCAGGTGTTCCGGCTGTTCGGCTATGCCGGCACCGGCAAGACGACGCTCGCCCGCCGGATCGCCGAGGATGTCGACGGCACGGTGGTCTACGGGGCCTTCACCGGCAAGGCGGCCTCGGTGATGCGCCAGAAGGGCTGCTACGACGCCGCCACGATCCACTCGCTGATCTACCGCACCAAGGAGGCGGAGGAGGGCGGCCCGACCTTCACGCTGAACCGCTCGGGCCCGGCCGCCAAGGCGGACCTGATCATCATCGACGAGTGCTCGATGGTCGATTCCGATCTCGGCAACGATCTCCTGTCCTTCGAGCGGCCGGTCCTCGTCCTGGGCGACCCGGCGCAGCTGCCGCCGGTGCGCGGCGGCGGCTTCTTCACCGAGGCCGAGCCCGACGTCATGCTCACCGAGGTGCACCGGCAGGCCAAGGACGACCCGATCGTCCGCATGGCCATGACCGTGCGCGAGGGCGGCCGGCTGGAGCTCGGCAGCTACGGGCAGAGCCGGATCGTGTCGCGCCGCGCCCTGGATCCGGCCGAGGTGCTCGAGTGCGATCAGGTGCTGGTCGGCCTGAACAAGACCCGCCGCCTCTACAATGCCCGGCTGCGGGAGCTCGCCGGCCACACGGACCCGATGCCGGCGATCGGCGAGAAGCTGGTCTGCCTGCGCAACGACCGGGTGAAGGGCCTGCTCAACGGCTCGACCTGGACCGTGCAGGCCCTGCGCGCGCCGCCGCGTCCGGACCTGATCCGCCTCGACGTGGTGCCGGAGGACGACCCGGCGCTCCGCCGGAAGCCCACCGACATCAAGGTGCTGCGCGCGATGATCTCCGGCACGGACGAGGAGATCCCGCTGTTCCTGCGGCGCGAGACGGACGAGTTCACCTACGGCTACGCGCTGACGGTGCACAAGGCTCAAGGGTCGCAGTGGGATCGGGTCACGCTGTTCGACGAATCCTACGCGTTCCGCGAGCACCGGGCGCGCTGGCTCTACACCGGCCTGACCCGCGCGGCGCAGGCGATCACCGTGGTGGTCTGATCCGGCGCCGCCGCGCGACGTCTCGCTTGTGAAGCGGGACCACGCGTGCTACGCACCGCCCGTCTCATCGAGGCACCTTGCGGAGAGGTGGCAGAGCGGTTGAATGCACCGCACTCGAAATGCGGCATGCCTGCAAGGGCATCGGGGGTTCGAATCCCCCCCTCTCCGCCAGCCATCGTTGTTTTTGCTCACGAATTTCACGGGCGGGGCGCTCCACCCCACCATCTACCCCACCAGCCGCCGGAACGTGATGGACGAACCCTCCGATCCGGACCGAGAAGCCGTTCAGCGCCTGATGCGCCAGCTCCACGGCTACGCGCAGGGACTCGGTCTCGACGACGCTACAGCGCAGCAGATCGTTGAGCATGTGATCGCCGACCTGCCGAACGCCGACGACGTGCACCGCCAGGCCGAGGCGCGGCAGTGGATGCTCCTCGCGGCTCGCTGAACGGTGCCCTCCGAACCGTCAGCACCGGTCCGCGGCCGCCAGCTCGAAGCGCTCCGCGCCTGCCTCCTCTACCCGCAGGGAATGCGGCACGAGGCCTACCCGTCCGCCATGCCGATCCTGCAGGAGATCGGGTACGTCGAGGATCGCCCGACCCGCGGGCGGACCAGTCGACGCGCATGGCACCTGACCCCGGGCGGACGCGAACTCCTGATCGCGCTCGGGATCCGCGAGAGCGCCAAGCCGTGACCTTCGCGTGGCGCCGCACCTTCCCGAACACGCACCACGACTTCGTGGCCGAGGAAGCTGGCCAGCACGTCGGCCGCATCAAGCGGATGGAGGGCGGCCCGCAGAACGGCACGTGGACCTGGAGCTGCACAGGCTGTCAGCGCGGCCACGAGGCCGAGGGCGTGCGCCCGCTCAACGGTGAGGCCCCGACCCGGGACGAGGCGATCGAAGCGCTGGCCGCCGCGTGGGGCAGGGCGAAGGCGTGGAGCGCGCGGACCGGGAGGCCTCTCGCGCACCCCTGAAACGCGACAAAGCCCGCCACGGCTGTTCGCCGGGCGGGCCCTGTGAGCTACCGAGGTGCTTCAGGCAGCGATCTTATAGTTCGACGGGTCCGAACCATCGATGCGCAGCGGCACCGTCTCTGCGCTCGGCACGCACCATCCCGCCAGCTCACGCACATTAGCGTCGGTCGGCAGGTCTAGCGCCTGGATCGCGTGCAGCCTGATGATCGCCTCGGCGTTCTCATCGATCTCGTTTTCATTCCGCTCCCAGCGGCTCACGGCCAGTGGCTCACGGTGAACCATGGCGGCCAGCTCGGCCTGCGTCAGCCCCATCTCTGTCCGGAGGAATCGCAGCTCGTTGCCGATCATGGCCGAGCGCTTCGTCACGATCCCATGCGCGATCGCGCGGTGCAGCCCGTTGATGTTCGGAATGGTCACGCATTCCTCACCAGCGTCATCATGCACGAGCGTCGCGCCCTCGATGAACACATTGGTGAGGCCGCTCTCAGTGTAGCGATACGCGCTCATTTTAGTCCTCAAATTCTTGTACAGCGCGGGGCGCTGGCGCGCCCCAAACAGGGGCGGTTGCCCCATAGCGATCTATGATTCGTCGACGAACATGACTGTCACCGTTTTGATTTGGAAATCGCTAATCGACGGAATGGCGACCACCCGCAAGATACGCCTTCCGGAGTTGGGCGATCCACTTTCTACCCTGTACTTGTACCAGCCGGGTCGAGTTGCCTCTTCCGGTTGTTCGTACACGAACCCGTTCTTCAGCACGTAGAGCACGTCACCGATGGTGAGCCTCCTCTGTTCGAGGCGCTCCCTGACGTGGTTCGTATGGGTCATCGTCAACCGATCATGACGAGCTAGTGCACGGATCTGGATCGTCGCATCCGCCGGTTTCCATGGCTGGCTGGGCACCATCTCGCCTCTCAGCGGGGTTATGACTTATCACCGTGATAAGTTCCTGACCAGAGATAATGAGCCACAGCGCAATCACAACCCCGCGCCGTTGTACCGGTGCACGCCCTCTGATTGTCGGCGGGAAATCAAATCGTGGGTTCCGAAATCAAACCGGGCGGTGCGAAAAATCACACATGACCATACGGCCTTCGCCCGTTCCGGCAGAGGTACGGAAGTCGGGTAGGTACCGGTTACCGGTAGTCCTGAAACGCGAAAAGAGCGCCCCGGCCGAAGCCAGGGCGCCACGTCGCGATGAACGGCGCGCGGTGCGCCGGTGTTGCAAAACTCAGCGCCGCGCAGGCGCCCGCGCATCCCGCTCCAGCTCGTCGATCCGGCGCTGCATGCCCTGAATCGTGTCGCGCGGCGTGTTCAGGTCGTAGAGGCCCTGCCGGTTCTGGTCGGCCTGGCGCTGGAGATCCGCATCGCGGGCGCGCTGGGCGGCCCACATCTGCTCGTGCTCGCCGCGCGGGACGATCTGCTTGGTCGCGGCGTCGAGATCGCGCTCGATCCGCTCGACCCGGGCGTCGGTCAGGCGCTGGAGATCGTCACGCCGCTGGGTGATGACGGAGAAGCGCGCGTCCAGGTCCTCGCGCGGGACGTAGCGGTCGGCGCGCGCCTCCATCTTCACGAAGGCGGCCTTCATGTCGGTGATGCCGGCCGACAGGGGCGAGAACGCGAGCGCGCCGATGCCGCTGACCAGGGTGACGATCAGCGTGATGGCACCGAGGCACGAGCCGATGATGGCCCCCCACGGTACCTTGTCCCGGCTGTCGAGCTTCGTGACGATGTGGCGGATGCCGTCCTCGATGCCGCCGACCCGCACTTCGAGCGCGCCGAGGCGCTCCTCCGTCGGCCGTCCGGTCATGGGCTGGATCTGCTGCTGCTGGAGCTGAGAGGTCATCATCCTGGCCCCCATGGCCGGAGAGGCGTCGCGCCGGTGTTCCGGTCGCGCGCGGATGGGCCCTGTCTCGCGTGCGCGAGGGGCCGGATGTCGGGTGGGGAAGCCCGTGAAAGTTTCACGGGCTTGCGGTGCCGGTCAGGGCTTGGCGAATTCACGCCGCACGGCCTCGATCCAGGCGAGCGCCCGGCCGCCGCAGGCCACCTTCGCCCGGTCGAGCACCTTGGCTCGGCCGATGATGCGCACGACGTCGCCCCGGGTCAGCGATCGATCCGGGATCTCCGGGAAGGATTGGCGCAGGCAGTCGGTCACGCCCTCGGGCGGTTCGGGCAGCGTGACCCGGATGTCGGCCGGCGCGAGCGGATTGATCGCCGGCGGGCCGGCCCTAAAGCTTGCGCAGCCGCTGAGACCAAAGCCGAGGCAGGCAGACGCCATCGCGGCGCGGATCACGGGCGAGCGCATCGGTCAGTTCCTTGATCTTGGAGAGGTCGGCTTGCCGGTCGGCCTGGTCGCGGGCGCGCAGCTCGACCGCCTCGCGGGTGATCGCCTCGGCCTTTTCCGCGCGCAGCTGCTCGGCTTTCAGCGCCACGGCGTGATCGTGGACGAGCATGCGGCGCGCGCCGTCGCCCGCCGCGACCTGCCAGCAGAAGGCGAAGGCAGCGATGCCGGCGGCGGCCGTCTGAGCGACGATGCGCAGGCGGGTGGGCAGAAGGATCCGCCCGAGCACCAGGATGGCGACGGCAGCGCCGAGGATCTTGAGCGTCACCGGCGAGATCGCGGCCCAGAGCAGGGGCGCGATCGCGAGCAGGATGCCAGTCCAGGAGAAGTCGAACATCAGGCGCGCGCTCCAGCGAGGTGGGGGAAGCGGCGCGCCAGGAAGCCGGGCACGGGCCGGCCGGCATCGTCCCAGCGCGCGTAGAGGGCGTAGAGCGCGCCGGCGACGATCACGACGCCGACGATCAGCCCCAGCACGGTGCCGGCCTGGATCTGGCTGTTGGCCTGTTCCAGCTGCTCCTTGAGCTCGATCGCGTTGTCGATCGTCAGGCCGGTGCCGGAGGAGGCCGCGACGGCGCCGCCCTGGATGGTGCGGCTCTTCGCGAGGTTCGCGTCCTTCGCCGGCGCGGCCAGCGGCGCGGCGGTGTCGAGCGCGGCGAGCGTGTCGTCGTCGAGCTCGCCCGTGACGGGCAGGCCGGCCTTCTTCTGCAGCAGCTGCACGGACGCCGTGGTCCGATCGCCGTGCTCTCCATCGACCGCGCCGACGGGGTAGCGCAGCGCCTTCAGCTTCGCCTGGGCCGGGATGACGCGCAGCGCCGCCTTCGCCTTGGCGAGGTAGGTACGGCACTCGGGCAGGCCGATGTCGCCGCCGTTGACGCGCCGACGCAAGGCCGCGACGTCGTCGGCGTCGGCGAGCGCGTTGCAGTCATGGTCCGTCCAGTAGGTCAGCGCGGCCGAGATCGCCCCGGCGGGCGTGCGCAGCCGGTCGGGATCGGCCTCGAACCCGGCATCGCGGTAGTTCGCCCGACCGGTGTTCTGAATCAGGCCGCCGCCGCGGTAGCGCCAGCCGTCGCCGGGCTTCACGTTGCCGAGCCGGCCGCCGTAGACCTTCTCGGCGAGCGCCTTCGGGTTGCCGGCGTACGGCCGCGCGGACGCGAGCGTCGGGAAGCGCTTCTTCCACACCACGCACAGCCGCTCGGCCGTGTAGAACAGGTTCTCCTCGAGGCGCGTCATCCCGCCCGATTCCGTGGCGAGCTGCGCGAGGAAGTGGGCGATGCGCAGGGGCGTGGTGATCTCGGCGGCCGCGATCCGGTCGTCGGCGGCCACGAACGCCGCGATGACGTCGGCGCGCGCGCGCGGCGCCACGGCGGGGAGGATCCGCTTCCAGTCGGTCATCGGTCAGGTCCTCAGAACGGAATCGAGAGGCGCAGGCGCAGCGGCGCGAGCTCGTCGAGCTCGAGGGTGCGCAGGCGGCCGGCGTCGTGGATGAGCAGGCCATTCGGCGCGATCGGCGCCGCGGCCAGGAGGCTAGCGGCGCTCGGCCGGCCCGGCAGGTGCGGGATGCGCGAGCGGGCGGCGGCCGCGGCCGGCGCGCCGACCACCAGGACGGCGGCGATCGCCGCCAGGATCCGAGCCCGCATCAGCGCGCGTCCGCGACGCGCCGCCCGGGCGACACGATCTCGACCCGCACCCGGGCGAGGCCGCACGCGCCGAGCGCCCGGCAGGAGCCGGTCGACAGGTCGATCAGGCGGCCGAGCCTCCGATGCGGCCCGCGATCGTTCACACGAACGACGATGCTCCGGCCGGTCGCGAGGTGCGTCACCCGGAGCCGCGTGTTGAACGGGACGTCCCAGATCGCCGCCGTCAGCCCCATCGGCTTGAACCGCTCGCCGTTGGCAGTCAGCCCCTTCGGGTTGATGCGGAAGATCTCGCGGCCGTAGGTCGACGCGATGCCGTCCATGGCCCAGACGTGGCCGGGCACGAGCAGCAGCGCGCAGGCGATCGCCGCCCGCAGCGCGAGGCGCTGGAGGATCATGGTGGTCTCCGATGGATCGAAAGGGGTAGGCGGCGGGCGTCCGATCGACCGCTAGAAGCGAACTGTCAGGCCGTGGGCCACGCGATGCCGTTCACCGGGAGACGGCGATGGCGGGATGGATGGCGCGTCAGTGGGAGCTGCTGCGCGAGCTGATGGCGGTTGCCCTGTTCGTGGTCGGCCTCGGTGCCACCGCGGCGTGGATCGTGTTCGGCACGTGGTTCGCCGCGACCGGGCTCGCCCGCGCGCTCCTGTACATCATCGCCTGGCTTCGCTGAGGACGGAGAGCGGCGGGCCGCCACCGTTCCCGAAGATTTCGGGAACGGTCGGGGCTCAGACGTCGGCTACGCGTTCCAGGCGACGGCGCCCGTCGGCGGCGTGTAGACGAAGGCCTGATCGCCGAAGTTGGCCGTCACCGCCGGCAGCTCGGCGTTGCTCTTCATCGTGGCGCCAACGAACAACGCTCCGGTGCCGACGAGGCTCGCGACGTTCTGCGGCGTAGCCCAGGCACTGGCGTTCCGCTTGACCGAGAACGTCTTGGCTCCGAAGTCCAAGAGCAGGCAGATCACGTCTCCGGCCGCCCAGGTGCCGAAATTCGTGTTGAAGGTCGGGCCGATCATCGTCGTACCGCTCGACCACACGCCGGTCGAGTTTCCCGACTGGCCCATATAGTTGGTGAGCGCTTCGGTCGCGTTGGCGAACCCGAGGATCAGGCCGTCCGACGATGAGACGTTGACCGTGAACTCGACGTAGCGCACGCCCGAGCTCTTCGACGTGTCCGAGCGGATCGACGCCCAAGTGCCGCCCGCCGTCGAGGCGCGATCGACGCGGGTCGCCGAGGTCCTGGTCACGGCGGCGTTCTTGTCGCTGGCGTTCCACTGGACCGTGGCCCCGGACGCGGCCGCCGTGACGGTCAGGGCACCGGTGAGCGCCGGGCCCGCCCCGATCGCGCCGGCGAGCGCGCCCGCGGCGACGGTCGAGGTCAGCGCACCGGTGAGTTTGCTGACCCCGCTGACCGCGCCGCCGAGCGCCCTGGTGGAGGAGGCGGAGGGCAGCGCCATCGCGGTCTGCGCGAACTGGGCGAGGACCGCGGCGCCGGCCTTCGCCGGATGCAGGCTGTCCTGGTAGTAGACCGTGCTCGACGTGTCCTGCATCTGCGAGGCGGTCGCCCAGTCGATGAGGCCGTCCGCGAACGAGGCGTAGTTGTTGCGCAGCCACGTGTTGTAGTTCGTGCGCTGGGTTTCGGCCGAGCTCCCCCACCCGGCATAGCCCGTCTCGGGCAGGATGGTGCAGACCCAGGCCGTGTAACCGGCCGACTTCGCCTTGCCGATGACGCTCTGGATGTAGGTCTGGAGATCGGTGGCGAGCGCGCCCGCGCGGAGGTCGTTGCAGCCGCCCATCTGCACGTAGGTGTTCAGGCTCGCCGCGCTATAGCGGCCCGCGTTGCCCGAGGTCGCCCAGTCCGCGTCGATCGCCTGCAGCTTCTTGCCGTCGACGCCGTCGTTGTAGAACGGCAGGCCCGCGAGCGCGGCGAGCTGCGCGAGCCAGTTGTCGGTGGTCGGCGCGGGCAGCCCGTAGCCGCGGGTGATGCTGTCGCCGCTGCCCAGGATCCCGGTGACGGTCTTGGCCATGCCCGGAACCGTGAAAAGCGGGGTCTGCCCGGTGAGGCTCCAGGCGAAATAGACCTTGTCGCCGCCGGCCAGCGCCGCCGAGAAGGTGTAGCTCGCCACGCCGAGCGCCGAGACGGTGGCGGCGCCGGCGGCCGACCCGTTCTTGTAGGCGGTCGCGGTCGAGCCGGCGGGCACGAGGCCGGTGATCGTGGTCTGCCCGGCAACCGCCGCGGCGGTCGCCGACGCGATGCCGGCGAAGGCGCGCTTGAGCGGCATGCTCAGTACTCCCGCGCGTAGAAGGCTTGGCCGGTCGTGGCGCCGATGATCGAGACCGCACCGGTGCCGACGTGCTGCACGGAGGTTTCGTAGAAGTCACCCGCCGCGATCTTGAGGCTGTTCTGATCGGCGGTCGCGGTTCCGAGGCCGTTCACGTACAGGTCGCCGCTCGACTGGTTCTGGACCACGAAGCCGCGCCGGCTCGCGTTGGCCGCCATGAGCTGCTGCGCGGTGCCGCCGGCCGCGATCGTGCCGCTGTGGCTGGTGGCCGTGCCGCGCACGACCGTATCGACCGGCAGCGGCACGCCGCCGGCTGCGCCCTGAACCGTGACGGCGCGGGTGCCGGCGGTCCCGACGGCGGTCTCGACGCTCGTGTCCAGCACGACCGGCAGCGAGCCGGCCGGCGCGTCCTGACCGCAGGCCGGCAGGGTGTTGATCGCCGAGCCCGAGGCATCGGACTGGACGGTGATGCTGGTCTGGCCGGCCATGGGTCAGTCTCTCGGGGGTTCGGCGATCAAGCGGGGCTCGGGCGGGCTGTCGGCGGGCGGCCGATCACGCGCCCCAGGTCAGCGCACCTGCGGCGAAGGAGACGGCGGCGCCGGACGAGATCGCGCCGGCGCCGGAGCCGAGCGCGTTGGAGCCGAGCATGTTGCCGCCGGTCGCTGCGTCGAAGACCGCGAAGTGCGTGACGCTCGCGACCGCGTTGGCCGCATTGCCGAAGCTGACCGCGCTGCCGTTGGTCATGCTCTTGCCCGAGGGGGCGCCGTACGTGCCCGCGACGCGGCCGGCCGCGCGCACGCTGGTGGTCACCTCGGTGCCGCCGGTGCCGGCGTCGGTCGGGTCGCCGTTGAACAGGGCGAAGTAGAGGGTGGTCGGAGCCGTCGGCATGGCGGTGCCGCGCAGCCAGTTGAGGAACGCCTGGGCGGCATAAGTCGAATTGCCGGACATGGTCGTGGTCTCCTGAGGGGGATCGGGTCGAAGGGGATCAGGCGGCGAGCGCGGCCATCAGGCGGCCCTTGCGCGCGTTCACGAGGCCGGGCGCGACCGTCAGCGCGCCGCGCGGGCCCAGCGGCGCCGGGATGGCGCCGGCGAGGGCGGTCGCGGCGAGGACGGTCAGCGCACCGGCCGGGCCGGCCGCGGCGGGCAGCGCGCCGGCCATCGCCACGGCGACGGACAGGGCGCCCGCGAGCGCGCCCGAGCCAGGCACCACGCCCGTGAGCGCGGCGCCCATGCTCAGGGCGCCGGTGGGCCCGCCGCCGCCCTGCAGGCCGCCCGCGAGCGGTATCGCGACCGCAAGCGCCCCGCCGGGTCCGCCGCCGCCCTGCAGAGCACCCACGAGCGGGATCGCCACGGTCAGGGCGCCGGGGGCGAGCCCGTCGGCACCGAGCGCGCCTGCGAGCGCGCGGGCGAGCCCGAGCGAGCCGACGGGGCCTGCGCCCGCCGCGATCGCACCTGCCAACGCCGCCGGGGCGACGACGCCGAGGGCGCCGGTCGGGGCGCCTCCCGCCGCCACCGCGCCAGCCAGCGCGGCGACGCCGGCGTTGACGATCGTGAGCCCACCGGCTGGACCGCCGAGCCCGGGGAGCGACCCAGCCAGCGCCGCGGCGGCGATCCGACTGAGATTGCCGCCGATGAGACCGCCTCCCGGGATCGCCCCAGAGAGCGCCACGACGGTCGCGCCGCCGCCGTCCAGCACCACCCAGACGAGGGCGCCGTTCACGACGCGCATGCCGAAGGTCTTGCCCTCGTCGGCGATCGGGTCGAAGGCCGGGAGCGGGAAGCCCGGCCCCTGAGGCCCCATCACCAGCGCGGTCCCGGAGACCGGCAGGAGCTGCGGGACAGGTGCCAGCACCGCCTGGAAGCTGCCCCGCGCCGCCGCGACCGCCGGAGAGTCCGTGCCCGGCACGACGACGATGCTGGTCCGGCCAAGCGTCTCCGGATCGCGGGTCGAGCCCGCTACGGTCCGCTTCACGTCGGCAAACAGGGTGACGAGGCCCGGCAGGCCGTTGGCTGCCGTGGCGAGCCAGTCGCCGCGCATCGCCCGCGTGATAGTGAGCACGAGGCGGTCGGAGAGACCGTTGGCGTCGACGCTCCAGTCGATCTGGCGCGCGCCGTAGCCCGGGACCAGTACGGTGCTGTCGAGCGCCACCACGATGCCGCCGAAGCGCTCGGCGACCGTCGCGGTGAGGTGTGCACCGGCCAGGTTTACCGCGGGCTTGAGCGGCACGACGACCTGCCAGCCCGCGGTGTCGATGACCGTGGCGGCCATGGATGGAGACCTCGTTCGGGCGGGATGTCTGGGCGGAGGCGGCGCGCGCCGGCCGTCCGCAGGTCAGGCTGCGGCGGCGGCCCGGCCCTGGAGCTCGACGAGCTTCTCAAGCGCATCGAATTTGGCCTGGAGCGCCGTAACCTGATCGGCGCTGGCCATACGCTCGTCGGCCAAGGTCTTCTGCAAGGTCGCGATCGTCGCCTGCAGGCTCGTCACCTGCGCCAGAGCGTCAGCGTTGATGGCCGCGAAGATCGTCGGCAGCGGGAACCCCGCTGCCGCGGCCTGCTCGGGCGTCATCGGATCGCTCAAGGCGGCCGGGATCGGTTTGTTGAAGTCGTCCATGCCGCCGGTGGCCATCAGGCGGATGTGCCAGTCGGCCGGTTGATCGCTTCCCTCCGGCCGACCGCGCCAGCAGAACTCCTCGATGTGGATCGCGCGTGCCATGGGGCCCTCAGGCTGAGACGGTGATGTTGGTGCCGGCGATGCGCCACGCTGAACCGCTGTCTGTGACGAGGCAGCCGGTTCCGGAGCCCGCCGCCTCGAGCGCGCCGCCGGACTGGAGGGCGCGGCCGTTGGTAGCGAAAGCGAGCCGCCCGGCCACGCCCGCCGTCGGCAGGGTCGCGACCGTGTAGGTCCCGACCTTGACGGGGCCCGAGAACGTGCCGGCGGCCGAGAACACGTTGAGCCATTGCGAGCTGGACAGCCCGCAGTTCCGGTTCGTCGTCGACGGGTAGATGCCGTTGGCGTCGACCGTGACTTGCTGCTGACCTGCGGTGGCCAGGAAGATCGTGACTTGAGCCTGAAGCTGAAAGTAGCTCCCGGAACTCTGGTAGATCGTGCGCGATCCGCCCGACAGGTTGAGGTCGCCGTTGATCGCGGCCCCGTATCCGGCGACCGGCGCCATGCCGAGGCCGACCCGGCCCGAGGTGTCCCACTGCAGGCCGAGGATACCGCCGGCGACGAGGAAACCTGCGCCCGAGCCGTCGGCGGCGAGGCCGAGGCCGGTGTTCTGCCATGCACCCCAGCTGTACGTCGGCTGGGTGAGCGTGGAGCTGCTGTCGCCGTAGATCCGGCGCGGGTAGCCGATCAGGCCCGTGTAGGTCCAGAACTGGAACCCGGACCCGAGAGCCGGCAGCGGCTCGCCGTCGGAGGTCGAGTACGGGACCGCGAAGTTGCCGCCCGAGCCCCACTGGCCGATGAAGCCGCCGATGACGTGGCCGCCGGCGAAGTTGTTCTCGCACGGGAAGAATCCGTCGCTCGACGCGATGCCGCGCACGCCGCCGGCGCCGGCATCGAAACCGCCCCCGCCGATGAACGGGAAGCACAGCGGAAGGCCGTTGTTGTCGATCCGGTCGACGACGATGCCGGCGCATCCCGTCGCGCCCGGGATCTCCGCCTTGATCCGCATCTCGTTGCGCGAGAAGCCCTGGTAGAAGTAGGCCGGGTTCGCCTTGGCGACGGTCGCCTCGCACGCGCGCAGGACCACGCCCTCGGCGGTCCGGTTCGCCGGCTGCGTCGCGGTGATCCGGCCGGTGCACTCCATGAAGCCCTGGGTCAGGCCGCTGAAGGTCGGGCCGTTGATCGTGCGCAGCACCGCCCCGTTGACGGTGTAGCCCTGCGCTTCGATCTCCAGGTGCGAGCGGAAGGGGTGGATGATGTCGACGCCTGTGGCGGCCAGCCCGGCGGCGTTCACCGAGGCGCGCACGTCGATGCCGGGGATCGGGCCGTTGACCCGGATCATCGGTCCCGTGCCGTAGGCGCCGACCGCGACGAACTCCGTCCCGCCGGGGCCACCGAGCTCGCCCGCACCCGGGGTCGAGCACCCACCGACCGGCCGGATCGTCCAGGCCGCGGTGGTGGCGACAGAGTTCGTCGTACCGTCGCCGAGGTTCCAGGCCGGCGCGTTGATGTTGGCCGGATCGGGCGTCAGCGCGATCTTGCCCGTCGGCGTGTACAGCACGCGCCCGGTCGAGAGGTACGTCGAGGCGAGCGCGAGGCCGATCCGGTTGAGCGCACCCTGCGCGGGCGTGAGGATGCCCGGCGCGACGCCGAACCAGCCGGCGAACATAACCGGTGCGCCGAGATCGAGCTGGTACCACGCCCCCGAAGCGTCCTGGATCGCCATCGGCCCGGTGGAGCTGCCGGCGACGTAGACGGCGCCCGCGCCGTAATCCCCGACGTTGGTGAAGCCCGACACCCGGAACGCGGAGACGAGCATCACCCGGTTCGGGATCTGCGCGCGGGTCGGCCCGAACGCTTGCAGGGGCGCCGCACCGATGTCGCCGAGGGACAGGGCGGACTTCGAAGCGCCGTTGATCGAGCGCACGAGGCCGTCCGCGCCCTTCAGGGACGCGATGAAATCGCCGATCGAACCGGTGTTGCCGAGCGCGAGCCACGCCGCGTATGCGCTCTGGCCGGACAAGCCCGCCGGGCCGCCGACCGGGATGATCGCGCCGGCGAGCGACGAGCCTCGGATCGCCATGCTCTCAGGCTCCCTGTCCGATCAGTGCGGGGACGGCGGTGTGGTGGATGAGGCCGTAGAAGGCCGGGACCTTGAGACCGGTCACTGGGTCGGTCGCGACGATCGCGTAGGGGTAGCCGTCGGGCTTGGGCGGCAGCTGCGCCATGACGGCTTGGGGCACCTGCATGGCGACCGTGCCGCCCGCGCCGCCGGTGACGATCGTTGGCAGCGTGCCAGTGCTCGTCGCCCGCAGCGCGATCGACAGGTCGCCGACGGACGCGCGCGCATCGAGATCGAAGCGCAGGCCGGTGATGTCGACCGCCACCGGGAGGACCGAGACCGCGAAGCTGTCGCCGACGGCGAAGGGCGTTGCACCCTGCGCCACCGTGAGCGTGATGCCGGCCGCGTAGAGGGGCGCCCCGACCACACCCTGACCGGTCACGAGCCCGGCCGGGTCCGTGACGGCGAGGTACGTGAGGCCGCCCGCGATCGCCGTGACGGTGACCGTGTGGGCTCCGTAGGACGTTCCGGCCGCGACCCCGCCGACCGCGAGGGCGCCGGTGCCGAGGTTGGCCGCCCCGGCCACCGTCCCGCCCGGGCCTGGCGTGCCGATCATCGGCAGGCCGTCGAGCCAGTCGGTCAGCTGCGTCGTGTCGAAATCGACCCGCTGCGGCTGGATCAGGGCGAGGTTCGACACGCGCTCACCTCAGGGCGACGGGCATGAAAATGCCGCCCGGAGGCGGCGCGGGGCGGACAGGTCGTGGAGGGCCGGATCAGGCCAGCGTCGGCCAGACGATCGCCGCGGCGGCGGCCGACGCCGACGCCGCGTCGGCCGCCTCATCAATCGCGGCCTTGGCCCGGAGGCGCACACCCCGGATGGCGGCGCCCGCCTTCTGGTAGGCGTCGTAGGCGGCGAGCACCGCCCGGGCCTCGCCGGGAATGTCGGTGGTCGCCTTGCCCGTCTGGGGGTCGAGATCGAAGCCGAGCGAGGCCGCGAGCATCGGGAACGCCGCCGGGTCGAAGGTGGCGGACGCGTTGGCCTTCATCGCCGCGTCGACCTGGACTGCCTCGGCGTAGGCCTCCTGGTACTCCATTGCCTGGCCGGAGCCGGGCGTGATCAGCGTCAGGCGCAGCGCCTCGGCCTCGGCGTCGACCTGCGCCTTGAGGCTGCTCTTCACCCCCTGGAGGCGGGAGGTCACCGCAGCCGCGTAGCCGCTCGGCGTGCCGTCCGTGTCGCGGGCGAGATCGTCGGATAGCAGGAAGGAAGGCTGCTGGCCTTCCTCCACCGGCTGCAGCTCGACGAAGCCGCCGCCTTTTTGCGCATGAAGGAGGTCGCTCAAGACGAGCGCGTCGTAGGGGCCGGTGAGGAGAGCAGTCATGACGTCAGGATGACCTCATCGATGTCGAGGGTGCTGGTGCTGACCGGAAGGCGACCCGAGTCATCCGTGTTGGTCGGGCCGAAGGTCCCCGCCCACGCGGCCGTGTCGTAGCGGCCGAAGCCGACGGAGACCGACGTGTTCCCCGCCGGCAGCCCATCGAAGAAGACCTTGATGCGGTTGAGAGCCTGCGACCCCGGATAGGAGTTCACCATCGGCATCCGGAAGATCTGCCCGCCGACGTTGAGGTATACGATCGACGGACCGTTGCCCTGACCGGGCGCCGTCGATGATCGGAAGTCGAAGCCCAGATCGAGGCGGAGGCGACTATTCGCGCTACGCTTCGGATGCGTGAAGGCATCCCAGGCGCTCTGCTGCACGTCCGTACCTTGGCCGGACATCACGCGCCGGTTCGTGTTGACGTACTGCTTGAGGCCGAAGGGTGCGCCGGCCGCCTGGACGATCGTCAGGCTCTGCGACGGGGAAATTCCCTCGCTGGCGACCGAGCCGACCATCCGGAAGGCCGCACCGTCCCAGCGGATCTCGAAGTCCTGATTGACCGGAAGGTCGCCGGCGGCGAGCGCATTACCTCCCTTGGTCAGGAGCGGTGCCTGGACGACGGCGTTGGCGCCGGTCAGGCAGGTGATCGCGACCGTGACGCCGGTGGTGTTGGTGGCGGTGACGTAGCCGGTGAAGCGCACGCCGCGCAGGAGGCTCGCGAAGGCGACGTTGTTCGCGAGCACCGCCGTGAGCGCGTTGGCCGTGCCGGTGAACTGCCCGAGGTACAGGCCGCGGGCGATCGCCTGGACCAACTGCGTCAGGTCCGAGCCGTTGCGGGCCTGGCCCGAGGCGTCGATCGCCGCGAGGATCTCGGCCTCCGTGTCGACGAACAGCGCCTGGCCCGGGTAGGAGCCCTCGACGCCGGTCGACGGCACGCCGTCCTTCCAGGGCAGCTGTCCGGCATCCTCGGCGCCGTTGCTGTTGAGCGGGAAGTGCTTGCGCAAGACGATGCCTCCGGTGGGAGCCGGTTGAGGGCCGCGCGGGCGGCCGGATCAGAGGTGCTGGTGGTCGGCGCGGGCGCGCGTCAGCTCGCGATCAGGCGCAGGAGCGGATCGCCGCCGAAGGTCGAGGTGCCGAAGGAGAAGCGCTGCTGGCGCACCGTCGGGGCCGGCGCGCCGTAGTTGAAGAACAGCAGGGTGTGCGCGGGCTTGAGGCGCCCGAAGATGCACTCCAGGTCCTCGGCCCGGCGGATCGACAGGAGCGGGTCGCGCCCGAACGAGGAGACGCCGAACTGGAAGCGCGTCAGGCGCGCGCCGGAGACTGTGACCGACCAGCAGTACCGGAAGCCGGGCGGGTTCATCCGGCCGTGGCTGCCACCGAACGAGGACAGCCCGAACTGGAAAGGCACGTATTCCTTGATCGTGATCGCGTAGCCGAGCGAGGCCGCGACGCCGATGAAGAAGGCGCGGCTCTGGCCGCCCTGCATGGCGATCTTCTGCGCGAGGCGCTGACGGCGCTCGGGCAGCGTCTGGACCACCGGCACGCACGGATCCGGCAGGCCGTAGGCCCGCTCCCAGTCCGCGAGCAGCTCCAGGGTAAAGCGCGGGTCGGTCTCGATCTCCAGGAGGTCGGCCGCGCGTGGGTCGACCACGGCGCCCCAGATCTCGGCCTGGCCGCGCACAAGCTGCATCAGGGTCGAGGCCGGATCGCGCGACCACGCCTCACCGGTCGGCAGGAGCCGCGCGAACGCCTCCGCGTAGTCCTCGCCGTCGCGGCGGATGAAGGCGTCGCTCATGTGAACGCGATCCCGCCGCCGAACTGCTGCCGGAGCGAGGCGATCGAGCCGGCGTTGGCCATCGCGAAGTCCCCGGTGGCGAGGTCGAAGGTCGCGTCACCCACGGCCTCGGTGATCGCGTCCGAGATCCAGCAGGCGAAGATCGTCTGCCCGGGCGCGGCCTTCTCCAGGAGCATCGCCTGGAGGCCGGCCGCGATCGCCAGCCGCGTCGAGGGCGTGTCGTTCGACAGGTTGAGGATCCGCGGGATGATCCCCTGCGGGAGCGCGGCGACCACGAACAGGTCCGCGACCGTCACGGGCCGGACCGTGTCGAGGTAGGCCTTGGCCATCGCGCAGTCGTCGAGGGTCGGCAGGCCGTCGTTCGAGGCCCGCAGCACGTCGCAGGCGAAGCGCACCGTGACCGTGCCGATGCCCATCTCCATGGGCGCGACCCAGACGCGGGAGACGCCGGGCAGGGACAGGGTCCACTGCTCGTAATCGGTGGCGCACCCGCCCATCGGCGGGTTGCGGATCCGCAGCAGGATCCGAACGCGCAGGTCGTCGTCGCTCTCGGTGTCGGCGCCGCCGTCGATCAGGACGACGGTGGCCTGCGCGTTGACGCTGGAGACCGCGACCGTGAGCGAGAGCAGCGCGCCCGGGTCGCGGTTGCCGATCGCGCCGGCGGTCAGACAGGTGACGGCGACCGGTGTCGCGGCGGCCGAGAGGTAGACGTCGGCCGCGGTCTGGTACTGGACCCCGTCGGAGGTCGCGAGGATCGAACCGGCGGCGAGCTTCGTCCCCTGCGTGCCGGTGACCGAGATCGTGCCGGACGCGAAGGTCGCCGCCTTCCGGCCGCCGAACAGGATGCTGGCCCACCGGTCGAGCCAGCCCTTCTCCGCCATATCCGGCAGGAAGTTCTTGGCGAGCCACTGGAGGTACTTGAGGTTCAGGAACGCGCCGCCGGCGTTCATGTCCGAGAGCACGCGCAGCGCGCTGTTCGGCACGCTCGCGTCGGCGCCCTCCAGGAAGGCCGCCAGGTTGTCCCGGTTGGTCCGGCGGACCGTCGGCAGGTCCGGCAGGGCAAACGGCATGGGACATCCTCTCGCGCGCCGCGCGGATGCGGCGTTCGGCGGGTCGGCTCGGGTGGTGGCGGGTGGTCAGCCGGTCGGCGCAGAGACGACGACCCCGGCCCACAGGTCGGAGAAGCGCAGGTCGAGCAGCAGCTCGTCGCCGCGGTACATCACGAT
This sequence comes from Methylobacterium sp. D53M, assembly GCF_053345625.1. Classification (NCBI taxonomy): domain Bacteria; kingdom Pseudomonadati; phylum Pseudomonadota; class Alphaproteobacteria; order Hyphomicrobiales; family Methylobacteriaceae; genus Methylobacterium; species Methylobacterium sp. D53M. The sequence goes on from NZ_JBKFAL010000016.1 coordinate 87,475, forward strand.
CCGCGCCTTGATCCGCTCGACGCCGGCGCGGACCACCGTGACGTCGAAGCGTGTCGCGATCTTCCGGTCGAGGAACGGCTGGAGCGCCTCGCGGATGTAGTCCTCGACCTGGACGGTGGTGGCGCCCTTGCGGGCTGCCGCCCCCGTGATCGTGGTCCGGGACAGGAGCCAGAGCTTCGAGCCGATCGGCCAGCCGTCCCAGATCTCGGCCGCGTCGACGTCGCCCCACCAGCCGCGGCGGTCGGTGTCGCGCGAGTCCGGCAGATCGTCGTCCGGTCCGGCGAGCGCGTCGGTCATCAGGGCGACGACGACGGCCGTGGCGAGCTCGTCCGAGGTGTCGAGCTGGCCCGCCGGCGTGAGCAGCAGGTCGAGGTCGACGGCCTGGAAGGGCTGGCCCGGGCCTGTGCCCTTCGGCGCGATCCGGACGTCCGTCATGGCGGGTCTCTCAGCCCGGGCCGCCGAAGCGCATCGACTTCGTCTGGCCCTGCACGAGCCGCTTTTGCGGCTCCAGGAAGTTCATGGCCGGCCCAGCCTGGTCGGCGAGCTGCTGGAGCCGGCCGCGCAGGTTGGCGATCTGGCCGATCACCGGGTTGGCGCCGGTCAGCTGCTCGATCTGGCCGGTTAGCTCCGCGGTCTTCGCGGCGACCGCCGCCTCGGGGCCGCCGCTCGCGTTCAGCGCCTCGAGCTCGTCGACGAGGTCGTCCACCATCCCGATCACCGGGTTGTTGGCGATCAGGCCGGCGATCTGCGCCTCGAGGCCGGCGATCAGGCCCTCGATCCCGCCCGACAGCAGGCTCGTCATGCCCATGAGCCGGCCGGGGTCCAGGAACGTCTTCAGGCCGCGCTGGAGGGCGTTCTGCAGGTAGCCGGTGAGCTTGCCCTCCGCGAGCGCCTTCATGGCGTCCAGACCCGCTGGAAGACCGCTGAGTGCCGTTGTGACCTTGGTGGCGAGGTTGAGGGCCTTGAGGCCCGGCACGAACTGCTCGGTGTTGTCGCGCAGCATCGACAACACGTTGTGCATGGCGTGGTGCGAGTCCTCGATCTGCGACAGGCGGGCCGCCATGCCCTTCAGCTGCTCGTTGAGCTCGAAATTGTCGGTGGCGGGCTTCACCGCCCGGCCCGAACCGTCGTCTCCGCCCGTGATCGTGACCTTCTTGCCGGTCTGGTTGATGCCGTCCCGGGTCAGGTGGTTGTGCTGGCCCTGATCGTCGTGGTGCGAGCTCTCGCCGGGCTTGAGGTTCTTCGGGCGGTGACGCCGGTCCGCGATCGCGATCACCACCGGATGGGAGCGAGAGCCGCCGAGGAATGCGACGAGCGCTTCCGCGGCCCCCTTGCTGTCCGGCGGCAGCGGTACGTGGGTGATCCCGTAGGGGTGCCAGTGCTCGATGCCGCTGAAGGCCTCGCCCAGGAGGGTCTTTACGTCGACCTCCTGCATCTTCGTGGCATCGCTCGCTTTGGTCAGCGTCCCACGGGAGAATGCCAGCATCGCCCCGCGGGCGGCCGCCGACAGGGTCTTGCGGATCATGCTGCGACCGGGCTTGTTGAGCGGGCCGGCGAACGCCCGAAAACGACAACGCCGGCACACTGGGAGGCAAACAGATGGACGGTGCGGATCTCACGCTCCGAGAGCGATACGTGGCGGCCAGTGGGTACGATCGATGATCGGCATTCACGTCCGCGCATCTGCGATACTCGCTGCAGCCGCGTTACTGATCGCTCCCGCTCAGGCTCGCGAGCCCTTTGAAGGGGTCTGGGCTCGCACGGACAAGGAATGCCGAGACGACGAGGGTCCCAACTCGCGGCTACTGATTGATCTCGGATCGAAGGGTGGCCCCCTCGCAGACCGCTATGAATGGCATTGCAAAATCCTCGACCGAGAACCAGCTGGCCGTTCCATTCGCGTAACGCTACGGTGTCACGAGTTCTGGGAAGATTACGAGAAGAACAAAGACGGCGAGCAGCGATCAGAAACATGGTCTGTTCGAAGCGCAACTCGCCTCCAGGTCGACGGAAAATCGTACGTTCGTTGTATCCGCTGAATTTTCGGAAGCCTTGACGATGCTCCGAGCTGCTGTTGAACGCCCCGATTGGGTTGATCATTCGAGGATGGCCTGGGCCACGCTATCCACTGCGCTAGCCGCCACTTTTCTATCGGCCAGCGTCGTGATCGCGTCGGACGACGCCGAGTTGGAGCAGGTAATTCGCTCCGCCTCACGCTTCGAAGCTATCGCGCGGGTCTGCCCCACGCTCATACCAACCGACGTGAGCCGCGCTCGTACCTACGGCAGTGTCTACATGAAGGCTGCAGAACGTTTCGCGAGCGATCGTGTGGCTGAGATGATGCCGACCGAGATCAAACGGCGGGTCGCGGAGGTCGAGATCACCGGCGAGCAGCGATGGTGCGAAGATCAGCGTCGCTATCTGCACGAGATGGGCGCCGGTGACGTGTTCCCTGTCGCTCGCCCCCGCACGCGCCGCTAGCGCTCGCTGTATCCTTCTACGGGCTCGGCGCCTCGCCCCTCAGGCCGACCCCGCCTGCGGTTGCGCCGGCGTGTAGGCACCGGACAGGATGTTCGGCGCAGCCCCGCGCGTCGCGTCGTTGCCCGGCAGGATGTTCAGGGCGTTCGGCAGGCAAAGCGAGAGGGTCGTCAGCGTCTGACCGGGCGCCGACTGCACGAAGTTGACCTGCCGGATCGCAAGATCGAGTGAGCCGTCCCGTGTCGGGAACAGCATGGGCGACTTGACCGTGCAGTGATCGGCGACGTCCCAGAGCTTGCCGTCGGGGCGCGTCCAGCCCGGCACGGTGATGATGGCCTCGACTTGGCGCGCGATGGTCTCTGCCATCTCCCGATCGGCACGCGCCTGCGCATCCTTCGTGTCGAGCGGCTCTTCCGCCAGCATGATGAGCTGGCGGTTGGCGCGCGTGCCCGAGTCGTTCGCGACGGCCGCGACCTGAGCGACCGCGGCGCCGTTCTTCTCGTCCGACCCGCGATCCTGGCCGCTCACTTGGAGCCGGCCGAACATCCCATCGCTGCGCAGCATTGCCGAAGCCGCGAGGATGTTCACCCCCTCCACGAAATCAGCGACCGAGCCGCCCTGGTTCTCCACCTGCGACATGACGAGGTTGCCGTCCTTGTCGTCGGTGAAGATCACCCCGCGCATTCGTCCGAGGCGCTCGATCGCCTCCCAGGCGGTCTCCCCATGGTGGGTGCGGAACGCCTTGATCGCCTTCTGAGCCTCGGCCGGTAGGCTCTTCGTCACGAGGTTGAGGCCGTGGGGCTTCAGCAGGCCGCGCACGATCGCGTCGAGCTTGTAGCCCTTGTACTCCCGCGGATCGGCCGAGCTGTCGACGATATCGCAGACCTTCGATCGGCCCTGGACGAGGACCTGATGTTGGTTCGCGTCGTAGCCGGCGTTGCGGATCTCGATGAACCCGTCGATTACCTGGATACCGGCGAGGAAGATCTGGGCCCGGTCGTTCGGCTTGAGTTTGATCAGCTTCTTGGCATTGGTGCCTGAGCTGGGCTCTGCACAGCTGAACACGAACTCGCTGGTCGGCGAGCCGTAGGTCCGCGTGACGCTGACCGTGGTCCAGTTGTCGTAGAGGTCGCCGCCCGCGGCGATGCGGGCGACGAGCTTCGGGTTGGGCATCGGATCACGCTTCCGCGGCGGACATGGTCGAGCCGCGGTTGAGCTTGACCGATTGGACCACGCCTTCGCCTTTGAAGTCGGCGCGGGTGCCGGCCGGGAAGCCCTTCAGGCTGATCTCGCCGAGGATGCGACCGTTCTGGCCGTCCGCGCCCTTGCCCGCTCCGCCGACCACGCCCGCCTCCCGCGCGCGCTTAAGCATGCCGCCGGGCGCCTTGCGGCGCTCGTCGTTCGGGTCGGCGAGGATATCGGGGCGCCGCCCGTTGGCGCGCGCCTCCTCCCGCTTCTTGTCCTGCGCCTCGACGTAGGCGCGGTACCGCTCCGCCGCCTCGTGGGTGCTGAACTGAGTGTGGATGTGACCGCCCGTCGCGTGACCCGACGGATTGCGATACTCGTCCATCACCTTGAAGTCGCGGTCGGACAGGCCCGCCTCGCGGAGTCGCTGCCGGATGGCCTCGGCCGCCTCCACCGACCGCCGCGCATCGCGCAGCGTGATGTCGCCGGCCAAGCCCTTCGTGTGCTTCGATGCCGGGTTGGCCCGGTGATGAAAGCGATCGTTGAGCGCCGTAACGCGGTCGAGGCCGCCGGGTAGCTCGCCGTCCTGCAGGCGCTTCAGCAGCGTCGTCAGACCGGAAGCGGCGGCACCGCCGGCGGTCGCCTCGGCGCTCTTCAGGCGCAGGCCTGCGGTATCGCCCTCTGGGACATAGCCGGAGTCGCCCCAATTCGGACCAGCATCGCGATCGCCGCGATAGCCCATCCAGTTCCGCAGCCAGGACCGACCGTGCTTCTTCAGTCCCTCTGCGATCCATCGGACCTGGTCCGGGATCGTGCGCCGATCGCGCACGTCCAGGCCGGTTTCCTTCTCGAACTGGACGCCGAGGCCGCGGCGACGGTTGAGCTGGAACGGCCCCCAGGAGCTCTCGATCGCGTCATCCTTGCGATCGTAGGCTGCGTCCGGGTTGCTGCCGTTGTGCCTCTTCCCGCTCTCACCCGCCCTGATACCGTGCATCATGCGTGGGTCGATCCCGACCTGTTTGGCCACGTCCTCGACCAGCTTCGTCAGGCTGCCAGCCGAACTACCGGTCGGAGTACCGCCGCCCGGGCGGTCACCAGCGCCACCACCGTCATCGCCGCGATACCGCTTGAAGGGCTGAACACCGGCCCCGTAGGGGCTGCCCGGGCCGAACCCGCCGCCCCCGAAGCCACCGCCGAACCCGCCCCCGAACCCGCCGAACGACGCTCTCTGGATCAGGCCACCGAGCCCACCGGGGCTCGCGCCGTCGAAGCTGGCCCCCTGCCGCGTCGCACCGCCGTCGCGGATCTGCCGAAGCTCCTCGTTGAGCTTGCGCACCTCCTCGGTCAGCGTCTTGATCGCCCCCTCGTCCTTCACGGGGAAGCGGCGCTGCTCGTAACCCAGGTCCTCCCGAGCCTTGTTGAGCCGCGCCTCCGCGGCTGCGAGCCGGGCGGCGCGATCCTTCTCGGCCGGCGACTGCGCGCTCTGCCCGCGCATCTGCGCGTCGAGCTGCTCGTCGAGGTTGGTTGCGGGCTTCGAGGGCGGCGCGTTCTTGCGCTGCCCGATACCTAGATCGGTCGCTTCGTCGATCGTCTTGAGCGCATCGATCGGGTGGCCGTTGCGGAACTTCTCGTAGGCCTCCGCAAACTTGCCGAACGAGCCCGTCAGCTTGTCGACGGCGCCGGCCATCTCGCCCAACAGGGTCGGGCCCCATGTCCGCTTCATCGTCTCGACGGACGTGTCGAAGCGGTTCATGGCGTCGATTAGCGCCTTGGACTGCTTCTCCAGTTCGGGGTTCGGCTTGCCGATGCCCGAGGCCTGGACCTGCTTCCAGGCGTCCTGCAGCGCCTTCGGTCCGTCCGTGAACAGGCGGGTCAGGCCGCCCAGGCCGAGCGCGTCGGCCCAGCGCTTCTGCTCGATCGCGTCCGTCTGCTTGCTCAACCACCCGAGGGCGTGGCCGAGCGCTTCGGTGTTGTCCTTCGAGTTGCGCAGCTCCTTGGCGAGGTTCGGCGCCTTCTGGAGCATCTGCCCGTAGGCCTCACCGAGGCCGTGCCGGACATCGTACATCGTGTCGGCGAAACTGGTCGCCGCGCCTGTCACCGCCTCCGGGGCGATCTGGAAGCGCTTGCCGAGCTCCTGCAACTCCCGCAGCTGGCCGGCGGCGATCCCGGTCTCCCGGGAGAAGTGCCGCATCTCGACCTGCGTGCGCGCGAGATCGCGCATGCTGGCCGCCAACCCCGCGACCGAGGCGATGCCGGTGAGGCTGCCGAGGCCGAGCATACCGCCGATCCCGCCGGCGGTGTTGAGCTGCGCGCCGGTCTGGCGCAGCCGCGTGATCGTCCCCTCGATGTCGCTGAAGCGCTTGCGCAGGTCGTCCAGGCCCGGCACCCGGGCCGTGTTCGCCAGCTCGCCGCGCAGTTTCTCCAGGGGTTTCGAGAACTGATCGTCGACCGCCGCTACGATCCTGAGACGGTCGTCGGCCACGGCAATCCCTCAGGTCAGTCGTCCGACGCCTCGCGAGCTGCTTCCAGCTCATCCATGGTCTTGTCGAACAGGGCGAAGAGTTCGGGGATCGGCTTGTCCAGGAAGCCGCTCGGATCGCAGCGAAAAGTCAGACCGAGCTGGAGGGCGCAGCGGACGGCTTGGGGTCCGAACCCGGCACGAAAAAAGGGACGACCGCCCAGGCCGCAGCCACCCAGTCGGACGGCGGGAGTTTGCCCACGAAGGACGGGGGCTGCCCGGCCAGGCGGCCGATGAAGGCCGTCATGGCCGTCGGGTGGAACACCGGCTCGAAGTCCTTCCGCGCGAGGTTGATGGTCACCGGCATGTTGTCCAGCGCCATGAAGTCGGCGGCCACCGGCTCGCGCATCTCCAGGACCATGGTCACGTCGCCGTCGGGCAGCGTCCACGGCTTGCTCAGCGGGACGACGATGGGCTTGGCGTCGGACAAGGGATCGCTCCGGATCAGTTGGAGAGTGCGCGGCCCGAGGCCGGCATGAACAGGGGGTGGACCGTGTCGCGGTTCTCCGCGAGCACCTCGTCGGCGCGGCCCGCATCGCCGAACAGGCGGTTGGCGAGCGTCAGGAGCGGCATGCGCGTGCCGAAGCTGTAGGTGACGATCCGCGGCAGCGGGCGCGCCCGGGCGGTGAGATCGCGCACGACGTCGCCGTGCGAGGCGAGGAGCGCGCGCCACACCACGTTGTTGAACTGGGCGGCGGCGAAGTCTTGGGCCGGGATGAACGCCGCGTTGACCCGAGCCAGCGCCGCGTCGATGTCCTGGCGGCTCGTGAACGTCGTCGTCGCCAGGATCCGGGCGATCTCGGCGAGCGCGAGCCGGACCGCGGTCTGCGCGACGCGCTGCACCGGCAGGTCGGCCGCCGTGACGCTCTGCGCCTGCTGCCGGACCCGATCCATGCCCGCGAAGGTGGCGCCGGCCGTGGTCGCCGCCCGGAAGCACGCCAGCAACGGCACGGCGAACGTCCCGGCCTGGACCCGATCAACGGCGTCGGCCGAGAGCGCGCCGCACAGCTGCCGGAGCGTCGCCCCGTCCTGGCTCGAGGCGTCCACGCCGGAGGCGAGCAGCGCGTCGAGGACGGCCTTCAGCGCCGCGACGGCGACGCGGCGCTGGGCGAAGGTCATCCGGTCTTAGCTCCAGTCGTCGTCGGTGCCGGCCGACAGCACCGACGCGTCGGCGAGCTGCGCCGCGGAGGCGGTCGAGGCCGCCTGCGTGTCCTCGGGCCTCGCCTGCGAGGCCGCGCCGGACTGAGAGCGGACGAAGTTCATCTCGAAGCGGACGATGCCGCCCTCGTCCTTCGTCTCGATCCGTTGGTAGACCTCACACCGGAGGATCGCCTGGCCCATCGTGGGCAGGACGAGGAGCCCTCCGCCCTCCGTCTGGAGCGCGAGTTCCAGATCGTCGGCCTGCTCGAGGCAATCGAGGCCGATGACGTACCCCGAGACGCTCGCGCGCGAGACGCGCCGGCCGAGATCTTCGTCGACGCTCCGCTCGCTCTTGGCGAACTCGTAGGTGAAGCCCCGGCGCCCACCGATGCGGGTGTTCGCCTGGACCTTGAACGGCACGCCACGGAACGAGGCCGGCCGCTGCTCGTCGCGCCAGGACATCGTCGGCCCTCAGGTCAGCGCGTGGATCAGAGCTCGTCGCAGGACTGGCCGCCCCAGTTCACCGCGACCTTGCCGTCGCCGGTGCTGATCTCGTGGGCGGCCTCGGTCCAGGCGCCGGAGAGGACGTAGTTCCGGCCGTTGGCGAGTTCGGCCGTGACCGTCACGTCCTCCATCGCGTCGAGCTCGGCGATGCTGAGGCCGGCGGTGGTCGAGAGGTCCGCCTTGATGAACGGGACGCGCTGGGTCTCGATGTAGCCGTGGACGCCGTCCTGGCCGGCCACGCCCTCGCGCTTGATCCGCGAGGGCGAGACGATGAACGAGCCGCGCAGGTCGTACTGCTTGCCGCCCGCCTTCAGGTAGGCGGTGCCGCCGATCTTCTGACCCATGATGGGCTCTCCAAAGAAAAACCCGCCACCAGGGGCGGGTCATGTTGCCGAGAGGGTGGAGGGCCGATCAGGTGCCGGAGGCGCTGAGCGGAAACTGGAGGCGGAACTGGCCCTTGATGTTGAGCCGCCGCAGCTGGTTCACGACGTCCGGCGGATCCAGGATCTCGACGGTGTTCGACTCGGTGGCCGAGCGCGTCACCGAGAGGTTGGCGATGTACAGCGCCGCGTTCTCGACGAGGCCGTCCGCCTCCATGTCCCGGTACTCCGAGACGAGCTCGGCCTTGATCATCAGCGGCGTGACGATCGGCTTGCCCGCGCCGAACTTCGTCCCGTCGTTGGCGAGTGCGCAGCGCGGGAACTTGTTCGTCAGCGCCTGGCGCACCCGGGTGTAGCGCTCGTCGAGGGTGGCGAGCGTGGTCACGAGCTCGTAGGCGTTGTCGGCCTGGCCGTAGCTGTTCTTCTGGTAGTTCGTCTGCTCGCGCAGGATGATCGGCTGGCCCGTGGAGCCGCCGTAGACGTCCGTGCCCTGGATGGCGATGCCGACCTGGGCGAGGGAGTTCAGCTGCGCCTTGTTCCAGCGGTAGTCCGCCGGCGCCGGCAGGACGCCGAGCAGCGGCAGCGTCTGCAGCGGCTGCGCCGCGTAGGCGTTGATCGAGAACGCGGCCGCCGCGGTGTAGGCCGCGGTCCACTCCCAGCCCGGGCTCGGGCTCTGGAGCTCGAAGCCCATCGTGGAGATCAGCGCCGAGTTGTTCGACTGCCCCCAGAGGAACGTATCGGCGTAGGTGCCGCGCCGCGCCGAGAAGATCTGGCCGTAGCTCTGCCGGTACGGTCCCCATCGTCCGGAGTCGGAGAAGCCGTACTCCTGGTCCCACACCGCGTACGAGCCGCTGTCGTGGAACGGCAGGCCGACGAACTTGAACGGTCGGTCGAGCAGCGCCGCGATCGCGTTGGTGAAGTCCGGGGTGCCGGTCCCGCCCGCGAGCAGGTTGCCGGTCGGATAGGTCAGCGCGAGGCCGGCCGGCAGCTGCTCGCCCCCGTATGTGCCGCGATAGCTATCGAGCACGGTGATGCCATTGCCGGTGAGCCCCTTCCACTTACAGGTCAGGGTGACGACGGCGGCCGCCGCAGAGGCGGTGACCGGCAGGTCCGGGGTCGCGGCGATCGCAGCCGCGATCTTGGCGGCTACCGTCGCGGTCGTGTCGGCCGAGACGATCGCAACCGGGACGAGCTGGCCGGCGATGTAAAGCGCGAGGGTGCCTGCGACCGTCGGGGCGGCCGCGACGGTGATGGTGCCGGTGGCCGCGACGCCGGCGGCCGGCTCCGGCACCGGAAGACAGATGATCGGCACGCTGGTGACGCCTTTGAAGGCGGTCTTGAACATGCGCGCGAGCATGGACCCGGCGCCGAACTGCGCGTCGGCGTCGTTGTTGGTGCCGGTGGGGATCGCGACGTTCGGCTTGGCGGTGCCGGCCGCGATCGCGTGCCCGACGAGCAGCATCCACTTCGGCGCGACCGGCGTACCGGCCTGCGAGGGATCCATCTGAACGTTGGGGCCCGGGAGCTTGTAGTTGTCCGGGATCGTGGTGATGCCCATCGCGGCTTAGCCCTGGTGCTCGGTGGCGGCGGGAGCGCCGGCAGGCGCGGCGGAGGACGCGGCGGGCGCGCCGGTATCGTGCAGGTCCTCCAGGAGGCGGATGGTGCCGTCCCGGGCGAGCGCGAACGTGAACTGGTCGGCCGGCCAGCGGGCGGTGCCGTCCGCCTCGAAGCCGGTCTGCGACGGGTAGTGCTTGAGCGCGCGGAAGCGCTCCTCGGTCGCCTCGACGGCGACCGTGGTTTCACCGGCCATGGCTGTGTCCTTCGGGAAGGGAGCGGCGGGGGCCGGCTCAGGTCGTGGGGATGTCGATCGTGAGCCCGATCGGGGGCGTGCCCGGGCCGGCGCCGGCCGGCCGGGCGGTGATGACGACGTGCTGGAGCACGTCGTCGATGTCCGGGTCGTAGGACGTGCGGAACTGGAAGGTGATCTCCAGCCGGCCTTCCGCGAAGTACGTGGCGCCCTCCTGCGGGAACAGGCGCCCGCGCCGGACCTTCGTGACCGCCTCGAACAGCGGCCAGCGGTCGGGGTCGTCCAGGGCCTTCGACGGGTCGACGCCACGCACGAAGGTCGGGTCCTGCAGGAGCCGCTTCCGGACCCCGTTGGTCGCCGCGTCGAGCGCTTCGTCGAGCTGCTCGGGCGGCATCTCGTCGACGCAGTACGAGATCCCGATGGTGACCTCGTTCATGAACCGCGGCTGGCCGCAGTTGGCCTCGTCCTCGGGCGACTCCAGCTCGTCGACGATCACCACCAGAAGCGCGGGCAGCTCCTCTTCCTGGAGCTGCGGGCGGACCTGGCGCCGGAAGCCGTTCACCGGCAGCCAGTCCTGGCCCGTGAGGCGTTCGATGATCGCCTCGCGGATCTTGGTGGCTTCCGATGACATCACGCCGCCTTGGGTTTCTTCTTGGTCTTGAGGGTGAGCGTCGCGCCGCCCTGGCCGTCCGGATCGACGTCGTCGATCCAGAGCGTTCCCTCATCCGGGTAGAAGCCGGCGGCCGGGACCGAGATCGCCATGCCCTGGACCGGCGTCACGGCCCAGTCGGACAGCCGGATCCCGAGCGTGATCGTGACCGTGTTCAGGCTCCCGCCTTCAATCAGCGGCACGTCGACGTTCCGCTTCGACCAGACGCCGGTCGTGTCGAACGGCGGCTTAGGCGGCGTCGAGGGCAGCGGCGTCACCGTCACCGGGCGCCCGAACGCGGTGATGCCGGGCCCGAGCGCCAGGGCGGCGAAGTCGATCACGCGGCGGCCGGCTTCGCGGCGGCCTTGCCGGCCGGCTTGGCGTCGGCGGCCGGCCCCTCGTCCGGGATCTCCTCCAGGACCTCGCCGCCGAAGCGGGCGATGATCCGGTCGGCCTCGTCGGCGTCCAGGGTCACGGCCTCGCCGGCCTTCTTGTGCGCGATCCCGCGCGAGGCGGGAACGAGCACGGTACCGGTGGTGTCGCGCACCTCGGCGACGTCGTGGTCCGGGTCCTCGACGCCGAGGGCGATCTTGGTGACGATGGTCTTCTTCGGCATGGAGGCCGGGCCTCACCTCAGCGGGAGCGAGAGGCGCCGCCGGAGCGGCGCCGGCGGGATCAGCGGACGGTCGCGCAGAAGGTCGCGTCGACCCAGCCCAGGACCGGCAGCGGCGCCGACTGGGTCATGAGGTACTCCGCGGAGGGGTCCTCGCTGATCCAGTTCTTCGGGAAGCGCGGCATCGCGCGCAGCGCACGGACGTCCTGGATGGCGCCGTAGAGGCGGGTGCCCTGCGCGCCGACCGGATCCAGCATCATGCAGGTGTAGTCCGGCATGAACTGGGTGACGTTGCCGACGTCGTCGGTGAAGTACTGCTGGTAGACCCAGAACTCGAACTCGCCGGTGTCGCCGAGGTACTTCGCCTCGCGGCCGACGCCGCCGACCACGACGCCGCCGAGGTCGACGTTGCCCTTGGTCTGGCGGAACGAGTTCATGATCTGCTGGATGCCGGGCGACTTCACCAGCAGGTTGCCGGCGAGCGGATCCAGCACCACCACGCTCGGGTGGAAGCCCGAATTCTTCTGCACCGTGGCGGCGGACGTGCGCAGGAAGTCCAGCGCGTCGACGCCGGTCTCACCCCAGCGCGCGCCGCCGGTCAGCGCCACGGTGTGGTTCGGATTGCGCTGCAGGTCGACCGCGGTGCGCTGCGGGTAGTTCGGACCGGAGAGGACCAGGCCGCCGGTCTGGATGAGCTGACAGGCCATCAGCTCCTCGCGGCGGGTGATCTGGTCGTCCTGGATCTTGAGCGTGTCCATGACGATCATGGCGCGGCGCTCCTCGGGGGAGAACTCGCCGAGCAGCCGCTCGCCGGGCCGGCGCCGCAGCATGCGGTTCGGCTCGATCACGTGCTTGGGCTTCACGTAGCCGGGCACGAGGCTCGCGGCGTTGAAGCCGCGCAGGCGCTCGGGCTGGCCGACGTCGCCGGGGTGGACCAGGGGGGCGAGGCGACGGGCGCGCTCGACCTTGTCGAAGTAGACCTCCTCGGTCTCGAACTGCTGCTCCATGCCGAACGCGAGGTTCCACAGGAACGGGTTCGGCCGGTCGATGACGCCGTAGGCGCCGAGCAGGAACGCGGTGGAGTAGACGGAGGTGTTGTCGAGGGGCACGGGCGGCTCTCCAAAAGAGAAGGGCGCCCGAGGCGCCCTGTGTCAGTCCGGATTGTTGCGGGGAGCGGCGTGCGGTCAGGCGACCGTGCCGACAGAGCGGATGAAGATGTCCCGGCCGGCGATGCGGAAGGCGTCGTCCAGCGTCTGGATCGTCCAGGAGGCGTCGATCGGCATGACCTCGCCGGCGAACTCGCCGGTCTCGTAGGCCTTCGCGCGGACGTCGGCGGCGCTGGCGTCGACCTCGAAGGTCAGGACGTGCGTCGGGACCTGGGAGCCGTCCGAAGCGGTCTTCACGCTCGGGATGTACTTGTCGGTGGCGGTGACGCGACCGAGCGGCGTGCCGCGCTTCAGGGGCACGCCCGCGGCATTGGCGCCCGAGGCGATCACGAGCGAGCGGGTCGCGCGCGGGAAGTCGCCGGCGTAGAGCGCGGTCGGATGGAAGTTCGTGAAGACGGTCATTCGGGCGGGTCTCCTGGATGGCCGCCTTCAGGCCGGCCGCGTCGGATGGGCGGCGCGCGGTTGCCCGCGCGCCCGGCAGGATCAGTTCTTCTTCGGGTCGGGCTTGCCGCTGAGACGGCGGAAGAAGGCCGCGCCCTCCTCGACCTCGCGCTGGAAGGCGGCCTTCGAGCCGGAGCGGGCGACGTCGCGCCCGATCTCTTCCGCGCCGGTGCCGGCGAGCGTCTCGTGGCCGCGGGCTTCCTGCTTCTTCAGCATCCGCTCGAGCACGAGCTCGCCGAAGCGCTTGACCGACGTGCCCTGGTCGAGGTGCTTGCGCCCGAGCTTGGGCAGGCCGGCGCGCTCGGCCATCTCGGTGATCTTCGCGGAGCGGACGCGCTCGGCCTTCACCGCGGCCTCAGCGGCCCGCTTGGCCGCGGCGCCGGCGGCGCGCTCGTCGTCCTTCTTGGACTCGTCCTCGTCGTCGTCGCCGTCACGATCCTCGTCGTCCTCGGCGTCGTCGTCGCCGTCGCGCTGGTCGTCGGCATCCGCATCGTCGTCCTTCTTGCCCTCGTCGCCCTCGCGCTCCTCGTCCATCTCCTCGTCGCGCTCGGCTTCGTCCTCGTCCTCGGCGTCGTCCTCGTCGCGCTTGGCGCGCTCGGCGGCGGCGCGGCGGGCCTCGGCCTGACGCTTCTTCTCGGCCTCGATCTGGGCGGGGGTCTTGCTGCGCTGGGCCTTCGGCTTGGCGGGCTTGCGGGTGGTCATGGACTGGTCTCCACGGCTCTGCGGGGACGGCCCGGAGGCCGGGGTTCGGGTCACGATGAGGCAGGAGGAGCGGGCGATCGCCTCGCCCTCATCACCCCCAGCGGACCGGATCTGTGAGCCGGCATCGGCCGGCACGGGGACGGCGCTGATCTCCAGCGGCTCCCAATCGACGACGTCGTGGCGGGCTACGCTGCCGTCGTCGGCCTCGGTCTTGACCACCTTGTGCAGCCAGTACCCGACCGAGATGTTGCGGATCACGCCCTCGCGGATCTTCTGCACCGTGTCGGCGACGCCGGGGGCGGCCGAGAGCAGGATCGTCGCGATGCCGCGCCCGTCCTCGATCTTGGCGGTGCCGGGCACCACCGAGCCGATGACGTTGTCGAGGCAGTAGGTCGCGTGCGTGTCGACGAAGGGCGCGCCCGCGTTCAGGCGATCGAGCCGGACCGCGCCCGGCTCCATCGACAGGACCTCGTCGTACTCCTCGCCGTCCCACCACGAGAAGCGGCGGACGCTCGCACCGGTGCTCCAGACGATCTCGACCGTGTTGGCCTTGGCGTCGAAGCTCTCAGGCCGAACGCTGGCGTCCCGGTGCACGGGCGGCAGGCGCACCACGTTGTCGTCGCTCGAGCCGGACGAGCGCCGCTCGGTTCGGTCGGGAGAGCTCCGGCTCGTCCCCGGGGCTGATCTCCCGGTCCGGCTGCTGGAGGCCGGCGACGTTCGTGACGCGTGGGTCGGAGTCGAGGACAATGCCGAGGTCATCGCACTTGGTGTTCCAGTCGTTGATCTCGTCGAGCACGTCGTCCGGGTTGCGCCCGGTCTCCGACACCACGTCCTGGTAGGAGCGGATGCCGGTACGCATCGCGAGCTGGGCTGCCTGGGCGTCCGCCATCGGGTCGACCCACTCGAATTTTGGGGGCGCCCACTGCACGGGGATCACGGGCTCGTCGATCACGCCCGCGAGGAACGCGATCTCGCACCACCATTCCCAGATCGGCTGGAGGGCCAGCTGGATCAGGATGTGCCACTGGATGGTGCGCAGCAGGCGGCGGAACTCGACGAGGCCGCCGCGCATGGAGCTGAAGTTGACCTTCGAGAGGTCGTTGGAGACCAGCTCGTAGGGGACGCGGTAGCCGGCCGCGATCGTCTGCAGCTGGCTGACCTTGTACTCGCCGTAGCCGCCGACCGCGTTCGGAGCGTTGAACTTGATGTCCTTGCCGCCGCGCAGGCGGGCGATCATGCCCGGCTCGAACTTCTCGTAGACCGAGCCGTCGGCCGCCAGGACCTGGGGCGCGATCGCCTCGTCCTCGGCATCCTCGGCGTCGACGACGAAGCCGGCGATGCACGCCTCGGTGCGCTTGCGGGTGATCTCCGCGATCTCGTAATCGGCGAGCAGTTGCAGGTTCTCGATCGCCGGCGTGCCCCAGGGGACGCCGCGCGTCTGGGTCCGCTGCAGCTCGTAGACGTGCAGGACCTCATCGGCCGGCACCGGCGCCGAGACCGTCGGCTCGCCGGTGTTGATCCAGAGGTTGCCCGGGTGCTGCGGGTAGAGCCAGTAGGCCGCCCGCTTGCGGGTCTTGATGTCGACCTCGACGCCCTGGATCGCGATCGTCCCGGGCGTCAGCATCCCGTTGCGGGCCGGGTCGAGGAAGTCGGCCTCGAGGAGCTGCAGCTCCAAGGGCACGTCGCCGGCGCCGATCTTCTTGCGCAGCCGCTTGCGGACCAGGACCTCACCGCCCTCGATCATCTCGCGGCAGAGCAGCGTCTGCAGGCCGTAGAAGTCGAGCTGGCCCGCCGCGTCGCACCGGAACGACCAGCGTTCGAAGGCCTCGCGGAGCCGTTTGTCCTTCGCCTTGTTGCCGGTCACCGGGCGGGGGACGATGCCCTCGCCGACGATGTTCGACACGAGGGATGCGACCGCTTTGGCCGCGTACGGGTTGTTCCGGACGAGGTAGCGGGAGCGGTCGCGCAGCGTGCGCGCGCTCCCGAAGATCTCGGTGTCCGCCGAGGCGAACCGCGTCAGCCACGGCTCGCGCAGGCGCGTCGAGGCTGCGGCATCGTAGCTGCGGGCCATCTTGCCCGGGACGCCGCGCTCGGGGCGCGGTGCGGGCCCGGGGGCCGCCTTCCTGAGGGCGGCCATGCTAGTACCCGCCGTAGCCCGACCCGCGGGTCCGGTAGCCGTTCGAGAA
This sequence comes from Methylobacterium sp. D53M, assembly GCF_053345625.1. Lineage (NCBI taxonomy): Bacteria > Pseudomonadati > Pseudomonadota > Alphaproteobacteria > Hyphomicrobiales > Methylobacteriaceae > Methylobacterium > Methylobacterium sp. D53M. Next base: position 103,244 of record NZ_JBKFAL010000016.1, read on the forward strand.
GCCCGCCACGCCGGCGACGGCGCGGCCCTGGCCGTTGGCCTTGGCCTGCTGCCGCTTCAGGTAGGCGATGACCTGGATCATCTCCTTGAAGGAGCGGTACGAGGCGGACTTGCCCTCGTAGGCCACCGACAGGACGCCCTGCGCGAGCGCGGCCTCCATCGCCACGATCTGCGCCGTGTGGTCTACAGCCATGACGAACGCCTGATCCGGGGTGTGGCCGCGGCGGGTGCCGGCGGCGGTGGTGGCGGTGCGGGCCGCGGTGCCGGAGCTGCGGGTGCCTCCGGAGCAGACGCGGCGACTGGAGGCGCCTCGTCGGGCTCCTCAGCGGCCACGACCGTGTCGGAGGGGTCGGGCGCGTCGGGCATCTTGCCCAGCGCCACGTAGCGGCGGGACAGGCTCTGGAGCCCGCACATCGCGACGTAGGCGTAGACGAAGCACACGCCTGCCTCGTGGGCGGCCTTGGGCTTCTCCCACTCGGTGAAACCCTGCCGCCGCACCACGAGCTTCTCGCGGGTCAGCTGCTCGAAGTACTCGGCGTCGATCGGCCGGGAGCCGCGCGCCGGCACCACCGGGAAGTGGACGTAGCGCGGACCGGGATCGACCAGCGGCAGCGAGCCGTAGGCGAAGTCGCGGGCGGCGTTGCCGCCGATCATGTACCAGGACGAGCCGAGCTTCGTGGACGCGAGCCGCGGCCACACCTTCGTGCGGGCGCCGCGCGCCTCGGACTTGCCCTTGATCGCCCAGACCTTGCGCTTCCGGCGCTCGGTGCAGAAGGCGTACGTCTCGGCCGTGTGGTGGCCGCCGGAGTCGATGGCGGCCGCAGTCACGCGCAGTTCGGTGCCATCGGCCTTCCGAAAGGTCCGCTTCAGCAGGGCGTCCAGGGCCTGCCAGACGCCCGGCTCGGCCGGGTCGCCCATCAGGACGAAATGGCCGATCAGGGCGCTCTCCAGGCCCGGGCCCCAGCCCCAGATGGCGCCCTCGATGCGGGCGTTGGCGCCGGACTGCACGTCGCCGCCGAGCGTCAGAGTGGTGACGAAATCCGGAACCTCGGCGCCGTATTCCTCGCAGCGCTCCACGAACGCCGTCGGCTTGATCTCCTGGCCGTAGGTCTGCCGATACGGCCGGCCGAGGCGCAGGTTGACGAACGGCTGGACGAGGTTCGCCGGGTCGTCCTGGGCCTCCAGCCACTCCTGCACGATCACCGGCCACGCGGCGTTCGCGTTGAGCGACATGCCGGTCCAGAGATGGAAGCCGGCGTGCCCGGGCGTCTTCGGCGTCGCCGTCGGGCGCCAGTCGCCGTGGGCGTCCATCCAGGCCTTGCTGCCCTCGTCGATGATGCAGCCGCAGGTGCCCTGGTACCAGACGGACTTGAGCGACCGGTCCTCGTTCAGATCCCACTTCAGACCGTGCGGCGTGTCCTTGCCGCCCCAGTCGAGGTACTGCCAGCCGTCGAGCTCGCCGGCGGTCTCCGAGCACTGCGGGCAGGGCACGAAGTACCGCCGCTGGTCCGAAGCCAGCCAGAGCTTCCAGACCCGGCTGGTCTCCTCGAGGAGCGGCGTCGAGCCCCGGACCTGCTTGCGGTTGTAGAAGGTCTCGCCGCGGGTCCAGAACAGCTTGAGCTTGTCGCCCTGCGTCTTGGCGCCGGGCGTCCAGCCGTCGCCGTCGATCTCGTCGGCGAACAGGAACCGGGCGGAGTAGCGCCGGAAGGCGTCGTCCGAGGCCGCGCCGACGACGCGCACGAGGGCGCCGTTCGACAGCTGGTAGAAGGTCGCCGAGTCCTGCTTCTCGCCCTTCCGGACGGGCCGCAGCATCTTCGCGAGCACCGGGGTCTCGCGCAGCATCGGCGCGATCTCGGTAGCGCCGAACTCCTCCGCGTCGTCCTCGACCGGCTGCGCCACCGCGCAGAGCGTCGGGTCCTGGTGGAGGTGGTAGCCGATCGCCAGCGTGGCGAGCCGGGTGTAGCCGACGCGGGCGGCCTTCAGCACCGTCACCAGCGGCAGCGTCGGGTCGCACATCGCGTCCATGAGACCGCGCTGGTACCCGTAGAGGGTCACCGGCCCGCTCTCGGATCCGGTGCTCTTCGGGATCCGGCCGTGCTCCTCGGCCCACTGCGAGCCGGACATATGCGGCTTGAAGACCAGAGCCTCGTCGAAGAGCCGGTCCAACTCGGTACGCGTCGCGCGGCGGCCAGCCGGGTACTCACCCCGCCGGTGGGCTCCGATCCGCTCCGCCAGCGTCATCGTCGGGGTCGCGTCCTGCAAACCACCGCCGCGCGATCTCCTCGCGAGCGGCCGTGAAGGCTCGATTCATCTCGGCCTTGGCCATCGCCTCGATCTCGGAGGCGTTGGTCATCGTGGCCGCCCGCCCGGCGACCTTGGAGGCCATGTTCGAGAGGCCGGTCCGGAGGACCTGGCAGAAGGTCGCCATGTCGGCGACCGCGTCGTGTCGGGACACGACCGCCTTCAGCGCCTCATCGGCGCCGATCTCGGCGACGATGGCGTTGGCCACCGCCCGGCGGCAGTCCGCATCTTCGCGCCGGGCCTTGCTGCTGTCCTTCGTGCCGTCGTCGCCGGCGCTCATCGCCACGTTCTCGACGGCGCGCTGGATCTTCCAGTCGATCACGGCGGCGGTGTCGAACTGCCACTCGACGCCGTTGCTGCCGCGCTCGACGTAGGGGCAGCCCTTCTCGATCCAGCTCGTCACCGTGTTGACGCTGACGCCGAAGATCCCGGCGAGGTCAGCCCGGTTCACGAGCCGGCCATCGATGGCGCCGGACATCAACAACAACCCCCGATTTCAAAATTTCTTAGAGGGTGAACCGGTGGGGTCCGAATTCCCCTCACCGGCACCCCCTCCCGGGAAGGACCCTGGATTTGGCTGGGGGGGGTGGGGGCCTGGTCGGCCCCGCCCGTGCCCTGCGAGGAGCGCTGGCGGCCTCGGCGCGGTCAGCCCTTCCGGCGCACGTCGTTGACGACGAAGCGCTCCCAGGCCGCCCGGAAATGCTTCCGATAGGCGACCGGCACCACTGTGCGCCCCTTCTCGTAATAGGGGAAGCGCTTGGTGTAGCTCGTCCCCTTCACGAAGATCAGGATCGGTACCGCGGCGCGCCCCTCGCGCAGGTAGACGCCGTCGGGCGCCCGCGTCCCGCGCAGGACGAAGTAATCCAGGTTGCGCCTGCGGGTCGACCGCTTCGGCCGGCGGATCGTGTTCTGCGCCGCGTCGGACGCGGCCCCGAGGGCGGACAGGATGCGGACGATCTGCCCGCGGTTCATGTTGCCGTAGCCGTCGAGCTGGGCGCCGCGGCCGGGCACGCAGTACTCGTTCGAGCGCAGGATGCCGGCCCGGGTCAGCGCGATCTCGAAGCGCTTCCGCTTCCGCTCGCCGCCGGCGACCTGGGGCCCGAGGTACTTCCAGGCGGGCGTGCCGCCGAAGCCTTCCTTGAAGCCGAGCTCCGCCTGGAGCCGTTGCTTCGTGGCCGGCCGCACCTGCAGCGCGTTGAGCGTGTAGGGCGTGGGCCGATCGAACACGGACCGCATGGTCTCGCGTTCGGCCTCCCGGGCATCCTTCATCGCGTTGGTCAGCGCGACGGCCGTGACGAACGGGACCTGCTTGGCGGCGCGCCCGACGGCCTCGGCCTTCAGCCCGAACTCGCTGGCGTCGAGGACCAGCATGGGATCAGCGCCCGACGGTGATGGTCTTCAGCTCGCCCGAGACCGGATCGAGGATCGTCAGCGTCTGCGCTGCCATGGTCAGCAGGCCTGCATCGGCTGCGGGACGTCCCGGCTCTGCTGCACGAGGCGCGTGGCCGGCCGCTCGATCGACAGCTCGGCGGCGTTGTCGAGGACCAGGACGGTCACGTCCCGGACGCCGGCGGCCGCGCACATGCGGATCAGGTCGTCCTGCCAGCGCGCGGCCGTCGCCGGCTGCAGCTTCTGCGACGTGCGCAGCACCAGGATGTCGCCGTGCCGGACCTCGAGGCGGTCCAGCTGGCGGTCGATGTCTTCGGCCAAGGGGCTCACCGGACGATGCGGGCGTGCGCGCCCTGGCGGTTCACATGGGTCACGGCGCCGTCCGTCACGAAGACGTACTCGACCTTGCCCGAATAGACCTGGTTGTTGAGCAGGTAGCTCACGTTTGAGGGCCACCAGCGCTTGCCCTTGGGCGACGGAACGCCGTCGGCGTTCAAGCCGTCGGCGATCGCCTTGAGGGTGCGGCCGGTGCCGTTCTCGTCGAAGATGCGGCGAACGATCGGCGCGCGCTCGACGTCGATCAGCAGGCCGCCCTTCCCATCGGACAGGTAGCCGTAGGGAATGACGCCGCCGGCGAAGCCGCCGCGGCCCGCCTTCTGAACCCGGCCGCCCTTGGTGCGCTCGATGATGACCGAGCGCTCCTGCTCTGCCATCGCCGAGAGAACGCCGAAGATGAGCTTGCCCGAGGGCGAGCCCGTGTCGATCGCCTCCGTCACCGAGCGGATCGTCACGCCGTGCAGCGTGTCGAGCTCGGACGAGGTGGTGACCGCCAGGGCGATGTTGCGCGCCAGGCGGTCGAAGCGTTTCACCAGGAGGACGCTGAAGCGCCGATCGGCGGCGAGCTGCAGGACCTGGCTGAAGCCCGGCCGGTCGGCCGGCTTCACAGTGCCGGAGACGCCGGGGTCGGCGAGGACCTCGACGAGCTCGAGGCCGACGGCCGTGGCGTAGGCGCGGATCGCCTGCTCCTGTTCGGGCAAGCTGTTGCCGCGCTGGGCCTGCTCGTCGGTCGACACCCGCAGGTAGCCGACGGCGAGCGCCCGGACTTCCTCGCGCTCGGCCGCCTGGACAGCATTCCTACGCAGCGCGCGCCGGGCGCGGGCGCTACTTGCAGCCACCCGCAAGCCCCTGTTTTTGCTTATGTTTTGGGAGCGCCTTGGGGCCAATTACTACATCTCAAGAGGTGTAGTAATTGGCCGGTTTGGCGTGCGGTTTGGACCGGCCAAACCCGGATCCAATCAGGCGGCGAACGCCCGGGCGAAGCCCAGCGCGAAGCGGCGGTACCAGGCGCGGAACATCATCGGTCCCGCAGGATCCGGCCCCACTCGTCGAGCAGAGCCATGGGCAGCTGGTAGCTCGCCTCGACGACGATCGTGGCCGCGGCCGCGTAGATCGCGACTAGCGACCAGAGGTCGAGGTGGGGGCGCGGCTCAGAGCGCGTCGTCACCCACCAGGTCCTCGACGATCCCCTCGCGGTCCTCGTCGGAGTCGGCGAGGCGGTGCGCGTGCATCTCGGTGGCGCCGTCAGCCGCGGCGAGCTCGGCGGCCTCGGCCATCGTGCCGCGCCAGCCGACGCCGACGATGCGGGCAAGCCCGTCATCACCGCGGCGGACGCCGATCAGGACGGCGCCGGGGGCGTCGACGTCCGAGCGGGCCTGGGCCAGCGTGTAGACGGCGACGACGTAGCGGTTGCCCGACTAGCCGCGCCACGCGGAGAGGTCGAGCGTCGCGCAGGGCTTCGTCTTCAGGCGCTCCTCGCGGATCTCGCGGCGTACCACGCGATCCCCTCGAGCTCTGGCGAAGGCGGCGCCCCAGGCGACGCGGCGGTTGGAACTCACGGGCGGGAGCCGCACACCACCTTGGTGTAGCGGCCATCGCCGAGCAGCTGCTCGCGGGCGACGCTCGCCTGGCCCGTCATGAGGCAGGCGAAGACGGAGGGCGTCTTGATGGTGGCGACGTTGAGCGCGGTATCGCGCGTGCAGTCGGGCTGCGCGGTGGAGGCGGCGCAGACCAGGATCAAGCGAAGACCGTGTTCATGCCGCGTGTCCCATGCAGATGGCTGCGATCAGGACGCAGGCCGCGAGCGCGAAGTGCAGGGTGCCGATCAGGAGCACGTCCCGGATGGCGCGCTCGGCGCTGCGGCCGCCGTGATGGGCGTCGATCCCGGCGATCGCGATCAGAAGCACGAAGGCGCACGCGATAAACGGCAGCGGCGCGGCGTCCATGTCAGGGAGCCCCGCCAGCGGACAGAGCCCGGCCGGTGTGGATCGGACGGCCGACGCAGAGCTTCGGCTTGGGATCGCGCCAGGAGCAGACCGGCGGCGGCGCTGCGCGGCGGAGACGGATGAGGAGCGCGAGGCTCCGGAGCACGCGGGGCATCACTGCCGCCAAGCGTGAAGGACGCCGCGGGCGTGCTCGCGCTGCTCCTCGACGAAGTGGTCGCGGAAGACCGGCAAGCTGAGGCGGCGCACGACGGCGAGCTCGTCGAGGACGGTCGGCGCGGCCACGACACGTGTGGCATCGGCCACCTCGTCGCCCCGCACCGAGCGGATCAGGTCGCGGAAGATGCCGATCACCGAGGGCGAGTGGACGATCACGACCGCGCCGTCCTTCGGCAGGTCCATGATCATCCTGCGCGTGCGGCCGGCCCGACGCTTCTCGCCGGCGCTCGGCTTGCCGGCGCCGAGGCGCTCGGAGGCGGAGTAGCCTTTCGCATCGGCAGCGACGCCGACGCGCAGGGTGATGTCCTCGAACGTCACGTCAGGCCACCACGATCACGAGATAGCTCACCCGGGAGTAGTCCCCGGAGGCGTGGGCCCGCAGGCGCTCCGCGCGGCGGCGGAGGTTCGGCGTGCAGGCCGAGCAGGCGAGCACGGCGTCGCACATCGCGACTGTGGCCAGGCGCTGGCGAAGCGTCATCGAGGCTCTCAAAGAAAAACTTCGCGCGAGGGCGGGGCGTGGGTCGGTGGGCCGGGCCGTGCGTCAGGCGCGAGCGGCGCGGGCGGCCTTGGTGCGCTCGCGGTGGCGCAGGATCGCCGCCGGCACGGGCGGGCGGGGTCTGCGCTCGGGACCAGATGAGCCGGCCTCGTGCCCGGGCCAGCTGCCGGTCAGATCCCGGTAGAAGCGCCGCGCGTGGTCTCGGATCTCGTCGCGATCGGCCACGTAGTCCTCCGGGGTGTGCCGGTGGCCCGGCGCACGCAGGCGGTCCGCCAGGAGGCAGAGGCCGTGGAGGCGCTCGACGATGTCGCGTTCGGTCACGGCCGCGGATCCGTCATCGGGGCGACCCTATCAAGGAATGGTCCGCTTTGTCAGCGAATTAGGGAGGTGCGGGCCGGGGCTACAGCTTCAACCACCGTCCTGAGGACGGCTGCGGGTCTTTCGGGCGTCCTGGCTGGCCGGCTTACTGAGATGCCTTTTTCACGCGCTCACGCGCGCCGCACCATTCGCTCGGGCAAGGCCCGGAACGACGAAGGCCCCGGCGGGGGTCCGCCGAGGCCTTCTAAATTTCTGCGCATCCGAACTACCGCAAGCCGTTCTCCCGGTCAAGCCGATCGCTGGCTCGGCGGCGTCCAGTCCCGCGGGTCGATCTTCCGGACCGGGGAGGCCCGCATCGGCGCCGCGCGGCGACCAGCCACCCGGCGATCCTGCTCGACGTAGCGACGGGGCCGTAGGTTCGGCAGCGGCGCGCGCTCCTCTTCCGCCGGCTCCAGCCAGGGCGCGATCGGCGACTTCGGCGGCAGCACCTCGATGCTGGTCAGGTGCTGGAGGGCCGGCACGAGGTAGACGAGCGCGGCGTGCCAGTAGGCGTAGCGCAGCTGCTCCTCGACGACCTCGAATCCCACGCGGGTGTAGTCCAGCTTGCAGAACAGCCCGGTATCCCGGCTGTCGCCCTTGGACACCGCAACCTCGTCGTGGCTCGTGAACCACGGCGTGCCGTCCTCGCCCTGGCCGCACAGCACCTGCACCGTCCGCCACAGCGTGATCTTGCCGTTCGTCGATTTCACCGGCTCGATCGCGATGCCGTCGCCGACCTCCGGCCGGCTGCGGATCGCGCCGGTCACGAGCCAGGACGGAGTGGCGTCGATCGCGGCGGCGATCATCACATCAAGGCTGGCCTTGCCGCGCAGCTCGACCTGGACGGGATAGGGAGAAAGATCGAGCGGACAGACCGCGGATCCAACGGCGGCCCGCTTCAGCGTCTCGCTGAGGACCTGGAGGTGCGCCTCGATCGTGATCGCGTCCGGGTGGGGGTCGCCCATCGCCGGCGGCATCCCGGGCTCACGCGACCAGTTGTCGACCCGGCCGCCCATGGCGACCATCCGCCAGACCGGGTCGGAGGCGCATCGCGGCCCGCGGATCGGCGCGTCGGCGCGCCGCTTCGGCAGCTCGTCGCGGATGGCCCAGCGGAGGGCCTCCTCGATCGTCATCTTGCGGCGCTTGGGTGCGCCCTGGGTGGTGCTCTGCGTCGTTGCCGGCACGGTGGGTCCCCAATGCTGTGCCGGTTCGAAACGAAGCAGCAACGCATACGTGGTCCGGCGGCGGTTTGGACATTGTCAAGCTGTTTGCGCGCGGCATCTCAGCCGCGACCGTCGATCTTGTTCTTCCGATGCGCGATCTTCTCGCAGGCGCGCAGGCGCTTCCTGTCGAAGGTGCGCCTCTTCATGTCGCGAGCTTCGCAAAACTGGGAGATTGAACCGCCGATCTCGCCCTCGGTGACGATTGCCCGGGCCCAGATCAGCAGGATCTTTCGCTCCTCAGACCGGTCGCCCAGCACGGTGCCGGTGAAGGCCACGATGTCGAAGGTCGCGCTGGGCTGGTTCACGTCGGCCGATTTCAGCGTGTTGCCGCGCGGCGCATAGATCGAGGTGTAGGGCATCGCCCGGAACGCGGTCTTCAGCCAGCGCTCCACGTCGGCGCAGGTCCAGAGCTCAAGAGGCGGATCGGGATCTTCCGGGAGGGCGAGCATCGAACGCGGTGGCGCGGCCCAAAGCGCCGCTCGTCGTTCCTAGCATGTTCCCTGGTACGTAACCGTGGCAGCTCAGCAATGGTCCGCATGATCGGCCGATTGACTGGCATCCGCCCCCTATGTAGAGTTGCAACCATGAACGGCGAGCCACGCATGTCGGCGCAAACGCTCAAGGTGTTGCGCGCCCTCCTCACATCGTCTGCGAAAGAACTCTCCGGAGTCCAGATAGCAGATGCGACGAAGCTCGCGTCGGGCACACTGTACCCGATTCTGATCAGGTTAGAGGGTTGTGGTTGGCTCGAAAGCAAATGGGAGGATGGGGATCCTCGTGAATTGGGACGGCCACGACGTCGTTTTTATTGGCTGTCAGCAGTGGGCGCTCGCAAGGCAAAATCTGCGCTCAACGAACTGCAGATCGAGGTTGGGGGTCTAAAGTGGGCGTGATAGTTGCCTTCCTGGCTGCCATCTTCATCTCGGTCGCGGGCCGGGTCCTCGCTGACGAGTTCAAGGCATTTCGGCCGAACATAGTCGACTGGCTTCTTTCTCGCGCGGTGAGCAAGATGCCGAGCGAATTGCAGGAACGCTACGAGGAAGAGTGGCGTGGCCACCTCGAAGATGTGCCCGGCGATCTCGCAAAAGTCTGGACGGCGTTTGGCTACAATCTTGTCGCCAATCGCTTAAAGTCGTCTTTTTTTTCTTGGGAGATCGGTTCCAAACGCGCCTTGGATCTTGTCGTTTGCATCTCCGCATGCGTCGGCTTAGCTCCTTTGCTACTGGTCATTGCCGCTGCGATCTGGATTGAAGATCGAAAGGCACCTTTGATCCGACTAAAAAGGGTTGGGAAGAACGGACGGAATTTCTATTGTATCAAATTCCGCACAATGATGGTGAACGGCGATGCTGTTCTTTCCGCGCACTTGGCAGCCAATCCTGAGGCTCGGGCCGAATGGCTGGCTAATTTCAGGCTGAAGGACGACCCGCGCGTAACATCGGTTGGGTACGTGCTCCGCAAAACTAGTCTCGATGAACTGCCGCAATGGATCAATTTGTGGCGGGGCGAAATGAGTTTGGTAGGGCCTCGGCCAATTGTTGCTGCAGAAATAGAGAGGTACGGGACCCATTTCGCAACCTGCTTCTCAGTAACGCCGGGGTTGACCGGAGCTTGGCAGATCGCAGGAAGAGCCGATACGACTTATGCTGAGCGCGTTGCTGAAGATCTGAATTATGTGCAGAATTGGAGCCTGCGCCGCGACTTGGAGATCATGCTTCGGACCGTCCCTGCTGTACTTGCACAGCGTGGCAGCCGCTAGAAGCGGGTGTCTGATATAACGCACGCGGGAATAGGCCGATGTACGCACCGGCCGTCCTCCGCGAGGATGACATCAATCGACCTCAGACGATCGGGTGTCCGAGCAACGCGTTCATCAGTTGCCCTTCCCGGCGATGCGTGATGTCTAGGTCGAGCCGCGCAGTAAGTTTGGCGATCGTCTCCGGATGCGCGACCATCACACTCTCGCGGAATTAGGTAGAAAACTCACCCCGGCACCTTAGGCCGCGGCTGCACGTTATGTCGCGTTGGGACGGAGGTTTGATATGGCGATCGCCGAGACGACTGTTGGGGCGGGCCAGTAGTATATCACGGGCGGGAAGAAGACACGCCAAGTGGTGCCTGTGGCCGGCACAAACGTGCGATACAAAGAACGGGACGGGACGAAGTGGAGTTCGATTATGTCGACTTCACTAGATGGGTTCGCTGGCCAAGCTGCAAGCGAGACAACGGCCCCAGCAGGCTCAAGCTAGCGGAACCCCTTCGCCTCTTGATCCTGACGATGGCAGGCGTGGTGCACGAGCCGAGTGTTCTCGGCCGTGTAGCCGTTCAGTGCGTCGGTCCGGTCCAGTTCCGACCCTTTCACGTCCATCGGCTCTCCGCATATCGCACAGAGGCCCCCTTGAACCTTGTGCTTCGCCGCTTTGAGCTTCGTCCGCTCGGCTGGCGTGCTTCGCTCCCAGTACATTAGGCGGGTGAAGAGCCGGCGTCGGAGCGCGAACAGTAGAACCGGATCGCCGCCAGCCGCGTCCGCTACCATTGCCTTGACCTCAGCTAAGAGAGCGTCGGCTTTCGCAGCCTCATCTTTCGTTAGACGTCGGCTTGGCATCGGCCCTCCTAACACCGTTGACAGCACCGTGCATGCCGATGAGGCCGCCGGGTGGGACAAGCTCCACGCCCGTTTCCTGACGAAGCGGATCAATCACAGCGAGAGCTACAGCGACGGTGAGGCTTGCACCAATCAAGCTGAGTCGTACTTCGCTCGCCTACGCCGCGCTGGAGACGGGCATTCATCGCCGTATCAGCGGCACCATACCTCGCTGCCTGCGCGGGCGAGATGGCTTGGCGTGAGGATCACCGCCGGGTTAGCAAGGGCGTCCAGTACCTCGTTGCGACAGGTGCGACTCTTGTGCATCCGGTTTCAGCAAGTGGAAAGGCTACTGGCAGAAAGTCTTATCACGTGCCGCGTAAATCAAGGAAAAGCGATCATATTAACCTGATTGACGTACATCCTGTCTCGATATGTGCGCTGCTCAAATGCACCAGATACGCTGATCCGACTACCGTTCACGTACTCATCTTGCTCGATAAGCCAATTGTATATTTCTTGGTTTGGGATGCACGTCGTGATCCTGCTCCTCGCGCCCTTTAATAGGAAGGTATGGCTTTCATCGTTGATCTCAACGATGACGCCAGCGCGCGTGGTATTTTTATAAGTCTCTGAGAAGAACGCCTTATGTATTTTTTCGCCATTGTCCCTATCAATGTACACGTTTCGAAAGTCACCATACAAAGAAGAAGAAAATTCAATTGAGTCGATATAAGTTGACTCGCTAGGTATTAGCTCGCGCAGATTGCTGACAAGCTCTCTGTTTCCTTCGCTAATATTCCTTGCGTTTTTTTCCATTGTAGCTTGCTGAACAATCCCCTCCAAATTAGCAAAAAATGCATCGCCCTGCTCTTTAATTTGCTCTTCGATGAATTCTTCGCCGATTTTGTCAGACGAGAGCTTTTGCTGGATTTTTCCTATGTTCAGGATTGGGTCTGTTACGGAAACGACCAGGCTCCTGAATTTCGGCTCACCAATTAGCAGATCAAATGTGGCACTTCTCGAAGACGCCAGATCTGTAGGAGTCAGGACATTCCTCGCGATATCGCCAAAGCTGTTGACCAATCCGCGAAACACGCTCAGCGGCATCCCGTGTTTGGTGAGCGACTTGCCTTTAAATCCTATCGAGAATAGCGAAGTGGATTGTTCCACTGTATCTGGAACGCGAGGGGCACCGTAAGTGAGCGCCACGCCCGGATGGGGGATCATGTTTTCGGGAATTTCATCAATCTTGCAAGGCCAGAAGCGCTCGACGTTCATGTCATAGTCGGTCTGAACGATCCAGCAACGATCATTCAAAAATGCCCCGCGCACTGACAAGCGGTTGGCTTCAATTAGGCCAATGGTTTGTGCGTCAGTCATCGACGCCAGCCAAAGATCAGACTCCTCAAATTCGTCCGATTTGACAAAAATTGTATCCAGGAAGCCAAATTTGGACTGAAAAATTTGCGGCCCATCAAAATAATAGAGAACGTTCGTCGGGTCCAAAGAAATTGGAGCTTCCGGACGTTCGTAAGGAGTATCTAGGCTCCACATGTTGACAGCTCACGCTTCGCCTTTGGGCACGGCAACTTCAGATTTTGCGCAAAAATCTGAATTTACGTCCTTCCAAAATGTGTGGTGTTCGTCCTGATTTTTTGCAGGCGTTTTGAGCAGGACACCATCAGATTTTGTCACAGGAATTTTAACGATACATTTCTTCTCAAATCCTGGGATCACAGTACGCGCATGCAATGCATGCTCGACAGTGGTCCAAACTGACAGTCCCCAGCCAATACATAATTTCAAGTCGAGACCTTTGCGTTTGCGTTCGGCCTCGGACTCAAAATCCACCGGCGCAGCGGCAGTTGATCGGATTGCGCGAAAAATCTCGCCGTCTTGAGCAGATGCGTCTGGAAGCGGACAATCCGCAGGCAGACCGGCATGAAAAGTGAAGGTCGGTGCAACCATAGGGTGCCTCTAGCCGGCACAAGGGCACCTGTCTATCGCGATTGACGTCTCTGGCTAGGCAACTTGCCAGCGTATGTTCCCTCGCCTGTCGGCAATCTGGCTTACGTCCTATGCGTGCTTGGGCATGCGCAGGCTCTCGAAGCCGCGCGAATGGCGGACCTCGCCGCCGTGGGTGAGGGTGATGCGCGTGTAGGTCGGCATCAGCGGGCCTGCGGCGCGGCAGGGCCAACATCGCCCTTGGGCGAGCAGGACCAGCGGACCGTCGTCACCCAGCCAGACAGCCGCTTCTCGGCCTGTTTGCCGGCCTCCTCGCAGGCGGCCGCGTTGCCGTACTCGGCCGTCGCCATCGTCATCCCGGTCGAGGCCGAACTGCTGGCGAGGTAGATGATCAGGATCGCCGCCATGATCCTCACTCCGCCGCCTGCAGCTTCGCTCGGCTGCCCGGCACGCCGAGCATCATCGCCTTGGCCAACGAGGATCGCTGGGCCGAGTAGGAGGGGCAGACCAGCGGGTAGTCCGCCGGCAGGCCGAACCGCTTCCGGTAGCCGTCCGGCGTCAGACCGTAGGCGGTGAGGTGCCGCTTCAGGGTCTTGTACGATCGGCCGTCGAGGAAGCTAACGAGGCCGTCCGGACGGATCGACTTCCGGATCTCGGCCGGGGAGGGCGTGTCGGTAGCGGCCGCGGGGGCCGCCTCGACCGCCGATCCCTGCGCTAGGCCGCAGAGCGCTCCGTGGACGGCCGTGAGCACGTCCGGCAGCGCGGAGGCCGGGAAGTGGTTGCCGGCGGCGTAGGAGGCCGTGATTCCGGCGGCGAGGCAGACGAGGTCGGGGGTGTTGGTCTCGGGCATGGAAGTTCTCCTGGAATCGAGGCTTAGGGAGGCCTCACGCGTGATCGATGGCGGCAGGCTGCGGCCCGTTGCGCGGCGGGTGGTGCTCGCGGACCAAGGCTTCTGCCTCGGAAAGGTCATCCGCAGCTGACGGCCGGCGCTCCAGCGCTTCGCCGATCATCGTTCGATGGGCGTCGACATCGAAGTGCCAGCGAGCCATGGCGTAGCGGCGGGCCACGATCTCCGCGGACTGGCGCCCCCAGACGTCCTCGACCGATCCGTCGGGATGCAGGACGACCGCGTGATACTGGCCGCCCGTCAGCTCCAGCCCCGGCACGAGCTGATCCACCAGCATGTTCGCGGCGGGCAGACCGGTCGCACGCGAGAGTGCCTCAGCGTAGAAGGTGCAGCCTCGCCAGGAATAGCGGCTGAGCGCCTTGGCCGGCAGGCGCGGGTGAGGGCGATCTGGGATGAGGCCCAGATAAACAGGGTTGGACCGCAGGAGCTCGATCGCCTGCTGGATCGCGGGCTCGTCGACGAGGCCCTGCTCGGCAAGCCCCTCCTCGCCGACGCATTTCGTCCCGAGCCGCAGATGGCCATCCTGGAAGGCATCTGCCGGCCAATCCCGACGTGACCTAGCCAGGGGGACAACGATCACTTCGGAGTAGCGCGCGGAAGTGAGGATCCCGCGAGGGTCGTAGATCTGATCGCCGCCGCTCTCGGCTTGGTACCGCACAACCTCTTCACCGACGTGGGTCGCATGCACCGGCCAACCACGAAGGCGCTCGACGGCGATGGCGAAGTGGACGCCCCGATCCGCTTCAGCGCGCGTCAGGTCGTCAGGCCCGAAGCGACCGCGCCCGGACATCGTGATCGCTGCAAGATTCTGCTTCGAGGCACCCACTACAAACGCTCCAACTTCTCTGCTTGGGGGGGATTGGGGGGATTAGGGGGGATATTTGAACTGTTAGACGCATGACCTGAGTGATCGCGCATGCGCTTGAAAACACCCCCCCAATCCCCCCAATCCCCCCCACTCTGAGGCTCGCGGCTCATCCCCGATCCTCATCGCTGGTCACGTTCAGCCGCATCAGCGCGTACCGATTGCCCCGCTTCTCATCGGGATGGTCCGCGAGGCGGTGTCCGGACATCACCTGCCCGCTGAGCGTCTTGAACCACCGCCCGATCGACACCGCTGAGGGCGTCGCCGCCCGCGCGCCCGTCCGGACCATCAGAAGCTCTCGGAAGGCCGGCCTGCGGTATTCGTGGTCGAACGGATCGGTCTCGCAGGCGATCGCAAGGATCTCCGAGACGTTGTAGTAGCGCCCCTCGGTGAGGTGCTCCTGCCAGTGTTCGAACAGCTCGCGATGCTGCGCGAGGTTCGGATCCTCGGCCCGAGCCGTCTCCATGCTGGCTGTGGGATCGGCCTCGCCGAGCCAGATCAGCGCGGACCGCACCGTGCCGGACCATGCTCCATAGGAGCCGAGCGGTCCGCATACCCGAGGCGAGCCGGCCTCGCGGTACGCGAGCAGGATGGTGAGCGCGGCCGCCACGTAGCGGCCGCGGTCCGCCATTGCCCGGGCAACGGGGTCGAAATCGAAGTGCCGCAGCTCGGGGCGCTCCACCTGCGCGTCGAGGGAGCACAGCACGGCCCGTCGGGTCATGTCGCCGACCAGGGTCAGCTTGTTGCCCGTCGCGAACGGCATCGAGCGGCACTCGATCTCCGGGGATTCGCTGCGACCGAGAACGCGCACCCGCACCAGCGGGCGCTCCGTCATCTGGCAGAGCATGTCGCCGCCCAGCTCGCCGTTGGCGTTGTCGATCGAGATCAGCGGGGCCCCGCCGAGCAGCATGGCGCCGAGCCGCTTCTCGGTCTCCTCCTCCGTCTTTCCGGCCGTGATGACCGGGCAGGGCCTGCCGGCGGCGATCGCCGAGAATAAGTCGACGAGGTAGCTTTTGCCCGTGCCGGGGCTGTGGGCCCGGATCGCGTGCAAAGGCACGACCGGGAGCGCCGGGCGGAGCACCGTCGTCAGGATCCCCGACAGCGCTACGGACCGGTCCGCCGTCCCAACGAACGGAAAGCCCGACACGATGTCCGTCAGAAGGTCCAGCGCGCGTTGCGCGTCGGCCTTGGTCGGGCGAGACGGAATGTGGCCAAGGCGGAATCCCGGGTCGAGCAGCACAAATAGGCCGGTCGCCCCATCGTACCCGGCCTCGTCGAGGAGGCTGCCGTCGGGCCGCAGCGTCGGCGTGGTGATGACGCCCGACAGGCGGGGAAACTTCCACATCCCGGCTCGAGCCAGCAGATGCTCGGCGACCCACTTCGGTGGATCGGCCTTGATCCACATCGAGCGTTGCTCGGAATATCGCTTGAACAGCACGGCACGGCCGATCAGATCCGTGAGCGATGCCGAGCAGAGTTCCTTGATGCGGCCGACCACGGTAGCCCGCCCGCCGGATGCGAGAGCCTCCTCAAGGATCGGCTGCACAAGCCGACCGGCGCGCACGTAGACCGGCGCGCCCATGTCGATCAGCGCCGCCTCCGTCTCGTCGACGACGCGCGCCTGCTCTGCCGCCTTGATCTGGATGACACGGCGCGAGCCCTCGGTCCCGTCCCCATCATCGTCGGATGCGCTCGCGCCATTCGACCGCGCACGCTTCTGGAGGCGCTGGGCGTCGTGCAGTTGGGTGACGCTCGTCATGCCGCCACCCGGTCGATCGAGGAGGTTGGGACCACGATTCGGGGCAGCCGCACCTTGGTGAGCATGGCCTGCAGCTTCTCGCCGTGGCCGACATCGGCCGCCTGGATCGCGGGCTGGGCGAGGAGGAACGGCCGCGCGAGGCTCTCGTGCACCACCACCACGCCGGCCCGGCACGCGGCCAGCCAGGCGAGGGGATCGGCGAACACCACGAGAGGCGCATCCGGCTCCGGTGCCGGGCCAGCGAGCCAGCCGGCGCGACGATCCAGCGAGGCGAGGCGCCCAGTCTTCGGATGCCATGCGACGAGGTCGACGAGCTCGCCGTCCTCCAGCGCCGGGATCACCAGGGCCGGCACGGTCTCGTCGGTCGCCGCGCGCCGGTCCCACGCGGGGATGAAGCGACCCCGAGCCAGGAACTGGACGCGGGCGCGCCGCACCTCGAAGCCGAGGTCGACCGGCTCCCGGCTCGGGTAGAGCAGGCGGAACTGGGCATAGCCCATCGCGCCCGGGTCGACGCGGTAGCCGATGAGCTGGGCGCCCGACACGCCGGCGGCTCGGAACCACTCCAGCTCGACCATGCGGAGCCGTGCGCAGCGAGCGAAGTCCTCGGCGACGCTCATAGCGCCACCGTGATGCGCTGCGCGGCCCGGGTCAGGCCGGTGTAGAGGTGCCGGGCCCGGTCCTGCCGGAAGGTCGCGCTCTCGTCGATCAGCAGGACGTCGTCCCACTGCGAGCCCTGCGCCTTGTGGACGGTGAGCGCGTAGCCGTACGTGAACTCGTCCGACTTCTTCCGGATCTCCCACGGAATGTCCTCGGGCATCCCATCGAAGAACAGCCGGTGCACCACCACGCGCGCTTCGAGCTTCGGCACGTCGAGCGAATCCACGTGGAGCGAGTAGAAGTCGCCCTCGCCGCGCTGGATCTCGCGCACGGTCCAGAGGCCGCCGTTGAGCAGCGCCTTGTCCTTGTTGTTCTTCAGGCAGACGAGGCGGTCGCCCGGCTCCGGATGACGCGGGTCCCGGCCCTGGATCTTGCGGACCTTCTGGTTGACCGTCCGGCGGCTGACGTTACGGCCGACGAGCACCTGATCGGCGCCGGTCACCGCCCGCTGGCCGAGGTCGCGGACGTCGATCACCCGGCTGTCACCGTAGCCGCCGCGCTGGAGCCGACGCCCCTCGCGTACGTCCATCGACATGCGGATGATCGGATTGTCCGCGGCCTGCCGGTGGATCTCGGTCAGCATGAAGTCGGGCGCGACGCGGGTGAAGAAGCCTTCGCCACGCACCGGCGGGAGCTGCGCCGGGTCGCCCAGCACGAGCACCTTCGTGCCGAACGACAGCAGGTCCTCGCCCAGCCGGTCGCCGACCATCGAGCACTCGTCGATGACGATTAGGTCGGCGGTGGACGCCTCCGAGAGCGGGTTCAGCCCGTAGCGCCACTCGACGCGCAGGACCTCGCCGGTCGCCTCGTTGATCTCCTCGTGCTCGTAGGCCGAGTAGATCAGCGAGTGGATCGTGCGGGCGCCGCGGCAGCCCTTACCCTGCAGGACCAGCGCGGCCTTGCCGGTGAACGCCGCGAAGATGGCGTCGCCATCGCAGCCCGACGCCGCTTCCTTGGCGATCGTCGTCTTGCCGGTGCCGGCATACCCCGCGAGGTAGAACACCTGATCGTCGGAATCGCGGTGCCACGCCGCGATGGCGCACAGGGCCGCATCCTGTTGCGGAGACCAGCTCATCGGCCGCTCCCCGTCTTGCGCACGAGGCGGCTCGGCTGCTCCAGCAGGTGGACGCGGTCGATGTTGGCCTGGTGATGCTTCACGATCGCCAGGACCTGCCTGAGGTCATTGGCGCGCTGGAGCGCGACGGCGCCGTTGCAGTTCGGCTGCCCGGCGAGCGTCTCGGCCGTGACGCGGTGGCGCCGTTCCTCGTCCTCGACGCGGGTGATCACCGCGTCGAGGTCGTTGAAGCGGTCGATCATCTCCGCTTCGGCACGCTGCTGCTCGATGATCCAGGATGCGGAGGCCATCGCGCTACTCCGCCGCCACGAGGTCGAAGAGCGGCGCGTCGGCAGTGACGCCGAACCGGCGAGCATCGTCGGGTCGCGTGCGCGACCGGCGCTGGCCCGGCGGGATCCACAGAGGCGCTCGCGGCGGCTCGCCATCGACCCACACGAACCACGCGTAGGCGGTGGCTGTAGATGCCGCAGGATCCCAGCGTCCGCGCAGCATCGGCACGCGCTCGACGAACGGCGCGAACACCGTCGGAGGCCGGTCGCGGAATAACGCTTCGTAGCGCCCCTCGCCCTCCATCCAGGCCGTGCGCAGGAGGAGCGCCACCACCGACGCCTCGTCGAGCGCCTTGAGCGCGAACTTCACCGCCGCGTTGAAGGGCGGGTTGGTGCAGATCAGATCGGCCGCCGGGCTCAGCCGGGTATCGGCGTCGAGGAAGTCGGCGACCGGGTAGCCCCGGCCGTAGTCGAAGACGTCCGAGCCCTTGGCGAAGGTAATCTGCTCGCCCAACACCTCGACCATGTGGCCCTCGCCACAGGCCGGGTCCCAGGCGGTCAGGATGTGCCGGCCGGCCGTCACCCGCGGCAGCACCTCGACGAGAAGGGCGCGCATCGCCCAGGGCGGCGTCGGGAAGAAGTCGAGCGAATCCGGCGGCTCGCGCCGGGATGCCATGACGGACGAGGCGCCGCGCACGCTCACAGCACGCCCCCGAACAGATCCCCGGGCCGCCGCAGCGGCACACCGGCCGCGATCGCCGCGCGCGCCAGCGCCTCGGGGATCGGAGCCGGCGAGGGCTGCCGACGGTCCCCGCGCGCGGGCGCACGCTCGAACCGGTAGATGCCGTCGAGGACCGAGATCTCGCAGCCGGGCACGCGGCTCCAGACCTCCACGCGGTCGCGATCGGCGCGCAGCGCCTTGCATGCGAAGCTGCTCACCGCACCACCTCGACGGCGTAGAGGGCGAGCAGGGCGGCCTCGGCGCGGCCGTGGTGCTTCTTGAGCGAGAAGTCGCGAGAGCCGGGCCACTGACGGACGGCGAGGCCGCGAGCCTGCTCCTTGTCCGCGCTGAGCCGAAAGTGCGCCTTCCAGCGGCCGGGCGTCGCCTGCCGGATCGGCACCTCCATCGCGGCGACGATCCCGAGAACGGCCCCGTAGGCCATGCCGAACTTGAAGGTGGACGAGACGCCCTGCTTCGGCATCGCGCCGACGCGCTCGATCATCGCCTCGGTCGCGCCGGCCGAGCGGATCAGGTGCGCGACCTGCGCGGCATCGATCATCTTGTCGACGAGCGGGACGTCGTAGACCTCGATCTCGGCCGGCCGGTCCGGGCGAAAGAAGGCGATCGCGCCAGACGCGCCAGGATCAACGCCAAGGATCACCCGGCGCGGCGCAGGAACAGCCAAAGACGAAGCGCCATCGACCACTAAAACGGCCTCGGGCTCTTGCGTCGAAAACAGGTCTGTGGCTTCCATATCGGCCTCCAACGCGACTTCGATTGACCGCCCGGCACCCGCTCCCACAGCAGGCCGGGCGGTTCTCGTTTCGGGATCAGGCTGCGGGCGGCGTCGCCAGCTCGGTGGCCGCGGTCTCGGGCGCCAGGGCGGCAGCACCGACGATCGGGCTGAGCGTGGTCCGCACGGCGGCGAGCACGTCGGTCCGCAGCTGCTCGACCTGCTCGGTGACCTCGGCGCGCACCGCGCTCTCGATGCCCGCGCGGAGGTGCGTCTCGACCTCGACGAGTTCGGCGTCGGCGCTGGCCGGCAGCACGCGGCGGAGGATCTCCATCAGGGCGGACAGGGGGTTGTGCATCGCGGCCTCCTCAGGCTCGGATCAGGGGTGGTAGCGGCCGGCCGGAAGGCGCGGGTCGAGGCCGCCGGAACGGCGCGGCACGAGCGGTTCGACGAGCGCGAGATCCCGCCCGAGCACCGGGGCGAGGGACTGGCCGGGGCTGACGCTCGCCGGCGCCGGGCCGCCCTTCTTCTCGGCCTCCAGCACCAGCTCGGCGGTCCAGAGCGCGACGCGCAGGTAGGCCAGCAGCGAGCACAACAGGGCGAAGGTCGCCGGCGAAGCGTTCTGAATGCCGTCCTCGACGCCCTTGCAGGCGCCCCTGATCAGCGCCGGAAGCCCGCGGTCGAGGGCGGTCTGGAAGGCCGCGGCCTGGTCGCTGCCGTCGACCATCGTCAGGCCGCCGGGTCGGGTTGCTGGACGATGCTGGAGGATCCAGCGGCGACGAGCGCCGACCCCGACCACCACGCCTCGGTGAGGCAGCCGTCCGCGGTCCGGTATCGGACGAAGTAGCTCGGCGAGCTCTCCTGATACTCGGCGCGGCCGACGACGGAGCCCTGCTCCTCGCTGTCCTTTAGCTTCACGCGTTGGCCGAGATCGAATTGGAACGTCATGGGGCTCTCCTCAGGCTCCGGGGGGCGGGTGAAGGTCGGTGTGCTGGCCGCGGGCCCAGAGCTCGGGGTCCCATTCCCGGGCCTTGTCCTGGCAGGCGCGGGCGCTCCACAGGATCGGGGTGGCGATCCAGCCGATGGCCAGGAACGGGAGCGAGAGGCCGCGCAGCGCGAGGTCGGCGAGGCGGGCGAGACGAGCGAGCCAGATCACAGGCGCCCCCTCAGAACGTCGGACATCTGCTGCCGGATGGTGGCGGCCTGCCGCTCGAGGCGCTCCAGCTCGTCCTGCCGGGCGATCTCCGCGACCCACTCGTTCTCGGCGTCGGGGAAGACGGCCCAGAGGAAGCCGCGGTACCGGCGGGCTAGCGCGGCGGTGTGCTTGCCGCTCGGCGCGCAGCCCTGCTCCAGCCACTTGCGGACGGTGGTGGCCGGGATGCCGGCCTCGGCCTCGACGCACTGGGCCGTCTTGACCGGGTGCATCCTGCGCAAGAACGTCGACACACGTTCTGCGAATGTTCGGTCATCGGAAGGTGAAACCCTTCCCACGACCTGTCCAGACTTTCCCATCTCTTTCCTCGATGCTGTGAACATCGAGGCCGAGGACGACGGGGACTGGCCGGGCATGAAGGAGGCGGCCGACATTTCAGCAGCTCCCCATGATGGGGGTGAGGTACGCACACGCAGGGACGCGATCGACGGCCGGCAAGCACAGGCGATCGCGAGGGACGATGACGCGCCGGCACGGGCACCAGGTCAGGGCCCGGCCGGCGCGCTCGCGTGCGGGGAGCGCGATGCGCTCGACGCCGCCGCGATGGGAGAGCCGGGGCGCAATCACGAGATGCTCCCGGCGATGAGGCAGAGGATTCCGGCCGCGAGCATCACGCCAGCGCCAGCGAGCGAGCGACGGCTGACGAGCGTCCCGGAGGATCGCGCGGCCCAGGCGAGCGCCGCGACGAAGCCGGCGTCGAACAGGCACATCACGGCGAGTCCGAGGAAGACGATCTGCGCGACCATGTCAGGCTCCCCACCGGCGACGGAGCTTGCGCGCCCGGGTGAGCACCACGCCCAGCGAGGCGGCGTTCCGGTAGCCGAGCTGCGGCGCCAGGACGGCGTGAGGCAGGTCCGAGTTCTCGACGACGTCGAGGATCGCCAGCATCCGCGTCCGGCGGGTGACCTGGGTCTGGTTCAGCCCCTCACACTGGCGCCGCACGACGGATCGCGAGCGGCCGAACAGCCCCATGATCTCAGTCGAGCCGGCACCGTCGAGGGCGAAGGCGCGCATCTGAGCGCGCTCGTCGGCCGGCACGGGCGACAGCACCGCGAGAGCCGGAGCGGCACGACCGGCGAGGGCGCGCGGCGCACGGGCGTGGGACAGGCCCGCCATCAGCTCTCGCCCTCCGATGGATCGGCGAACAACCGGGCGTCCTGGGCGGATTCGTCGGCGGCGCAGAGCGTGCCCGCCACGGCGACGCCGTCCTCGCGCACGGCCCGGAAGCGCAGCGCGAACGGCTCGCCCCACGCGCAGGGCCGGCCGACCGGCGGCGCCATCGCGAAGGCGATCGCGTGAAAGCCCTGCTCCTCCAGGACGGCCCGGGCCAAGATCTGATCGGCGTCGCAGGCGGTCAGCATCACGGCGGCGGCGAGGATCCCCGAAAGGGGCCGGAGCGCGCGGGCTCCGGCCAGTCGGTCTCGGGAGAAACGCCCTCGCGGGCCCTCAACACCGGCCGGGATGGCAGCGCCCACGGGCGAACGCGGAAGCGCACGCTGGGAGCCGGTGGTGAGCTGGGGAGGGGCGGCGAGCATCTACGCGCCCTCGCTGTGGCGGCAGACGGCAACGGCCATCGCGCCATCAGCCTCAGAGTTGAGGTCGACCTGTCGGGCCGCGGCGAGCAGATGCTCGGCCAGCCAGCGGGCGCGGTCGGGGCTCGTCTCGATGCGGATCTCGCGGCCGTGCAAGTCACGGGCGCAGGCGATGATGGTGCCCGGCACGAAGTCCGAGATCACCGACCACCGGTCGGCCTGGAACGGACGGTCGCTGCCGAGCGCGTAGGCAAACTCCGCAGCCGTCTCACGCTCCAGCTTGTCGGCCTGGGCCTCAAGCAGACGGGCCCGCGCCTTGTCGACGAGGGTCGCGCCCATGTCGCGCAGGTGGGAGGCGCCGGCCTTTCCCGCAGAAGCCGCGGGCTCGGTATCGAGATCGACCAAGCTCGCCGAAACGAGGAAGCCGCGCATCTCGCTCAGCGCCTTGCCAAACCGCGATTCGCTCTCCCGAGCGCGTTGCGCGCGGCCGCGAACGGTAAGGCCTGTGCCGAGTGCTGCCAGGGCCACAGCCCCGGCGAAAACGGCGAGCGGTCGGTTACGATCGGCACCCATCACGCGGCCGCTCCCTCGACGGGGGCGGGACCCAGCATCGCCCCATCCTCGAAGAAGTGCTCGGGACGAAGGTCGATTCCCCGCTCGCGAGCCGCACGCAGCAGGAGCGCTTGATGTCGAGTAGGGATGACGCCGCCCGATCCGCCCTTCTCGATAGGGTAGGTCCAGCGATAGACGCGGGTGATGTGGACGCCACAGATCTCAGCGACCGTGGCGTGCCCCCCGCACTTCTCGATGATACCGGCGGCGACGTTCGACATTCGCAAGAATTGCGATCATCGCAACGAAACGTCAAGCCCGATGATGCGAAAATCGCACAAGACAGCGTTTGCGCTTTGCGCAATAACGCACCTATGGCGACCGAACCCTTTTCCGAAGAATGGTTTGCGGCAAATTTCGCCCGCTGCGAAAAAACCCAGGCTGAGCTAGTTCGCTATCTTGCCGAGCGTGGGCTCAACATTGATGCGTCCAAAGTCAGTAAAATGGTGGCCGGGCGCCGAAAGGCGCGACAAGAAGAAAAGCTGCCTATTTGGGAATTTTTCGGATATCACAGTCATCAGCTGTGGGAAGCGCTTATGCTGATGCACCCAGATGTCAGCCATCAGCCTGACGTGCTTCCTGTGAAAGAAGCGTTCGAGCAAGTAGCAAAAGAGCGTAAAGAGCAAAGAGAACAAGAAAGCCGTCATTCTCCGCAGCTACCAATGCCAAACGCTGGACTGCCCGAGAAATTACCCCCTGCGGCGGGTAGGATGCCAATCCTTGGAAAAAGTGTAGGCGGGAACAACAAGGATCGGCTGCTCTTTAACGGCGAAGCCCTTGGTTACGTCGATCGGCCAGGAAATCTCACAGACAAGCCTCGCGCTTACGCAACATACGTGCATGGCGAGTCGATGGAGCCACGCTACGAGGCTGGCGAGATTGTGTTGGTAAACCCTGATAAAGGGTACCGCAAAGGCAACTACGTCGTTGCTCAGGTTTATGATAATGACGGCGATCCGCCATTCGGTTACGTCAAGCGATTTATATCATTTGGCGACGAGCTAGTTCTTGAGCAACTCAATCCACCCGACGGCGAAGACCGGATCATGCGCTTTCCGCGTGAGAATGTCGTAGCAGTTCACCGGATTGTCGGAACCCTGGATGAATAGGCGGCCAAGGCCGAACACTCACTTCGCGCGAAGGGCGTCCAGCCTCTTCGCAGTCTAAGCATTTCATCTTGCCTTCTAGGCTAAGCATTGCCTGCTCGGCCCAGATGCCCCTGTTCAAAAGATCCTGACTGCTCCATCTCGTCTCTTTGCTACACGTCCTGCACTCAATCAGTAGTGCTGAGAACCGTCTCAGCGGCCGGTCAACCAGTGGGCCTGTGTCTGCACGGAGCATGGATGTTCCCTGAACGTTCTCAGGGTTGACCAGAAGTTGGGCCATTGTCGAGTCGCTTATGGCTTATCCACAGCCGCCCACAGTTGCGATTTTCGACCGGCTTTGCCTGGCATTGCGATTAGCGCTTGACGCAACTTTGCGATGATCGCAATATCCCTCCATCGCCGCTCACCGAGCCGATGGAGCCCCAGATGCTCACCGCCTACCTCGACAATCTCCAGCACGCCTCGGCCACGGTGGTGGTCGCGCACTGCCTGCTCGGCTCGCTGACCATCGGCCTCGCCCCGTTTGTGCCGGCGTTCATCGCCCAGCACGTGGCAGCCGTCCGGGACGTCCGCTGATGGGCGGTCGCATCGTCAGCGACGCCGACCGTCGCATCGCCGAGCGCGTGAAAGCCGCTCGCCTCGCTGCCGGCATCAGCCAGACGCAGCTCGGCGACGCGCTCGGGATCACCTTCCAGCAGATCCAGAAATACGAGCGGGCGAGCAATCGCCTGTCGGCCGGCATGCTCCAGGCCGCCGCTCACCGGATCGGTGTCCCGGTCGCGAGCTTCTTCGACGACGCGTCCGAGGCGGCCTGACCATGGCGCGCCTCGACCTCCCCGCCGGCTACCGGATCAGCGGTTCTCCCGCCGGCTACGCCGGGTACAGCCCCTACGGCCTGCTCCGCGACGACTTCGACTGCTGGGCCGAGGCCTGTTTCGCCGCCCAGGACCACGCCGATTCCCTCGCGCTGGAAGCCGCCGACGAGTTGGCCGCCATCGCGGATTACGAGGCCGACTGGCTCCGGGAGGCCGCATGAACGCGCACCCGCTCCACACCCTGCCGGAGCGCCTCCTGGCGGCTCGCCGGACCGACGCGGCGGCGGGGCCCGAGCCGGTCGGGGCCTACGAGCGCAACCACGCCGACGGCGAACTCGGCGCCTCGCTCTTCGGGCTCGACGGGCTGATCGAATCCCTATCGGCCATGGCTTGGTCGATCGAGCGTGCGACCGGCCGCGGCGCTGGTCAGGCCTACGACCTCGACAAGCTGCGGCGCCTCTCCGAGCGTCTCGGCGAGGCTCACCAGAAGGTGGAGATCGCGGCCGGCCGCCTCACCGCGAAGCTGGCGAGGGCGCGATGAACCCGCTCGCCCTCTGGCTCGACGCCTGGCTCGCCGGGCTCCGGTTCTGGTCCGCCGCGCTCGCGCCGCCGCGGGACCTGCCCGCCGACGTCACCGACATCCGCGAGGGGCACGCGATCCGTGCCCGCCGCGCCCGCGAGCGGGAGGGCCGCCTGTGACCTTCCCGCCCTTCTCCGAGGCCGAGGCCGTGATGGCCCGCGCCTTCCTCACCCTGACGGAGCCGACCATGCAGACCGCCAACGATTTCGCGCGCCGCATGGCGCTGCTGGGCAAGCCCGGGCCGTACCGGGCCAGCCACGCCAACCCGGGCGCGGTCGTCGACCGGGCCGACCACATCGTCGAGATCATCTGCCCCGATATCCCGGGCGCCGCCGCGCGCCGGGACGCGGCCGAGATCACCGCACTGGCGCTGAACCGGCTCTGCGGGTTCCCGGCGATCGAGGACCAGCTCGACGCGGGCCACCTGGCCGCGGTGCGGGTCGAGAGCGCACACTTCGCCGCTCAGACCCGTCAGCAGGCCGCGGAGTAGGGCCGTGGCGCGGGACATGGACCCGTTCTGGATGGTCTACGGGCTCGGTCAGGGCCAGCCGACCTTCCGGCATCCGTCCGCCTACCTCGCGACGCGCGAGGCCGAGCGGCTCGCCCGCCAGCACCCCGGCAAGACCTTCGTCGTCCTTGAGGCCATCGGCGCCGTCCGGAAGGTCGACGTCGAGGTGATCCCGATCGGCCGCGGCACGGACGCGGACCTCACCGACGACATCCCCTTCTGAGGAGCGCCCTGTGAAGATCGCTACCCATCTCGCCGGCTTCGTGCGCGGCCCCGGCCTCTTCCAGATGCCGGCCGACGCCTATCACGCCGACTGCGCGCCCGAGCCCTCGCTGTCCGCGTCGATCGCCCGGATGCTCATCGAGCAGAGCCCGCAGCACGCCTGGATCGCGCACCCGCGTCTCGGCTGCCGCATCGAGCCGGACCGCGATCCGAGCCGGCCGAAGGAGATCGGCACCGTCGCGCACAAGCTGATCCTCGGCCGCGGCGCCGAGGTCGTGATCATCGACGCCGACGATTACCGCACCGCCGCCGCCAAGGCGCAGCGCGCGCAGGCCTACGAGGCAGGCCATTGCCCGATCCTCCGGCCCGACGCCGAGAAGGCCGACGCGGTGGCTGATCAGGTCGCGGAGAAGCTCGCCGCGATTCCCGGCTGCGAGGGCTTCGCCAAGGCGCCGTCCGAGGTCGTGGCCGTCGTACAGGACCGGTCCGGTGCGTGGCTGCGGATCATGATGGACCGCGTCGAGATCCACCCGACGCACGCCATCATCTGGGACGTGAAGACCGGCGACCAGTCGGCCGCGCCGCAGGGCCTCGGCCGCCGCGTCGAGAACATGCAGATGGAGATCCAGGCCGCGCTCTACACGCGCGTGCTGGCGAGCCTGCTGCCGCGGCTGGCGGGCCGGATCCGATTCCGCTGGATCTTCGTCGAGAACGAGTTCCCGCACGCGCTCACCGTCGCCGAGGCCGACGGCGCCGGCATGGAGATCGGTGCCCGGAAGGTCGCCGCCGCGATCCACCTGTGGAACCGCTGCCGGACGGCCGACGCGTGGCCGGGCTACCCGGCCGAGATCGTCCGATTCGATTACCCGGAATGGGCCGCCCGCCGCTGGACCGAGCGCGAGGAGCTCGACCCTCAGCTCGCCGGCGTCTCCTACGACGTCGCGAAGAGCCCGTTCCGTCCCCTCGACATGGGAGACGCCGCGTGAGCTTCACCTTCGCACCCGCCTCCAGCTTCACCGAGCGCGCCGGCTTGTTTGTCAGCCTCACGGGGGGCACGAACTCCGGCAAGACGTTCTCGGCGATGCGCCTCGCCCGCGGCATCGCCGGGCCCGATGGCAAGATCGCCGTCCTCGACACAGAGGGCGGCCGCACGCTGCACCTGAAGGACGCCTTCGCGTTCGACGCGAACGTCATGGACGCGCCGTTCCGACCGGAGCGGTTCTCGCAGGCCGCGCTCGCGGCGGAGCAGGCCGGCTACGCGGCGCTGGTGATCGACAGCTTTTCGATGGAGTGGGTCGGCGTCGGCGGCGTGCTCGACTGGCAGGCGGCAGAGCACAAGCGCCTGGGTGGCTCGGACGCGAAGAAGGGCCAGTCTTGGATCGCGCCGAAGATGGCGCACAAGGCGATGGTCTACGCGCTGCTGCAGCGCCGGATCCCAATCATCTTCTCGATCCGCGGCGAGGAGACGTTCATCCCGCCGAACACGAAGGTCTTCAAGTCGATCACCAACCGGATGTTTCCGTTCGAGGTGACGGTGTCGTTCCGGCTGGAGAGCGAGCGGAAGGGCTACCTCGACTTGTCCGACCCGAAGTCGTGGAAAATGGAGGGCGCGCACCAGGAGATCTTCCGGCACGGCGACCGGCTCAGCGAGGAGCACGGCGCGGCGCTCGCGGCCTGGGCCCGCGGCGAGCGTGCCCCGCCCACAGAGCAGGCCCGTGCACCAGCGTCCGCGCCCACGGAATCGGCCCGCATGACGAAGCGGGAGCTGTTCGCGGCGGCCCGGGCCGCGGCGGCCAAGGGCCAGGATGCCTTCGACGAGTGGGTCAATCCGCTGCCGGATGCGGCCTACGACCTCCTCGGCTCGATCTGGGACGAGCTGAAGGATCTGATCGCGAAGGCCGACGACGGCTTCCCGGGCGATACCCCGGCCAGCGGTCAGGCCGCCTGATGTCCTGGCCGAGCTTCTTCATCGGGCTGGTCGTGGGGCTCGCCCTGGCCGGCGCCATCTGGGCGCTCATCTCCTCGCACCGCGCCCTCAAGGCCGAGGATGCCGCGCGCGCCGCTTCCGAGCGTGGGGAGGGCGACCGCTGATGGCCGCCATCTTCTGCGCCGACTGCGGCACCGAATGCGCCCTCGTCGACGGCCGCGACGTCGACGCGCGCGACCCCGAGATCGCCGACGTGTGGGTCTGGGCCTGCCCGGTGTGCCCGTCATCGTGGGCGCACCAGACCAAGGACGGCGGTTGCGTCGGTCTCCCGGCTGGGCAGGCGACGGTGAACGCGCGTGCCCTGCTGCGCCTCCAGGTGGTGGTGCCGCTCGTCCGGCAGGCGCCGCCGAACGAGCAGGTCCTGGCCGCATCCCGCGTCCGCGCCTTCCTAGCCGACCATCTGGATATGGCCGATCAGGAGGGGCTTCTCGCGCACCTCAACCTCGACCAGCTCCGGCAGGCTTGGCGCGTCCTCCACGCCACGACCTACGACGACGTGCGGATCTGGGCCCAGCGGCACCGTGGCACGAAGCGGCGCGCCCCGGCGAGCGGCGAAGGGGTGGCGGCATGAACGCGGTCCCCGACTACCGCGCCTTCCTGGAAGCGAAGGCCTGCGCCGCGCCGGTCACCGGCTACACGGTCACGGACGCGGAGATCCACCCGCGCCTCCTGCCGCATCAGCGAGCGATCGTCGCCTGGGCCGTCGCCGGCGGCTGCCGGGCGATCTTCGCCCTGTTCGGTCTCGGCAAGACCGGCATGCAGCTGGAGGTCCTGCGCCTCGTGCTGGAGCGGACCGGCGGCCGCGCGCTGATCGTGGCCCCGCTCGGCGTCCGGCAGGAGTTCATCCGCGAGGCCGCCGAGCTCGGGCAGACCATCGCCTTCGTGCGCCGGTCCGAGGAGGTCGACGCGCCCGGCCTCTACCTCACGAACTACGAGAGCGTCCGCGACGGGCGCCTCGACCCGGCCCTCTTCGAGGCGGCCTCGCTGGACGAGGCGAGCGTGCTGCGCTCGTTCGGCTCGAAGACGTACCAGACGTTCCTCGGGCTGTTCCGCGGGGTCCGGCACCGCTTCGTCGCGACCGCCACGCCGTCGCCGAACCGGTACAAGGAGCTGATCCACTACGCCGGGTTCCTCGGCGTGATGGACACCGGCCAGGCCCTGACCCGGTTCTTCCAGCGCAACTCCGAGAAAGCGGGGGACCTCACCCTCTACCCGCATAAGGAGCGCGAGTTCTGGCTCTGGTGCGCGAGCTGGGGCATGTTCCTGCAGCGCCCGTCCGACCTCGGGTTCTCGGATGAGGGCTACGACCTACCGCCGCTCGTCGTGCGCTGGCACGAGGTGCAGACGAACCTCGCCGACGCGGGCGCGGACCGGGATGGCCAGGGCATCCTGTTCCGTGCCTCGGCCGTCGGGCTGGCCAGCGAGGCGCGCGAGCGCCGCGACAGCCTGCCGGCGCGGGTGGCGAAGCTCTCCGAGCTACTGGCCGCCGACCCGGACAGCCACCGCATCCTCTGGCACGACCTGGAGACGGAGCGCCACGCGATCTGCGCGGCCGTGCCGGACGCGGTTGCGGTCTACGGCAGCCAGGACCTCGACGAGCGCGAGGCCGCGATCCTCGCCTTCGCCGACGGCGAGATCCGCAACCTCGCCGCCAAGCCGATCATAGCCGGGTCCGGCTGCAACCTGCAGCGCCACTGCCACAAGGCCGTGTTCCTCGGCGTGTCGCACAAGTTCAACGACTTCATCCAGGCGATCCACCGCATCCAGCGGTTCCAACAGGCGCACCCCGTCGAGATCGACATCATCCACTCCGAGGCCGACCGGGAGACCGTGCGGGACCTGCAGGCGAAGTGGGCGCGCCACGACGAGATGGCAGCACAAATGGCAGAGATCATCCGTACCTACGGCCTGTCTCAGGCCGCGTTCGCGCAGGCGCTCGCCCGCTCCATCGGAACGGAACGCATCGAGGCGTCCGGCCACGACTGGCGCATGGTCAACAACGATTGTGTCGAGGAATGCCGGCACCTGCCGGAGAACAGCCTCGACCTGATCGTCACGTCGATCCCGTTCTCGAACCACTACGAGTATACGCCGAGCTACAACGATTTCGGCCACACCGACTGCGACCAACACTTCTTCGCGCAGATGGATTTCCTCACGCCGGAGCTGCTGCGGGCGCTTAAGCCCGGCCGGCTCGCCTGCATCCACGTGAAGGACCGGATCCTGTTCGGCTCGGCCACGGGCTTCGGCACGCCGACGGTCAACCCGTTCCACGCCAAGACGCTGTTCCACTACCAGCGCCACGGCTTCGCCTACATGGGCCTGATCTTCATCGACACCGATGTGGTGCGGGAGAACAATCAGACCTACCGGCTCGGCTGGACGGAGAACGGCAAGGACTCGACCAAGATGGGGGTCGGGTCTCCTGAGTTCGTCCTGATCTTCCGCAAGCTGCCGTCCGACCTGTCGAAGGCCTATGCCGACGATCCGGTCACGAAGACGAAGCCGCACTGCCTCACGGCCGAGGGCGGTCTCGTCCCGTTCGATCAGCGCCTGCCGTCCGTGCCCGGTACCGGCTACTCGCGGGCCCGCTGGCAGGTCGACGCGCACGCCCGCTGGCGGTCCTCGGGCGACCGGCTGATGCCCGCCGACGAGATGGCGAAGCTCGGGCCCGACGTCCTGGCCCGAGTGTTCCGCGAGTTCAGCCTGCAGCAGGTCTACGATTACGAGACGCACGTCCGGATCGGCGAGGAGATGGAGGCGCGGTTCGCCCTGCCGTCGCAGTTCTTGAGCCTGTGGCCGGGATCGTCCCGGGACGACGTGTGGACCGACGTCGCCCGCATGCTCACCCTGAACACGGGGCAGGCCGCGAAGGGCCGCGAGAAGCATGTCTGCCCGCTCCAGTTCGACATCGTCGACCGGCTGATCGAGCGCTACTCGGCCCGGGGCGAGCTGGTGTTCGACCCCTTCGCCGGCATCGGCACGGTACCGCTGCGCGCGGTGAAGGCCGGCCGCCGCGGCGCCGGCGTCGAGCTGAACCCCGGCTACTTCTCGGACGCCACGGCCTACCTGCGGGCGCAGGAGCGCACCCACGCCACGCCGTCGCTATTCGACCTGCTCGCCGCCGAGGGCCAGCCGGCCGCCGCGACGTCGGGAGAGGCGGCATGAACGCGCCCGCACCGATCCTCCGCGGCTCACGCCAGCACGACCTGTTCGCGCTGACGGCCGAGCGCCTGGTCTACGACGACGCGGTCCAGCTCACGCTCGACTCGATGAAGCTCTACGGGCCCAAGCACGAGCACTGGGCCATCGCGTGGTCGGGCGGCAAGGACTCGACGGCGGTGCTCACCGTCATCGTGCACCTGATCGTGGCCGGCCGGCTCGCGCCGCCGAAGACGCTGACGGTACTCTACGCCGACACGCGCATGGAGCTGCTGCCCCTCTGGATCGCGGCCGAGGCGATCCGCAAGCAGCTCGAAGCCTACCCCTGGATCCGCACCCGGGTGGCGATGGCGCCGATCGACGACCGGCTCCTCGTCTACATGCTCGGCCGGGGCGTGCCGCCGCCCTCGAACACGTTCCGCTGGTGCACCGGCCAGATCAAGGTCGAGCCGATGGAGGCCGAGCTCGAAGAAGTGTTGGCCGGCCTCGACGGACAGATCCTGCTCATCACCGGCGTTCGCGAGGGCGAAAGCGCGCTGCGCGATCAGCGCATCACGATGTCCTGCTCGAAGGACGGCGCCGAGTGCGGGCAGGGCTGGTATCAGCAGGTCCTGCCGAACGCGAAGGGCGTCCGCGGGCGCATCTCCGTGCTGGCGCCGATCCTACACTGGCGCGTCTGCAACATCTGGGACTGGCTGCGGTGCTTCGCGCCGATGCCCGCCTACGGCAGCTGGGCCACCGCGCTGATCGCCGATGCGTACGGTGGGGACGAAGCCGAGGAGAAGAACGCCCGGACCGGCTGCATCGGCTGCTCGCTGACGGAGACGGACAAGGCGCTCGACACGGTGATCGCCCTGCCGATGTGGTCGTACCTCGCGCCGCTGAAGCGCCTGAAGCCGATCTATCGCCAGCTCCGGCTGCCGAAGAACCGGCTCCGCCAGCCCGGCTGGGAGCGCCGCAAGGACGGGTCGATCGCCGCGAACCCGCAGCGCATGGGTCCGATCACGCTGGACGCCCGGCGTGAGGCGCTCGCCCAGGTCCTGGCGATCCAGACCGAGTGCAACGTCGCGGCCCGCCAGCTCGGCCGACCCGAGGTCGACATCCTCAACCCCGAGGAGGTCGCCCGTATCGAGGAGCTGATCCGGCTGGAGACCTGGCCGCAGGGCTGGACCGGTCGCGAGCCCCGCGCCGACGTCCCGCTCGATGCCGTCTACCCGGACGGGACGGTGCAGCCCCTTCTCATCGGAGCCAACCTGTGAACGTCCGTCCCGAGATCCTCCAGTTCACCGACGAGCAAGCCTCCGCGCACCTCGACGCGCTGGAGGCCGAGAACGACCGGTTGCAGGCCGAACTGCACAAGATCATGGCGGAGCGCGATGCGGCGCTGAAGCTGGCGAAGGACGAGAAGGCCAGCGCCGACATGTACGCGAACGCCTGGGTGCGTGAGCTCGGCGGCAAACTCTTCAACAAGCGGCACCACATCGACGCCTGCGTGCTCACCACGCAGCGAATGCGCGAGCGGCTGGAGAAGCTGGAGACCGAGCGCCGCGAGCGGATCATGGCCGACCGGGTCGCCGAATATGGCCCCTTCACCGGCAAGCTGCCGGACGACTGGTTTTGACCGGCCCATCCCTCACCCATTCCGCACGGAGGAACCCCGACGCTATGGCCGAGTCCAGCACCATCACGCGCGAGATGATCGAGGCCGGCGCGCGGGCCCTGTACCTGAAGGATCGCGGTGTTCCCGACGACGCCTGGGGGCGCGACCTTCCCGAGAGCACCATGGAGCTGTGGCGCGGGTACGCCCGCGTCGCGCTGACGGCTTCTGCGGCGGCGATGTTCGGCTTGAAGCGCCGCCCGCATTACAGCAGCGCGGCGCTCGGCCTCGACGGTATGGGCGCGAACCTGCGCCTGTCCGACGGCTCGCTGGAGCTCGTCTTCAAGGATGAGGAGCTGGACCTCATCAACGAAGAGGGGCGAGACCTCTACGTGGCGCGCCTCGCGGGCTCGGAGGTCCTCGCGCTCCGGCAGTGGCTGATCGACTTCCTGCCGGCGTCCGAGGCCGAGTTCCGGCCGGCGGAAGTGGCGCCGGTCCTGGATGCCATCAACGTGCCAGCGCCCGGCACCGAGGAGCGGCACTTCTGGCTGGAGGCGGCCGAGCAGCACGGCTTCGTGCCGCCCGATGAGTGCTTCGCGGGCTGGGGTGCCTCTGAGGACAAGGTCCTCAAGCTCATGGCCGCGTCCCGTGAGCAGGGGCGGAAGGACGTGCTCGACGCCCTCGCGACGGGAGGCGCCCGGTGAGCTACCACGTCTTCTTCAGCTTCTCGACCGGCCTGAAGGCGCCGATCACCGTCCCTGCAGGGACCAAGGCCTCTATCGCGCGGCACGTTGCGGAGGTCGAGGAAACTCCGGAGCTCAAGCGGACCCGCTACAAGGATAACCCGGTCCATTGGGAGAGCCGCGGAAGATTCGACGGCATCGACGACGAGACCCTCTGCGAGGCCGTCATCGAGCACAACAGGTGGGTCCGCCGGCTTTATGAGCTCACCGCCGAATGGTCTCGTGAGCCACCAACAGGGCAGACCGAGACGATCACGCCCGAAGAGGCTTCCGAGTTTTGGCATGCTCTTGAGCAGTTATCGGTCGAGCCGACCCGATGGACACGTGAGTATTACCGTGAGCGTATGGAGCATCTCTATGAGGTGATGCGCGGGCGTGAAGATCAGGGTGTGACGTTCGACGAGCGCGCGCTGACACCCAAGCAGGCCGGCGCGGTAATCCGGCTATTCAGCCTCTATCTCGACACCAGCGACATCAGGCTTGAGGTGCCGAAAGGCTCGGACAAGCTTGCTTCGTCGGACGACGGTGAGTACGACTGGTGCTCGCGCTGCGGCGCCGTCTGGCCTGACGATGCCGACGCTTGTAGCCGGCGTAAGTGCCCGATCCGAGAGGAGAGGGCCGATGGCTGACCGGCGCATCTACCCCGACGACGCGGCCGAGCGGCTGAAGCGGCGTGCTGGCCAGCCCTACCGGCCGAGCAACGGCACCGAGGGCGAGTACTTCGCGGCGGTCTGGTGCTCCGGCTGCTCGCGCCGCCACGGCTTCGCTGGCCAGGGCTGCATGATCTTCGTCGCCTCCATGGCGCACAGCATCGGCGAGCCCGGCTACCCGGAGGAGTGGCAGTACGGCGCCGACGGCCAGCCCGGATGCACGGGCTTCCGCGACGCCACCGTGCGAGCTCGGGTCGCGCGCTGCGGCCGGACCGCTGACCTGTTCGGCGAGGAGGCGCGGTCATGACGCCAGCCCAGAAGCAAGCCCTCCAGCACCTCCACCACCGCGGCGGCGAGGGCGCGATCGACCGGCACGGTTCCGTCGTGGCCGGCGGCGTCCGGCTTCAGTTCCTGGCCGACACGTGGCTGCGGCTGATGACGACGGGCCACGTCGAGCCGCGCGGGCCGATGCGGCTCGGTCTGACTGACCTCGGGCGCGAGGCCGCGGCGCCCGATCCCGTGAAGCTGCCCGGCGGCGGCGGCTTCAGCGGCGGCCACGTGCCCGCACATCCAGGAGCAGAGTGATGCACATCGGACGCGTGGCGGGCGCGACCCGCAACCTCGGAGCGCCGCGGGACTGGGACCCGGCGAAGGACGGCATCTGCGGCGGCCTGCCGATCCGCGACGAGCCGCACAGCCCGGGCGTGAACCGGATGGTCTCGGCTTGGCTGCCGACGCCGGAGGAGATCGCGCTCATCGCGGCCGGCGCGCCGATCTACCTGGGCGTGCTCGGCATCGAGCATCCGCCCGTCCAACTGTTCGTCGGCACACCGCCGGCCGACGCGCTCGACATCGCGGGGGCGGCATGACGAAGCGCGCCCCGAAGCCCCTGCCGCCGCCTACCGACGACGAGCGCCGCCGCGCCGGTGAAGCGGCGCAAGCCCTGCGCGCGGTCATCGCCGACCCGTCGACCATGGGCGCGAAGAGCACCGCGCACGTCGACCTGGTGCGCCCGCGCCGCGGCGAATGGTGGGAGAGTTGGGCGAACCTGCCCGGCTTCCACCGGATCAACGGGAAGCGCGGCCGCTACATCCACGCCCTGCTGCCGGGCTGGAGCTACACCCAGCGCGAGATCCGCGCCGAGATGATCCCGGACCTTGAGGCGCTGGCAGAGCGCGGCGAGCGGCCGACCGAGGACACGAGCGGGAGGGCAGCATGAGCGCCGAGATCCTCGTCGTCTCCGGACTGACGATCACCCTTCTCACGATCGCGCTCATCGCCGCCTCGGTCGGCAACCTGCGCGCCAACCGCCGCACGCGCCGCCTGATGACCTCCTACGATGGCGCGCTGTCCGCCAAGGACGAGCAGATCGCCGCCTACGAGCGACTGATCGCGACGCAGAAGACGCTCATCGAGGAGCAGCGGGTCGCGATCGGTCTGCGCGAGGAGCACGCCGCACTGCGCGCGGACGGCGCGACCAGGTGGCGCCGCACCGGCATGGCGACGGTGCAGATGGGCGGCGGACGCGGCGAGAGCCAATGGTTCCGGCCATCCGACGGCTGCCTGCGTATGTACCCGGCCGGGTTCGACCCCAACACGGGCGAGACCGGGCCCGTCATCATCCGGGGCGATCACGCCATCTGGCTGTGCCCTGGCGACACCCTCGTTCCAGACGAGCAGTCGGAGGCGAGCCAGCTATGAGCCGCCGCTACGCCGCCGACACGTCGGTTCCGATGGACCGCAGCATCTCCGAGATCCGGACGACCGTCCGGCGCTACGGCGCCAGCGAGTTCGCGCACATGGAGAGCGACACGCAGGCCGCGATCCACTTCAC
Source organism: Methylobacterium sp. D53M (assembly GCF_053345625.1). NCBI lineage: Bacteria > Pseudomonadati > Pseudomonadota > Alphaproteobacteria > Hyphomicrobiales > Methylobacteriaceae > Methylobacterium > Methylobacterium sp. D53M. The sequence goes on from NZ_JBKFAL010000016.1 coordinate 139,606, forward strand.
CATGCGCGGCCGGCGGATCCTCTTCCGGCTCGCGATGCCGGATCCGAAGGCAGCCGAGTTCGTGCTGACCGAGACCGGCAAGGTGCGGTCAGCCAGCGTCGCCGAGGCCGCGTGGGAGCAGGCCTGCCGGTCGCGCTGGCGGGCGCTCGCCCTGGTCATCAAGGCGAAGCTGGAGGCCGTCGAGGTCGGCATCGTGGTGTTCGAGGACGAGTTCCTCGCCAACACGGTGCCGCCCGGCGCGAGCGTCACCTTCGGCGAGGCCGTGCGCGAGGACATGCGGCTCGCCCACCAGAAGAAGGAGCTCACCCCGTTGCTGCCGTACCTTGGAGGGGGCGATGCCGGCTGAAGCACAACGCCGCCGCGGCATGGTCCTCGTGCCGCTGGCCTACCGGATCGAGGACGCGGCAGCCGCCATCGGCATCGGCCGGTCGACGCTGTTCGAGTACATCAAGGACGGGCGGATCCCGTCGCGGAAGATCGGCAACAGCACGGTGATCCGTCACTGCGACCTGGAGGCCTTCCTCGACGCCGCGCCGCTCTCGGCCGCGACGAAGGACGCCCAGAGGTCCATGAGCTGACGGCGCTTCTCCAGAGCGTCCCCGCGGCGATAGGCGAGCTCGACCTCGTCTCCGACCAGATGGGCGAGCGCCGCCTCAATGACCTCGCGCGGGAAGTCGGTCTCGTCGCCGGCCCAGTCGCGGAAGCTGGATCGGAATCCGTGGGTCGTGATGCCCTCGACCTTGGCCCGCCGGTACAGCGCCTCGAACACCATGTCGGAGAGCATCCCGCCCTTCGTGTTGGCGAAGACGAAGTCCTCACGGCCGATCGCGGCGAGGCGCGGGGCGAGCAGTTCGAGCGCGGCGCGCGGCAGCGGCACACGGTGCGCCCGGCCAGCCTTCATCCGCTCCGCCGGCACCGTCCAGACCGCGGCTTCCATGTCGACCTCGCTCGCCCGCATCCCGCGGACCTCGCCGGATCGCGCCGCCGTCAGGATGATGAACTCCAGCGCCCGCGCGGAATCGGCGACGCGAGCGCGTAACGCGGCGACGAACGCCGGCACCTCGGCATAGGGCAGGGCGGGGTGGTGGCCACGGGACAGCTTGCCGGCCTTCGGGAGCGTGTGCTCGAGGTGACCCCGCCAGCGTGCCGGGTTCTCCCCCTCGCGGTGGCCCTCGACCTTCGCCGCGTCGAGGATGCGCTCGATGCGGCCGCGGACCCGGCTCGCCGTCTCGGGCTTCTCCCGCCAGATCGGACGCAGGGCTGCGAGCACCTCCGTCGTGCCGATGTCCGACACTGGCATGTCCCAGAGGCCCGCCGCATAGGTGGTCAGGGTGTTCCGCCATTGCTGGCGATGCTTGGCGTTGCGCCATTCCCCGGCGCGCGCATCCATGAAGTCGTCTGCGACCTTGGCGAAGGTCGGCGCGATCGGCGCGGGGGCCGGTTCGGGCGCGGGCGCCGCAGTCTGCCGAGCCTCGACGGGGTCGAGCCCCTGCGCGGCCATCTGCCGGGCCCGACCGGCCTGCTCCCTGGCTTGGGCCAGCGATACGGTGCGCAGCGGTCCGAGCCCCATCTCGCGGCGCCGGCCGGCGAGGCGGTAGAGGTAAACCCAGCGCTTCCCACCACCCTCGTCGACCACGAGGTAGAGACCATCGCCGTCGGCGTGGCGGCCGGGTTCGGTGAGCGTCTGGACCGTCCGCGCCGACAGTCGGTTGATCGCCCGCGCCATCTACCCCACCATTTACCCCACCAACCCCACCAGGATCGGGGCGGACCACGTCGGACCGGCTCGGACCGATCCGCCTAGATCGGCCGGTAAGCGGCGGCGAGGCAAGAGGGTTTCGCGGACGGGGCCGGACGGATCCGGACCACAGTGGACTTGGGTAGGGCGGACCCCCTCTCCGCCACTTACTTGAATTAAATCATTGATTTAACTGAGTCTTCTGGCGGGGTTGCAGTAGGCAGCCCACGTTGCGCCCCACATTTCGAAACGGCTTGTACCGGATGTAGATGGACGATGTGCCCTCGCGCGCGCGTGGGCGAACTCGTTGCTCGCTCTCATCACCAAGGCCGATTTCTTCGAGAGTCATTCTTAGCGCAGCCGGGGCGAGGACCCATGCGGAAGCGGTCATGCTCGCTGCCGGACACATGACTATAGAGGTTGGGAGTTCAGATCCGCTCACCGACAGTTAGCTTGAGAGGGCACGTCGCATCCCCGATGACCGGCTCGATCTTGCCCCAGAAGAACGCCGAGTACTGCTCCGTGCGATCGGCCGGGCCGGTGTAGCCAAGTTGGTCAGAGGCCGACCTCGGCGAATTTTGGCTCGCGACTGCCGATGGTACGCTGATAGGCGAGCGCGAGATGCTCGCCGAGCGCGTCGGCCAGTATCTTCTCACATCGAGTATGGGTGGTGTCTCGTGACGTGACCGGCTGGCTTTGGACCGGGCTGATTGAGAGGATCAGCCAGGACCGAAGGAGGCGGACATGCGGCGAGGTCAGAAGACGAACGCGGAGCAGGTTGTGCTGAAGCTGCGCCAGATCGAGGTGCAGACAGCCCAGGGTAAGAGTTTAGCCCTTGCATGTAGAGAGGCGGAGATCTCCGAGCAGAGCTACTACCGCTGGCGCAAGGAGTACGGTGGCCTCCAAGTCGATCAAGCCAAGAAGATGAAGGATTTGGAGCGTGAGAACGCTCGGTTGCGCCGGCTCGTCGCCGATCTCTCTTTGGAGAAGCAGGTGCTGGCGGACGTCGCCTCGGGAAACTTGTAGCCCCCGAGCGACGCCGGCAGGCGGTCGACGGGATCCGGGAGAAGTACGGCCTCTCGGAACGTCACGCCTGCCGGT
>NZ_JBKFAL010000017.1:0-125244 GCF_053345625.1 Methylobacterium sp. D53M
CAAGCCGCAGCGTTTCGCGCCCGAATCGGCGCCGGAGCGCCCCCCCGGCCGGAGCGGGCGCCCAAGCCCGCTGCGACCCGCGACCCCTGGAAAGTTGACGGCGGCCCGGCGGACTGCCATCCGCCCGTCCGACACGTCCGCCCGCCCGCGATCCGCGCCCGCGACATCCTCGAGTCCGAAGAGCCCATGACCGACCTGATCGAGACGATCCGCCGGACGCTCGTGCCGATCCACAAGGAGGGCTATCCCTTCATCCTGATCGGCATCGTGCTGACGGTGCTGGCCGGCTACTTCTCCCAGTTCTTCGGCTGGATCTTCCTGATCCTCACCCTCTGGGTCTGCTACTTCTTCCGCGATCCGGAGCGCGTCACCCCGGTGGCGGACGGGCTCGTGATCTCGCCCGCCGACGGCCGCGTGAACCTCATCGCCACCGTCCTGCCGCCGCCCGAGCTCGACCTGCCGCAGGTGCCGACCCTGCGCGTCTCGGTGTTCATGAACGTGTTCGACTGCCACGTGAACCGGGTGCCGGTGGCGGGCCGGATCGGCCAGATCCACTACACGCCGGGCCTGTTCCTCAACGCCGAGCTCGACAAGGCCAGCGACGACAACGAGCGCAACGGCATGGTCATCGAGACGACCCATGCCGGCCAGCCGAAGCGGGTCGGCGTGGTGCAGATCGCCGGGCTCGTGGCGCGGCGCATCGTCGGCTTCGTCGCGGCGGGCGACGTGCTCGGCGTCGGCGAGCGGTTCGGCCTGATCCGCTTCGGCTCGCGGGTGGACGTGTACCTGCCGGCCGGCTCGACCGTGCTGGTCGGCCTCGGCCAGAAGGCGGTGGCCGGCGAGACGGTGCTGGCCGATCTCGGCGGCGGCCCGGAGCGGCTGTTCAAGCGGATCTGAGGCGGCCATGGACGATCTCTTCCCGCCCTTCGCGCCCGACCCGAACGAGCCGCGGCCGCGCCGGTTCAAGCCGGTGCCGTTCCGGATGATCGCGCCCAACATGATCACCCTGATGGCGCTCTGCCTCGGGCTGACGGCGATCCGGCTCGCCTTCGAGGGCAAGTTCGAGCCCGCCGTCATCGCCGTGGTGGTGGCCGGGGTGCTCGACGGCATCGACGGGCGGGTGGCGCGGCTGCTCAAGGGCACGTCGCGCTTCGGCGCGGAGCTCGACTCGCTCGCCGACTTCGTGAATTTCGGCTGCGCCCCGGCCCTGATCCTCTACGGCTTCGTGCTGTTCCACCTGAAGTCGGTGGGCTGGATCGTGGCGCTGATCTTCGCCATCGCCATGGCGCTCCGCCTCGCCCGCTTCAACGCGATGCTGGACGACCCGAACCGGCCGGAATGGAAGAAGGACTTCTTCGTCGGCATGCCGGCCCCGGCGGGGGCGCTCACCGCGATGCTGCCGCTCTACCTGCACTTCCTGGGCTTCGGCATCGAGACCTGGGCGGCGCCCGCGGTGCTGATCTACGTGCTGTGCATCGCCCTCCTGGTGGTCTCCACGGTCCCGACCTACTCGGGCAAGACCATGGGCAAGCGGGTGCCGCGCAGCCTCGTCCTGCCGATCTTCCTGTTCGGCGTCGCGGCCTTCGGCATCCTGATCAGTTACCCGTTCGAGGCGCTGGTGGCGGTGAGCGGCGGCTACCTGCTGACCATCCCGGTCGTCGCCGCCCAGTATCGCCGGCGGCTCAAGGCGGAGCCGGCGCTCCCGGCCGGGGAGCGGCCCGCGGCCGGGGCGGACGCGCAGCCCGAGAGCGGCGCGGAGGCGCGGCCGCCGGCCGTCTAGCCGGACCGGGCGCTGGCCGCCGCGGGATTCTCCCCTACCTTGGCAGCGTTCGCGGAGGGGATCTCGGAGATGCTCGAGGAATTCAAGAAGTTCGCGCTGCGCGGGAACGTGGTCGATCTCGCGGTCGGCGTGATCATCGGCGCGGCCTTCGGGGCCATCGTCAATTCGGCCGTGCAGGACATCTTCATGCCGGTGATCGGCGCGGTCACGGGCGGGCTCGATTTCTCGAACTACTACATCCCGCTCTCGTCCAAGGTACAGGCCGGCCTGCCCTACGTGGACGCGAAGAAGCAGGGCGCCGTTCTCGGCTACGGCCAGTTCCTGACGCTGACGCTCAACTTCGCCATCGTCGCCTTCGTGCTGTTCCTGGTGATCCGGGCGATGAACCGTCTCCAGCACGCCGAGGTCAAGAAGCCCGACGAGGTTCCGGCCGACGTGAAGCTGCTCTCCGAGATTCGCGACCTGCTGGCGACGAAGCCGCGCGTCTGACGGCTCAGCCCGCGCGCGTGTCGTCGTCCGACGGCTTCACCCCGAAGGCGTCGAGGATCTGGTCGAGGGCCTGCCCGACGGCGCCGGTGCCCTCCTCGTGGGTCTTCAGGCGGGTCTCGAGCCGGCGAATCTGCGGCTCGAACGCGTCGGGCACCGGGTCGTCGCCCAGGAAGCGCGGCTTGTCGGTCCCGACCGGCAGGACGCTGCGCAGCTGCTGGCCGAGATGGTCGCGCACCGGTTCCGGCAGGGTGGATTTCGGATCGGTGGGAGTGTCGCTCATGGTCGCCTCACGGGTCGAACCGTCGTCAACGGCCGGACGGATGAAGCGTTGCGCCGGCGGCCGCGTCTGCGAGAATGCCCCCGGAGCCAAGCTCCGGGGGCGTTCGGGCCGGCACGAGACCGGCCCAGGGTCTTAGTCGATGACCTCGACGATGCGGTGACCGCGGTCGACCAGCACCGGGCGGTCGTTCACCACGGTGTAGCGGTAGCCCGGCTGCACGCGGTACTCGCTCGGCACATCGTAGTAGGTCACGCCCGAGTTCGGCAGGGTGGTGCCGACGGCGACGCGGCCGTCGTAGTCGTACGAGCGGACGTTGCGCTCGCGGACGTAGCTGCGGAAGCGCGGGGCCATGTCGACGCCGAGGATGCCGCCCACCGTGCCGGTGGCCGCGCCGACCGCGCCGCCGACGATGCCGCCGATCGGGCCCGCCGCGTCGGCACCCGCGGCCGCGCCGCGCTCGGCGCCTGGGATGGTGCCCTGGGCCTGGGCGGCCAGCGGCAGCGAGAGGGCGAGGGCCGAGGCGGCGATGAGGGTCTTGAAGGTCATGCGGTGCGTCTCCGTTCCGTGGTGTTTCGCCGCGCAGGCGCAGCGAAGCTCGGGCCGGTAACGCCCGATCCCCGGAATCGGATGCATCTTTTTTTGTGGACTGCCGGACCGTGGCGGCCCGGGCGCCTACGCGTCCTTGGGCATCGCCGACTGGATGAACCGGTCAGACCCGAGATCCTCCTCGTCGTAGCCCAGGAGCTCCGCGAGGCGGCCGCGGGCGCGGCTGACGCGGCTCTTCACGGTGCCGACCTTGCAGCCCATGATCGTCGCGGCCTCCTCGTAGGAGACGCCCTCGGCGCCGACCAGCACCAGCGCCTCGCGCTGGTCCGGCGGCAGCTTGGCGAGCGCCGACTGCAGGTCCTCGACGTCGAGCCTGTCACCCTGGTGCGGCGCGGTGGCGAGCCGGGCCGCGTAGGACCCGTCCTGATCCTCGACCTCGCGGACCCGCTTGCGATGGTCCGAGTAGAAGATGTTGCGCAGGATCGTGAACAGCCACGCGTTCAGGTTCGTCCCCGGCTGGAACCGGGCGCGGTGCTGCCAACCCTTCAGCAGGGTGTCCTGGACGAGGTCGTCCGAGCGGGCCGGGTTCGAGGTCAGCGACAGCGCGAAGGCGCGCAGCGACGGCACGGCGGCGAGCAGGCCGTTGCGGAATTCGGGCTCGATCGCCTCGCCCCGGGCGCGCAGCGCCGCCTCGAGCTTCTCGATCAGCTCGGCGAAGCGGGACGGCAGCGTCTCCTCGCCGATCCGGTCGTAGACCGTGCGCAGGTGCTCCCCGAGATGCGTGCGGATGCCGGGCGCCAAGTTCGGGCGGCCATCCCGAGTCCCGTCCTCCTGGGACAGGACGGTGTCGGTGTCGTCGCGGGTCATGCGTATCGCGCTCGTCAACTCATCGTGGCTCGACCTGTGGTCCCGAGCGGGTCGAGGCGGAGCGCTTGCCGGCTCGAACCGGTGGTGAGGTCCGGCCGATGCGCTCCTGTTACCGGGATTCTAGCGCATCGGCCGCGGCCATGCACCCTCGGGCAAAACACACTTAAGCTAAGTTGGCCGGTCTCAACAGCCGGATCGCCCCGTCGCGCAGGGTCAGGACGTCGCCGCGGGCGAGATCGGTCCAGCACTCGTCCCGGGTCAGCGCCTGCGTGGCGATGACCGTCACCACGTCGTGCTCGGTGGTCTCCTGGGCGAAATCCACCTGCCAGTCCTCGTCGATCAGGGTGGCCTTCCCGAATGGGGCGCAGCGGGTGAGGTAGCAGAGGCGCTTGCCGCAATGGGCGTAGAGGGTGCGGCTGTCGGTGAGCAGCATGTTGAACACGCCGAGCGCGTGCAGCTCGCCCGCGAGGTCGGCCACCGCCCGGTCGAGGGTCTCGGGACGGGGCAGGGCGCGGAACCGGGCCTGGAGCCGGCCGAGCATCCAGCAGAAGGCGTGCTCGCTGTCGGTGGAGCCGATCGGCATGAAGCCGCCCAGCGGCAGCCGCTTCACGCCCTTGAGCTGACCGTTATGCGCGAAGGTCCAGCGGCGGCCCCACAATTCCCGGGAGAACGGGTGGGTGTTCTCCAGGCTGACCCGGCCGCGATTGGCCTTGCGGACATGGGCGACGACGATCCGGCTCTTGATCGGCATGTCGCGCAGGAGCCGGGCGAGCTGCGAGCGGGCGCTGGGCTCCGGCTCGTGGAAGCTGCGGCAGGTGCGGCCGTCGTAGAAGCTGATACCCCAGCCGTCGGCGTGCGGCCCGGTCTCGCCGCCGCGCCGGGCGAGGCCCGCGAAGGAGAAGCGGATGTCGGTCGGCACGTTGGCGCTCATGCCGAGCAGTTCGCACATCGTCTTTCAGCCGGGCCATGCGGGGAAGCGGCCCCGTTTAGGAGCGTTCGGCCGTCCCGACAACGGCTTTCGCGCGGGTCAGCGGGCGAGATAGTCGGTCAGCGTCATGCCGACCATGATGGCGACCCAGAAGAAGCCGAGCCCCGAGAACAGCCGGATCAGCGGCGGCTCGTGGATCACCTCCATGGAGACGAGGAGGATCAGCGCCACCATCACGGCGACGACCGCGAGCTCCACGATCCAGACCTGCGCGAAGGGAAGGGTGGCGCCCAGCGTCACGTTGACGGCGAGCAGGGCGAGCAGCGCCAGGAAGGTGAGGACCGGCGTGCGCAGGCGCTTCCGGAGCAGGGCGCGGTCGTCGGCGCTCAGGGTCGCGAGGGGGTTCCGCATCCTACCGGTTCACCACGTAGAGGATCGGGAAGGCGAGGATCCAGACCAGATCGATGAAGTGCCAGTACAGGCCGTAGACCTCGATCCAGTTCTGGTGCCGGGCGAGGAACCCGGCCCTGGCGGCCATCCACGTCATGCCGAGCAGGAGCGCGATGCCGGTGAACAGGTGCAGCGCGTGGAGCAGCGTGGCGACGTAGTAGAGGTTCACGAACAGCCGCGCCGCCGGCGTCTCGGCGAGGGCGAAGGGCCTGTCGCTGAGGAACGGCATCATGTGCTCGGCCCAGTCGGCGTAGTACTCGTAGCCCTTGAGCACGAGGAACAGGCCGCCCAAAGCCGCGGTCGCCAGCATCGCCCGGACCATGGCGCGCTGCCAGCCCATGCGCGAGAACTCGATCGCCATCGACATGGTCAGGCTGGAGCAGATCAGGACCACGGTGTTGGTGGCCCCGATCCAGAACTTCAGATGCTTGGCCGCCGCGACCGTCGCCTCGGGGTGCTGGATCCGGGTGATCAGCGCCACCAGGAACAGGGCCGCGAACAGCAGCAACTCGGTGATCAGCCACGCCCAGATTCCGAGTGTCGCCGCCTCGCGCTGCTGCGCCACGCTCTCGAAATGGTGGGCGCGGGCCACCCCGACGCCGTCGGCGAGGGGCTCGCTCATCCGTGCTGGTCCCGGGCTTCCTGGGCCTGGATCGGGTAGTCGTAGGGGATGCGCGGCACCTCCGGAGGGGACAGGAAGTTGTGCGTCGGCGGCGGGGACGACGTCTCCCACTCGAGCCCCTTCGCGTTCCACGGATTGGCGGGCGCCTTCCGCCCGAACCACAGGGAGTAGACGAGGTAGAGCATCGGGAAGAGGTAGCCCGCCGCCAGGATCGTGGCGCCGGCCGAGGACAGGACGTTCAGGAGTTGGAACTCGGCCGGGTAGGTCGCGTAGCGGCGCGGCATCCCCAGATAGCCGAGGATGAACTGCGGGAAGAAGGTCACGTTGAAGCCGAGGAAGATCAGCAGCGCCGAGACCCGCCCCCAGGGCTCGCTGTACATCCGGCCGGTGAATTTCGGCCACCAGAAGTGCAGGCCGCCGAGGAAGGCCAGCACCGTGCCGCCGACCATAATGTAGTGGAAGTGCGCGACCACGAAGTAGGTCGCGTGGATGTGCTGGTTGATGGCGAGCGTCGCGAGGTAGAGCCCGGTGAGCCCGCCGAGCACGAACAGGCCGATATAGCCCATCGCGTAGAGCATCGGCGTGTCGAGCCGGAGCGCCCCCTTATGGATCGTGGCTGTCCAGTTGTAGACCTTCACGGCCGAGGGCACCGCCACCGCGAAGGACAGGGCGGAGAACACCAGGGAGGCCAGGTCGCTCTGGCCGTTGACGAACATGTGGTGGCCCCACACGAAGAAGGTCACCGAGGCCAGCCCGATCGACGCGTAGGCGACGAAGCGGTAGCCGAACAGCTTCTTCTGCGCGAAGGCCGGGACGATCTCGGAGATCACCCCCATGCCGGGCAGGACCATGATGTAGACGGCCGGGTGCGAGTAGAACCAGAACAGGTGCTGGAACAGCACCGGGTCGCCGCCGTAGGCCGGGTCGAACACGCCGATGTGGAAGGCACGCTCCGCGATCAGCAGGATCAGCGCGGTGGTGATGACGGGGGTGGCGAGCAGGAAGATCAGGCTCGTGGCGTAGTGCGACCAGACGAAGATCGGCAGCTTGAACCACGTCATGCCGGGCGCCCGCATGGTGTGGATCGTGACCACGAAATTGAGCCCGGTCAGGATCGACGAGAAGCCCACGATCGTGACGCCGATCAGCGCCGGCAGCACCCAGGTGTTCGAGAAGGCGGTGGAGAGCGGCGCGTAGAAGGTCCAGCCGGTGTCGACGCCGCCGAGCACCACCGAGACCAGGGTGAACAGGGCGCCGGCCATGAACACGTACCAGCTCGTCAGGTTGAGCTTCGGGAAGGCGAGGTCCTTGGCCCCGATCATCAGCGGGATCAGGAAGTTGCCGAAGGTCGCGGGGATCGACGGGATCAGGAAGAACCAGACCATCACCACCCCGTGGATGGTGAAGGCCTTGTTGTAGGTGTCGTTGGTCATGATCGCGCCGTTCGGCACGACGAGCGCGAGGCGCACCACGCCGGCCGCCAGGGCCCCGATCACGAAGAAGCCGGTGATCGAGGCGAGGTAGAGGATCGCGATGCGCTTGTGATCGGTGGTGAGGAACCACGAGCGCAGGGTCGATTGCGCGTGCAGGTAGTCGGATTTTCGCCCGATCGTGGATTCCGGGGCGTGGGGTTCCCGGCGGGCGGTGCCGCCGACGCTGCCCGATGCGCTCATCGTGTCGCTCCCGGCAGCGTCGCGTCCGCGGCCTTGCCGGAGGCCGGACCCGCGTAGGATTTCAGGAAATCGATCAGCGTGCCGAGCTCGTCCGCCGGGATCCGGCCGGCGAAGCTCGGCATCACCTGCTTGCCACCGCCGGCGAGCCGGTCACCGTTCGGGTTCAGGATTTTCTCGCGCAGCCACGCGTCGTCGGCGGTGACGGTGCGCCCGTCCGCGAGCTTGACTTGGCTGCCGTAGAGGCCCGCGAGGCTCGGCGCCTTCACGGACGAACCGGGCTCGTGGCAGCCGGCGCAGCCATAGGCCTCGTAGAGCGCCCGGCCCGCCGCGACCTTGCCCTGCTGCGCGCCGGCGTGGGTCAGCCAGTCCTGATAGTCGCCGGGATTCATGAAGGTGACCTCGCCGCCCATCACGGAATGGTCGGTGCCGCAATATTCCGAGCAGTAGAGATGGTAGGTGCCGGTCTTCTCGGCCTTGAACCACAGGTCGGTGTAGCGGTCGGGCAGGGCCGCCACCTGCATCCGCACGGCCGGCAGGTAGAGGGCGTGGATCACGTCCTGGCTGATGATGTGCAGCCGGATCGGCTGGCCGATCGGCAGGTGCAGGTTGTTGATCTCGGACTGGCCCGTCGGGTGCTGGAACTTCCACATCCACTGCCGGCCGATCACCTCGACCACCATGGCGTCGGGGGGCGGGTTCTTCGACTCGACGAACAGCCGGGCGCCCCAGACGAAGAAGATCAGCGTCAGCAGGAACGGAATCAGCATCCAGCTGATCTCGATGAGGTTCGACCGGATGCCCGAGGGGCTCCGGTCCGCCTCGGAACCCTCGCGGTAGCGCAGGGCGAAGTAGGTGATCGCCACGAAGACCGGCACGGTCAGCAGCAGCGTCAGCACCGTGAAGGCCAGGATCAGCCAATCGGTCTCGATCGCCGTGGCGGAGACCGCGGCGGGCCAGAGCTGGAGGGAATCGTGGCTCGGCGTCATCGCGCAGCGGGCTCCGCCGGTTCGAGGGAGCGGCCGACGGTCAGGTCCATGGCGCGCCCGATCGGGATGCGGGCGCGGGTGCGGGCCTCGTCCCGGTAGCCGTAGCCGGAGAGGCGCGCCGCGGCCTCGGCCCGCTCGCGGTCGAGGTCGGCGTAGGGGTCGGCCTGCAGGTTCGGCGGCGGCGGCGCCAGCCGCGTCGTCTGCTGCGGCGTCAGGGCGGGCAGCGCCCGGCGCTGGCTCGCCGCGAAGGTACCCATCAGCCAGACCATCGCGCCGACGACCGCCAGCGCCGCGAGCGCGAGGCCCGCCATCACCAGCACGGTGTTGCGGACGTTGACGTCGCGCGTCTCGTGCCCGGGATCGTCGGGATGGCGCTGCGTGTTGGCCGCCGGGCGCGGCGGCCGCCCGTTCAGGAGGCCGCTGCCGCGCAGGGTCAGCCCCGCGAGGATCGCCGGGATCAGGCCGGTGGGTCCGTCCGCGCTCATGCCGGCCTCCCGGCGCGGCGGGCGGTCGCGGCCGCGCGGTCTGCGCGCGGACGCATCAGCGGGCGCAAAGCGGCCGCGAGGCAGGCCACGGCGCCGGCGGCCAGCACGTCGCTCGGCCGGAGGACGAAGCGGTCGCGCACCGCCGGGGTGATCAGCCAGAACATCTCCAGGGCGTGGACGGCGAGCGCCGCGCCGGCCAGTATCCGGGTGGTCGGGCGGCCCGGCCGCAGGGTCGCGAGCCCGGCCAGGACCACGACCGCGCCGGCCACGATCGCCAGCGCCCGCCCGACCCAGCCGCCGCGGGCGAGGTACCACGCCACCTCGGGCGGCAGGTTGGCCGACCAGACGATCAGGAACTGCACGAAGTGCATGTAGGCCCAGAGGCCGAGGAGGACGACGAGCGGGACGAGCCGGCCCCGGCCGGGGGCCGTGCGGCCGCGCCCCACGGGCTCCGGCTCCTCCCAGGCCAGCAGGATCGCCGCCGCGAAGGCGAGGCCGCTCCACGCCGTCATCACCAGGAGACCCAGGAGGGTGGAGTCGAGCCGCGGATCCAGGGAGGCGACGACGTCGGTGACGAACAGCGTGCCGATGACCGCGTGCAGGCCCACCGCCGGCACGGTCCGCCCCTCGCCGGGCGCCTCGAACGGCCTGGCGAAGCGCAGCGCCAGCCAGGTCCAGGCCGCGAGGTAGGCGATGACCCGGACCGCGAAGAACGGCACCGTGAACCACAGGGCGGCCAGCGGCGTGCGCGCCGGGGCGCTCACCCACGGATAGAGCAGCGGCGCGGCGGCCAGCAGCGGCAGCGCCAGCGCGGCCGCGACCGGCATCAGAGCCGTCAGCCGGCGCAGGCCCGCCAGCATCTCGATGCCGCCGCGCTCGCGGACCCGCTTTCCGAAGCGCTCGGCCACGATGACCACCGGCAGGGCGCCGACCGGCAGGGCGAGGAGGACCAGCCACGCCGCGAGATACGAGGCCGCGGCCCCGCGCCAGCCGCCCGCGATCAGGCAGACGGCCAGGAGGACGAGGCCGGCGAGGCCGAGCAGGGCGGGGCGCCTCACCGCGTCGCCTCCAGCCGCGCGCGATCCGCCTCGGGCAGGCTCGCCACCGGGGCGTCCTGGCTGAGCTGGAGGGCGCGGACGTAGGCGACGATCGCCCAGCGGTCGGCCGAGGGGATCATCTGGGCCATGCCGAACATCGCCTTCCGGCCGTTCGAGATCGCGTCGTAGAGGTCGGACGCGGAGGCCGCCCGCACCGGCCCGGCGGTGAGGTCGCCGGCAGACGGGAAGCCCCGGGCCACGATCATCCCGGCGCCGCGGCCGTCCTGCCCGTGGCAGGGGGTGCAGAACACCCCGTAGCGCTCGCGGCCCTGGTCGAGCAGCGCCCGGCTGATCGCCTGCGGCTGCGGCGCAGCGCGGGCCGGATCGCTCCGCGGCACGGTGCCGGCCACCGGCTGGCGCATGGTGATCTCGCGGGGGAAGAACGGGTTCTTGTCCCAGGTCTTGGCCCGCGCCTGATCGGCCATGTCGGCCTCGCCGCAGGCCGCCAGGGGCGCGAGGGCCAGACAGGCGAGGACGGCGCGCCTCATCGCGGGATCCGCCGGATCTCGAGGGGGCGCCCGGCCTCGGCCGGCAGGGAGGCGAGCCGCCGCTCGATCCGCGCCGCGTCGAACCGGTCGCCCCGCGCCTCGGCGGAGAGGAAGAACCGGTCCTCCGAGGCGCGCAGGAAGCCCGGGATGTTGAAGGCCGGGTGGTTCAGGCGCGGCAGGCGGTTGAGCACGAGGAGCGCGAGGTGGATCGCCACGCAGCCGGCCATCATCGCGAAGGAGACGCTCGGGACCACGAAGGACGGCCAGGACAGGCGCGGGCGGCCGCCGATCAGGAACACGTAGTCGTAGGCCGTGGCGTAGATGCACAGCGCGAAGAAGCCGGAGCCGCCGAGCAGGGCGCCTGCCAGGGCGTAGGGCAGGATCGAGCGCCCCTCCAGGCCCAGGGGCCGCAGGGTGCGGGGCATCGGCACCGGGCCGTGCCCGTCGAGATGGACGTGGTCCGGGCCGATCCCGGACACCGCCTGGAGGGCGGCGGCGAGGTCGCCCTGGCTTGCGAAGGTCGCGGACACGCCCCACAGGGGCGCGGTGACCGGGTTCTCCTCGGGGCGACCCGTGGCCCCGGACGCGGCCGCGCGGGCGGCCTCCTGCGCGGCCGGCGACGCCGTCAGGGCGAGGCGGCGGCTCTCGACGATCGAGACGGCCGGCAGATAGCGCAGGAACAGGAGCAGCAGGGTCAGGAACAGCCCGATCGAGCCCGCGAAGGTGGCGATGCCCCAGATGTCGGTCGTGTAGGGCAGCCTCGAGGAGGGCAGGAAGTCCTGCGTCAGGGTGACGACCAGGACCATGACGTGGTCGGCGTAGGCACCGATCGCCACGAGCAGCCCCACCGCCGCGATCGCCGGCGGCGCCGTGCGCGCCCGGGCCGACCAGAGGATCTGCGCGGGCAGGACGAGGCACAGGACCGCCGTCCAGGACACCAGGGCGTGGTCGCCGGTCATGCGCCGGACCAGGACGCCGCGCCCCTCGGCGTCGCCGTTGAGGAAGGTGTCGAAGTACTCGGCCGCGTAGCAGTAGGCGCTGGCGCAGCCGAGGCAGAGCAGCAGCCGCCCGAGGACGTCGAGATGGCGGTCCGTCACCAGGGCGTCGAGGCCGTAGACGAGGCGGATCAGCATCACGGTCACCGCCGTGACGCCGACGCCCGAATAGACCGCGTTGACCAGGAAGCTCACCGGCAGCAGCGTGCTGTGCCAGCCGGGCATCAGCGAGCCCGCCAGCATGACCGAGGCCCCGGTCTGGACCGAGACCACCAGCAGCACGCCGAGGAGCGCCACCGTCCGGTAGGCCTGGACCCAGATCTGCCAGTGGGCCGCCGAGCCGCGCCAGCCCGAGGCGAGGATGCCGTAGACCTGCGCGCGCAGGAGGGCGAGCTTGCGGGTCGGCGCCTTCGCGTCGAACTGGCGGAGCGCCTCGACGTGGGCCCGGTCGCGCAGCGTCGCGAGGTCCGGCAGCAGGCCGATGAACCAGAGGCTGACGCAGATCACCAGGAACGACACGATGTCGATCGCGTCCCACAGGAGCGGCGAGCGGAACTGCGGCCAGAGATCGTAGGTGTTGGGGTAGGGCAGGTTCCAGAAGAAGAACCAGGGCCGCCCGAGATGGATGATCGGGTAGAGGCCGGCGGCCGCGGTGGCGAGCAGCGCCAGGGTCTCGGCGACGCGGTTCACCGCCCCGCGCCACTCCGCGCCGAGCAGGAGCAGAATCGCCGAGACCAGCAGGCTGCCGGAGGCGACGCCGATCCACCAGTCGTAGCTCGCGATGTCCAGCGCCCAGACGACGGCGTTGTTGTTCGCCCAGATGCCGGGGCCGGCGTAGAGCAGGTAGCCGAGGGTGAGGACGAACAGGCCGAGGAGCGAGGCGGCCCCCGCGAAGGCGATCCACCAGCGGCGGTTACCGGGATGCGTCAGCGGGATCTCCGCGACCGCGCCGCCGATGTCCTCGAGGGTCGCGTCGGGCCGGATCAGGGCGCCGGACATGCTCAGCCCTCCCGTCCGTTCGGATCCGCGGCCGGGGCGAGCCCGGCGAGGTAGGTGGTGCGCGGCCGCGTGTTCAGGTGCCCGAGGAGCGCGTATTCCCGCGTGTCCCGGCGGGCGGCCGAGACCTGGCTCCCCGGGTCGGCGACGTTGCCGAAGGTGATCGCCCGGGTCGGGCAGGCGCCCTGGCAGGCGGTCTCGACGCTCCCGTCGGGGATCGGCGCGTGGGCGTCCTTGGCCGAGGTGATCCGCGCCGCCGTGATCCGCTGGATGCAGTAGGTGCACTTCTCCATCACGCCGCGGGACCGGACCGTGACCTCGGGGTTGCGCTGCTGCTGCTCCACCGGGGTCGTGCCGCCGGTATAGTCGCGGTAGTTGAAGCGCCGGACCTTGTAGGGGCAGTAGCTCTGGCAGGTCCGGGTGCCGACGCAGCGGTTGTAGACCTGCAGGTTCAGGCCCTCGCTGTCGTGGAGCGTCGCCTCGACGGGGCAGCCGAGTTCGCAGGGCGCCTGCTCGCAATGCATGCAGGGCACCGGCTGGAAATGCGTGGTCGGGGCGTCGAGGCCGCCCGCGTAGTAGCGGTCGACCCGCAGCCAGCCCATCCAGCGGCCGAGCGCGACCTCCTCGCGCCCGACCACGGGGATGTTGTTCTCCGCCTGGCAGGCGGTGACGCAGGCGTTGCAGCCGATGCAGGCATCGAGGTCGATGGCCATGCCCCACTGCGCAGCGACCCAGCGGTCCTGGCTCTCCGGGGGTGGGTAGAACGAGGCGGGGGTCGGCGCGCCCTTCGGGTCGCCCGCGGGCGCGGCGCCGAGCGCCTGCACGCGCACGAGGTCCTGCCCCTCCATCGTGCCGAGATGCTGGGTAGTGACCGGCTTGCGCACGCGGCCGGTCTTCGTCAGCCGGGCGCCGGCGAGGCGCCAGGTCGAACCGGCCGGGCGCAGGGGCGCGGAATCGTAGCCGAGGCCGCGGGCGAGGTGGTCCGGCACGTCGCGGCCGTAGCCAAGGGTGAGGGTGACGGTGTCGTCGGCCTGGCCAGGCAGGATCCAGGCCGGCCCCTCGACCGCGCGGCTGCCGGCCTCGACCCGCAGGATGTCGCCCGTCGCGATCCCCGAGCGCTCGGCGAGGCGCGGGCTCACCGCGACCACGTTCTCCCAGACCACCTTGGTCAGCGGCTTCGGGAGTTCCTGCAGCCACGCGAGGTCGGCGTGGGTGCCGTCCCAGATCGTCGGATCGGGCCGGAACAGCACCTCGACCTCGCCGGCGGACGCGGGGGATGGGGCGGCCGCGGGGGCCGCCGCCTGCGTCAGCGCGACGGTCTCGGCCGGGCGCGCGCTGCCCGCCCAGAAGCCGAGGCGTAGGGCCTCGGTGAAGCGGGCCTCGAAGGCCGCGTCGTCCTCGCCGGCGCTGCGCGCGCCCGCCTTGAGGAGGTCGAGGGCGTCCTGGCCGCTCTCCCCGCCCTCGCCGCCGGCGAGGAAGGCCAGCATCTCCGAGGGCGTCCGACCGTTGTAGAGGGGCGC
This sequence comes from Methylobacterium sp. D53M, assembly GCF_053345625.1. Taxonomy (NCBI): domain Bacteria; kingdom Pseudomonadati; phylum Pseudomonadota; class Alphaproteobacteria; order Hyphomicrobiales; family Methylobacteriaceae; genus Methylobacterium; species Methylobacterium sp. D53M. The sequence continues at coordinate 14,203 of NZ_JBKFAL010000017.1, forward strand.
GACGGTCGGCTGGATCAGCCCCACGGTCCCGTCGAGGGACCGGATGTCGCCCCAGGATTCCAGCGGGTGGGCGGCGGGCAGGTGCCAGTCGGCGTGCGCGCCGGTCTCGTCGTAGTAGAGTCCCGCGTGGATCTTGAGCGGGACGCGCGCCATCCGGGCGGCAAAGTCGAGGGCGCCCGGCGCCTCGTAGACCGGGTTGGCGCCGAGCACGACGAGCGCCTTGACGGCACCCTGATCCATGGCCTCCGCGAGCTCCGCGAGGGTCCCGGCGCCCGTCTCCTCCGCGGGCGCCGTGTGGACCAGGGTCGCCCCGGTGTTGCCGAGGGCGCCGTTGAGGCGGTGGACCAGCGCGTGCAGTTCCGGGCTCGCGGTCAGGCCGGCGGTGACGATGCCACTTCCCCGGGCCTCGGCGAGCGCCGTGCCGGCACCCCGCGTCCAGCGCGCGACGGGGTCGTCGCCCGCCGGCGCCGCGCCGCCCGCGGCCAGGGCGAGGAGGTCCCGGGCGAGATCCTCCAGCCGGCCGGCCGGGACCGCGAGACCGTAATCCGCCTTGGCGCTGGTCAGCGTCGGCGTCGGCGCCGCCGCGTGGAGGGTGAGGAGGCGCCCCTCCGCGTAGGCCGCGCGCCGCGCCTCGCTCCACCGCCGCGACAGGCCGACCTGGCCCGGCCCGAGGTCCAGGAAATCGCCGTCCAGCGCCACGATGGTGCGGGCGCGGCCGAAATCCGGGATGGTCTCCAGCGGCCGGCCGTAGGCCTGGCGGGCGCCCTCGTAGATCCCGCCGCGGCCGGCCCCGGCGCCGGTGTACCAGCGCAGAGCCGGGTAGGCGGCCCGCAGCCGCGCGATCTGGGCCGCCACGCCGGGCGACGTCACCGGGCCGGTGAGCAGGGCGAGACCCTCGCCCCGGCTCTCGCGCCAGCCCGGCATCCGCGCCTGGAGATCCGCCCGGAACGCCGGCCAGGAGCTCGGCCGGCCGAGATGCTGCACCGCCTGGGAGCGGAACGGGTCGTAGAGCCCGAGCACCGAGGCCTGGGCCAGCACGTCGGTGCCGCCGCGGCTCCAGGGATGCTCGGGGTTGCCCTCGATCTTCAGGGGGCGGCCGTTGCGGGTGGTGACCAGGATGCCGTTGCCGAAGCCGTCGAACACCGCCGAGGAGGCGTAGGACAGGTCCGTGCCGGGCACGATCCGCTCGGGCTGGTTGACGTAGGGCACCTCGTAGTCGCGGCCGTTGCCCCCGCCGCAGGCGGTGAGGCCGCCTAGCGCGAAGGAGGCGGCCATGAGCTTCAGGAAGCCGCGCCGCTCCGGGGCGGCGGCGAGCCGGGACGCCGACGGGAACTCGGCCGCCAGGTAGGCGCGGAACTCGGGGCTGTCGGCCACGGCGTCGAGGCTGCGCCAGAAGCGCGGTCCGTCGCCGCCGGCGAGTTTTTCGCGCAGGGCCGCGATGTCGGGGGCGCCGGTCATCGGTGGCAGATCCCGCATTCGGTCAGCCGCTCCCCGCCGCGGATATGGTACTGGGCCACGAGCTTCGGGCCCAGACTCGCCTGATCGGCCGGCGGCTTCCAGGTCATGTTCCAGACCTGATCCGGCGTGCGGACGTACTTCTCCGGGGCCCGGTGGCAATCGAGGCAGAACTGCATCTCGAAGGCGTTGGCCCGGTAGGTCATCTGCATCGACGTGACGTCGCCGTGGCAGGTCGAGCAGCCGATCCCCTTCGTCACGTGGACGGAGTGGTTGTAGTAGACGTATTGCGGCAGCTTGTTCAGCCGCTTCCATTCCAGCGGCTTGTCCTGCGCGTAGCTGTCGCGCACCGGCTTGAGCATCTCGGAGCCGGTCCAGATCTGCGAGTGGCAGGTCATGCAGGTGTGCGTCGGCGGGATGCCGGCGGTGGCCTCCCGGTCGACCGTGGTGTGGCAGTAGCGGCACTGGATGCCGAGCTCGCCGGAATGGTGCTTGTGGCTGAACGGCAGCGGCTGGGCCGGCGCGATCCCGACGCCCGTGACGTAGTTCGAGCGCACGATCCCGGCCGCCAGGACCGGGACGCCCACCAGGCAGGCCACGCCGGTCATCAGCGCGAGGCGGTAGAGCGCGTCGGCGCCGGGGGTGAACAGCTGCGCCATCAGGCCGTCCCGGACGTCGAGCCGGCCGTGCCGTGCCCTTCGGTCTGCTCAGCCCCTCGCCGCACGCGTCACCCCATCCTCTGGTCCCGCCCGAGATCGGCTGCGCCGGCACGCCCACGCGATGCGGCCCGGGCGGACGCGGCGACCGGACCTCGCGGCACGCTCCGGATCGCGCCGCGTGCAGCGAATCGAACCTAGAGCGCTTCCAGACCAGGGCTAGAACTTGGATCAGTCCGGCCGACATGTCGCACGGGGCCGGGCCGCGCCGGCCGCCCTTTCCGCCGCGGCCCCGAAGGCCTATGCCGCGGACGGCGGCGGACCGCGGCGGACCCGCCCGATGCTGTCCGGAGACGCATGGAATCCGATCCTCTCCTCCTGACGTGGCGCGCCGCGCGGCCGCAGCACACCGTCGCGGCGGCCCTCGCGGTCGGGGTCGGCGCGCCGCTCTGCGCGCTCGCGCTCCTGTGCCTGCGCGACCTGATCGCGGTCCTGCCGCGCGACGAGGCGCCGATCCTCCCGTTCCTGCGCGTGGCGGCGGAGCTCCCGGGCCGGGAATTGGTGCTCGTCCCCGGCATCCCGATGCGCCCCGCCGAACTCGAACTCACGGCTTTCCTGTGCATCGCGGTCTGCGCGCTGGCGCTGGCGGGGGTCGGCTGGTTCGTGGCGCGCCTGTGCTTCAAGGCGCAGAACAAGGCCGGGGACGCCGTCCGCGAGGGCGTGCTGCAGGCGATCCTCGACGCCCCCGCGGGCGCGCGGGACGAGGCGCGCGGCCTCACCCGGATCGTCGGCGAGGTGCTGGCCCGGGCCGACCGCCTGCTGGCCGCCGGCATCGTCCTGCCGGCGATGACCCTCGCGGCCCTGATCCTGGCCCTCGGCTTCGCGGCGCTCGCCGCGCCCCGGCTGGTCCCCGCGGCGGTGATCGGCCTCGCGGCGATCGGCCTCGCCTACGGGCTGGTGCTCGAGCGCGCGCGCGACCGGCACGATCTGCGCCTGCGCTCGAGCGCGCGCGCCGAGGAGAGCCTGAACGACCTCGTCCGGCGGCTGCCCGCCGTGCGCAACCACGGCGCGGCGGCCATCGAGCGCCGCCGGATCGCCGCCCGCGTCGCCGCGATGCGGGCCAATGTCGGGCGCGCCGAGGCGCGGCTGGCCTATGCCCGGGCGCCGGCCCTGGCCCTGGCGGTAATCCTTCCGGCGATCGCCGCCGGCACCGCGCTGTGGCGCTCGGGACCGGGCCAGCCGCCCGCGGCCCCGGTGGATCCGGCCGCCCTCGTGGCGGCCGTGGGCGCCTTCGGCCTCGCCGGCTGGCTCGCGGCGATCTGCGCGCGGCTCTGGATGGTCCGCAGGTCCGTGCGCCCGCGCCTGCGCGACCTCGCCCGCACCATCGCGGCCCTTGAGGGGCGGCGGGCCCGGACCGCCCGCAGCGGCGCCGCCGCCCTGCCGCTGCCTCGGTCCGGAATCCTGGCCACCGAGGGCGTCGGCGCCTTCGATCCGGCCACGGGCGAGCGCCTGACCGGCGTCGACGTGGCCGCGTCGATGCCGGGGCACGTGGCGATCACGGGCAGCCGCGGCAGCGGCGCCCGCGCGCTCGCGGCGGTGCTGGCCGGCCAGGTCGAGCCGACGGCCGGCGCCGTCACCTACGCGGGGACGGACCTGCGCGACTTCGACGCCGCCGAGCGCGCCCGGCGGATCGCCTTCACGTCGGGCGAGGCGATCCTGATGGAGGGCTCCCTCCGGCAGAACCTGCTCTACGGCACCGATCCGGCGACCGCGCCCGACGACATCGCGCTGATCGGCATCAGCCGGCTCACCGGCCTCGACGGCTTCGTGTACGCCCGCGGGCTGACCGGGCGGCTCGACCCGGCCGCCCAGCCGCGGCTCGCCGCCGCGATCGTCGCCGCGCGCCGCACCATGCGGGTGGCGCTGGCCGCCAAGGGCGCCGAGCGCCTCGTCGAGCCCTTCGACCCCGACCGCTACAACAACCAGGCGAGCATCGGCGAGAACATCCTGTTCGGCGAGCCGGTGGGCGGCACCTTCGCGCCCCTGCGCTTCGCCCGCCACCCCTACCTGCGGGCGGTCCTGGAAGCCGAGGGGCTGGTCCGGCCGCTCACCGAGATCGGCCTGTCGGTGGCCCGCAGCACGGTGGAGATCTTCGCCGACCTGCCCAACGACCACCCCCTGTTCGACGCCTACTCGCTGTTCCAGGCGGCCGAGCGGGGCTATTTCGAGGATCTCGTGGCGCGCCTGCCAGGCGCGGCGAGCCTGAGGCGGGGACCGGCGGGCCAGCGCGACCGCGCGCGGCTGATCGGCCTCGCGCTGCGCTACAACGAGTCCCGCCACCGCTTCGGCCTGATCGACGGCCCGTTCGAGGAGCGCCTCGTGCAGGCGCGCCGGTCCTTCGCCCGGATGCTGCCGGCCCACCTCGCCGGCGCGGTGGTCTTCCACGATCCCTCGCGGGTCAATCCGGCCGCGAGCCTGGAGGAGAACCTGCTGTTCGGCCGGATCAGCCTCGGCGAGGCCAATGCCGAGCCGCGGGTGCGCGAGCTCGTGCGCCGGGTGCTGGCCGACGAGGGCCTCGAGGCCTCGGTCTACGGCCTCGGCCTCGACAGCAAGGTCGAGATCCAACCCAGCACCGGGGCGCTGGCGGACGGCGCGATCAACGCCCGCGAGCGGGTGGCGATCGAGCTGAGCCGGTGCCTCGCCCGCGACCCTGACATCCTCGTGGTGGCGGTCGCGATGGACGAGCGGAAGGCCGAGGGCGCGCGCGAGCGTCTCGCCCAGCTGCGGCAGGCGCGGGCCGGGCGCGGCCTCATCGTCTTCCTGTCCGAGACGGGCCTCGCCGAGTGCGCCGCGCCGTTCGACGCGGTGATCGCCGTGGAGAACAGCGCGGTCGTCGCGCCCGTGCCGGCGAATGTCGAGCAGGAGCCGGAACCCGCGGCCTGAGGGGAACCGGCGGCGGTGCCCGTCCGCGGGGGAGGGGGCGCCTCCGCGGAGCGACGGGCGGTGCGACAGGCGGGGCGACGGGCGGACCGGACGCGCAGCCTCACGGCCGCCGCAATACTCCGTCAGGTCGCGAGGCCGCGCCCGTCCGGCAGCCATCCCGGCCGATCCAGCGCGGACGGTTCATGCCCCTGTCGACCTCGCTTCCCCTCGCCGCCGGCCTCGTTCTGCTGGCCCTCGCAGGCCCGGCCGCTGCGCAGGCGGGCAAGGCCGAGGCGCCGATTCCGGCCGCGACCCTCGCGCTGATGGCGCAGAAGGGCGTGACGGCCGCCTCGCCGGTCCTGTTCCGGGCCTACAAGAAGGAATCGGAGATCGAGGTCTGGAAGAAGGGCGCCGCGGGCTACGTCTACATCAAGACCTTCCCGATCTGCCGCTGGTCCGGCCAGCTCGGGCCCAAGCGCAAGACCGGCGACCGTCAGACCCCGGAGGGGTTCTACGCCGTGCCCCGGCGCCAGATGAACCCGAACTCGCACTACTATCTGTCCTTCGACGTCGGCTATCCCAACGCCTACGACCGGGCCCATGGCGGCACCGGCTCCGCCGTGATGGTGCACGGGATCTGCTCGTCCATGGGCTGCTTCGCCATGACCAACGGCACGGTCGGCGAGATCTACGCCATCGCCCGGGACGCGCTGAACGGCGGGCAGGCGGCCTTCCAGTTCCAGTCCTACCCGTTCCGGATGACGGCCGAGAACATGGCCCGCCACCGGACCGATCCCAACATCGCCTTCTGGCGGGAGCTCAAGGCCGGCTCCGACCGGTTCGAGGCCAGCCGGGAGGAGCTGCAGGTCTCGGTCGTCGCGGGCCGGTACGCCTTCGCGCCCGCCCGGGATCCCGCCGTCGAGGCGGCCGTCACCACCCGCCGGGCGGTCGAGGAGGCGCGGATGGTCGCGCTCGCCGAGGCGGGCGAGCCGGCCGTGCGCACCACCTATTCCGACGGCGGGCAGAACGCGTTCTGGGCGGCCTACACGGCCCGGGGCGGCGCGGTGGGGGACATCAGCCGGCCGGAGGCCCTGGCCTTCGCCGGGCAGGAGGTGGTGGTCGTGCCCGGCCATCGCGTCCATCGCCCGGTGCCCGAGACGGTCTGGGCCGGCTGGGCCGCGCCCGGATCGGGCCTGTCGCCGCGGCAGATGGCGGGGTTCGTGCCAGTCTACGAGCGGGCGCCCGACCCGTTCGGGGCCCTGGTCGCGCCGCTCCCGACGCGGTACAGCGACGCACTCCCGTCCTGGCTGGCAGCGGGACTCGCCGGATCGGCGACCGGCCGCCCGATTCTGGCCGGGTCGCCGGCCGGTCTCCTGGCCGCCGCGGAGCCCCTCTGAGCATGCGAAGGCCCTTCGCGGCGGCCCGTGCGTGTGCGCGGACGCACATCACGACCGCGTGCGGCACACCAATTCATGATACGGCAGGGGATGAGCGGTACACCTGCTCCGTCGGCCTGCCGTATTCAAAGCTACCTTCCCGGAACGGCGACGGGGTTTCGATCATAAGTGATCGGGACCGACTGTCCGCGGATTCGTGATCGCCATGTCGAACAGTTCCGAGCCGACCATCCTGGCGGCCGACCAGGACCTCGCACTGCGCTTCTGGGGCGTCCGCGGCTCGACGCCCGTCAGCGGCCCGCAATACGCCGAGTTCGGCGGCAGCACGCCCTGCATCGAGGTGCGGTGCGGCCAGCGCATGTTCATCGTCGACGCGGGCTCGGGCATCTACAACCTCGGGCAGGGTCACCGGACCGATCTGCCCCAGGAAGTCGACCTGCTGTTCAGCCACCTGCATCTCGACCACACCGCGGGTCTGCCCTTCTTCAAGCCGGCGGTCCTCGATCCCGACCGGGTGATCAACACCTATTGCGGCAACCTCGGCGGCGAATCGGCCGGGCCGACCCTCGACCGCCTGTTCGCGCCGCCGCTCTTTCCGGTTACGCTCGACAAGCTGTGCTGCACCTTCCACCACCACGGCTTCGAGGCGGGTCAGACCCTGGCCTTCCCGGACGGCACGCGCGTCGCCACGATCCTGCTGAACCATCCGCAGGGATCGGTCGGCTATCGGTTCGAGCACGGCGGCCGACGCCTGTGCCTGATCAGCGACATCGAGCACAGCGACCCGTGGCCGGATCCGGAGCTCGCCGCCTTCGTCGCCGACGCCGACCTGATGGTCTACGACGGCATGTTCACCGACGGGGAATATCCGACCTGCCGGGGCTGGGGGCACTCGACCTGGCAGAAGGGCGTGGAGCTCGCCCGGAACGCCGGCGTGAAGGCGCTCGGGATCATCCACCTGCACCCGGCCCATTCTGACACGGCGCTGCGCGACATGGAGGCCGACCTCCAGGCCGAGATGCCGACGGCGTTCATCGCGCGCGAGCGCCAGAGCCTCATCGTCGGCGCCCCGCGGGCGGTGAGCGGCCGGCCGAGCGCGCGCCCGGCCGTGGCGCGGGAGATGCGCCGCCGAATCAAGGTCGCCTGAGGCCGGGCGTCAGACGGAGCGCCGCCGGCGCGCCCGGCTGTACCGGGCCCAGGTGAACAGCACGAACAGCGCGACGCCGATGATCAGGATGCTCCAGCCGTAGTTGCTGACGAGTTGCGCGTCGATCGGGTGGCCGACGTACCCGAGCGCCACCAGCAGACCGAGCACCGCGATCGCCGCGGAAACGAGCATCCCTACAATCATCGAAGTCCCCGGCGCGTCCCATCCGCGCGATTCGGCAGGGCCGTATGGTGGGGAAGAATGCACGGCGGCGGCACCCGTTCCAGCCCCGTGATCAGCCTGCCGCGAGCCGGCGCGCGGTCCCTCGGCCGCGATCATCCGCCCCGCGCTGTTCACCGGAATGGCGCGGCGGCGCATTCGGCGGCTCCCATCGCGCCGAAGTTAGGCTAAGTAGGCCGCCTGACGGCGCCCCGAGGCGCGCGAGGAGCTCGAGACCACGGCGATGAGCGGCCAAGACAACACGACGGCGTCCGCGACGGCGCACACCAGCGAGCAGACGCATTCCGCCGCCGCCCCGGGCCCCCTGCGCCCGCAGGACCAGCTCGTGACCATCTACGGCGGCTCCGGCTTCCTGGGCCGGCACGTGGTGCGGGCGCTGGCCAAGCGCGGCTACCGGATCCGCGTCGCGGTGCGCCGGCCGGACCTCGCGCTGTTCCTGCAGCCGCTCGGGAAGGTCAACCAGATCGTCGCCGTCCAGGCGAACCTGCGCTACCCGGACTCGGTGGCCCGGGCCGCCGAGCGGTCGGACGTGCTGATCAACCTCGTCGGCATCCTGCAGGAGACCGGCTCCCAGAGCTTCGCGCGGCTTCAGGTCGACGGGGCCGAGGCGATCGCCCGCGCCGCGGCGCGCCAGGGCGCCCGGATGATCCAGGTCTCGGCGATCGGCGCTGATCCGGCCTCGCCGTCGCTCTACGCGCGCACCAAGGCGGAGGGCGAGGCGCGGGTCTTCGCCGCCTGCCCGGACGCGGTCGTGTTCCGGCCCTCGCTGATCTTCGGGCCGGGTGACAGCTTCTTCAACCGCTTCGCCGGCCTCGCCCGGGCGCTCCCGGTCCTGCCGCTGGCCGGCGGCCAGTCCCGCTTCCAGCCGGCCTTCGTGGGCGACGTCGCCGAGGCGATCGCCCGCGCGGTCGACGGCACTCTGGCGCCCGGCAAGGTCTACGAGCTCGGCGGCCCGGAGGTGGGCACGCTGGAGCATTTCGTGCGCTACATGCTGAAGACGATCCGGCGGAAGCGGGTCGTCGTGGACCTGCCCGTGCCGGCGGCCAAGCTCCAGGCCCGCATGCTGGAGATCGCCGACACGCTGACCTTCGGCCTGCTGCCGGATTCGCTGAAGCTGACCCGCGATCAGGTCACGCTGCTCCAGAACGACAACGTCGTCTCGGAGGCCGCCAAGGCCGAGGGCCGGACCTTCGAGGGGATCGGGATCACGCCGACCGCCGCGGAGGCGGTGGTGCCGGGCTATCTCTGGACCTTCCGCAAGGCGGGCCAGTTCGCCACCGATCGCGACGAGGAAGTCCTGTCCGAGGTGCCCGACACGCTGGCGTCGCAGCCCCTGGCGGCCGGCTCGCAGCACCGGCCGAAGACCGCCTCCGGCCCGGCGATCGGCGCCGATGCCGGCAGCTCGCCGGGGGCCGGGCAGGGCAGCATGGGCGTGCGCTGGGGAACCCGGAACCCGGGCTAGGTGACGCTCCCCGCCCGGATCGCGCCGTGAGCGCGCCCTCTCCCCACGGGTCCGGCGGCCCGGCCCCGCGGCGCGTCCTCGTCACCGGGGCGGCCGGTTTCGTGGGCGGCCACGTCCTGCCGCTCCTGGCGGGGGCGACGGCGGGGTCGGCGGCGCGGGCGGGCGACTGCGTGGCCGGGATCGGGCGGGGGCGGTCGCCGCGCCTGCCGGAAGGCGTCACCTACGCGGCGATCGACCTCCTCGACGAGGCCGCGCTCGGCGGCTTCGTGGCGCGGTTCCGGCCGACCGCGATCCTGCACCTGGCGGGCCTCGCCTCGGTGGCGGATTCCGCGAGCGGCCCGGGCCAGACGTGGCGGGTCAATGTCAACGGCCTGATGAACCTCGTGGCCGCGGTGGAGGCGGTGCCGGGCTGCACCTTCTTCTTCGTCAGTTCCGGCGAGGTCTACGGCAGCGCGTTCCTCGCCGGCCACGCCCTCAGCGAGGCGGTCGAGCCCCTGCCGCGCAACACCTACGCCCGGTCGAAATGGGTCGGCGAGCAACTGCTCCGCGACCTGCTGCCCCGCATCGGCGTGAAGCTCGTCGTGCTGCGGCCGTTCAACCATATCGGTCCCGGGCAGGACGAGCGCTTCGTCGTGGCCTCCTTCGCGGGACAGATCGCCCGGATCGAGGCCGGCCTCGTGCCGCCCTGCCTGGAGGTCGGCAACCTCTCGTCCTACCGCGACTTCCTCGACGTCGCCGACGTGGCGAACGCCTACGCCGACCTGATCGGCCGGGCGGACTCGCTGGCGGACGGGAGCGTGTTCAACATCAGCTCGGGTCAGCCGCGGACGATCGCCAGCGTCCTCGAGGACCTGCGCGCCCGGGCCCGGGTCCCGTTCGAGATCCGCGTCGCCCCGGAGCGGGTGAGGCCGACCGAGATCCCCCTGGCCGCGGGCGATGCCGGCCGCCTCCACGCCGCCACCGGCTGGCAGCCGCGGGTCTCGTGGGACGCAGCCCTGACCCGGGTTCTGGACGACGCGCGGGCGCGGCTCGCGGACGCGCGCGCGACCCGCTGAGGCGCCGGGCCCCGCGCGAAGCGGCGCTCAGCGCTCCGCGACGCCGATCAGCGCGGTGGAGGGGATCGGCAGGACGGGTCGCCCGGCCGCCATGCGCCGCGCCTCCGCAACCACCGCGGCCCGGTCGTCCGCGCTCAGGTCCACCCAGTCCGGCGACAGGCCGAACACCGTGTCGGGGTCGTCGAGCAGGGCGACGTCGAGCGCGTAGTCGAAGGTCACCCGATCGATACGGGGGGCCGCGTACCCGGTCGCGACCAATTCCCGGGTGAAGCCGGCCGGATCGCCGAGCGCCCGCACCCCGTCGGGCATCGCCCGGCTCTCGCGCTCGGGGAACAGCCGGCGGCGGATCTCGCCGAGCAGCAGGAACGTCGCCGCGCCCTGGTCCTGCCACGTCGCCACGACGCCCAGTCCCCCGGGCCGCGTCACGCGCGCCATCTCGGCGAGGCCCTTCCGCCAGTCGGGGAACATGATCACCCCGAAGATCGAGAACACCGCGTCGAAGCCGCCGTCGGGCAGGTCGAGGGCTTGGCCGTCCATGACCCGCGCGTCGACGTTGGGCAGGGCCGCCCCGGCGATGCGCGCGACCATGCCGGGCGCGAAATCGACCGCGAGGACCTGCGCCCCCGTCCGCGCCGCGGCCAGCGCCAGGGCACCGGTGCCGGCCGCGACGTCGAGGACGCGGCTCCGCCCGGTCAGCGGCACGCGCGCGAGCGCAGCCTCCGCAAAGCGCGCGGTGAACGGGTGGGCGGTCGTCGCGTAGTGCTCGGCGACCTTGTCCCACCGATCGGGGTTCTCGAACTCGCGCACCGCTCGGGCTCCGCTCCATCACGTAACTTAATAAGTATCGTGATTGGGCACGGTTGCCAATCCCGGGCCCGGTGTGATGGATCGGCGGGTGCGCACCGACAGCCGCCTTTCCCGGACGCTCCATGTGCTGCTTCACATGGCCCGCCACGACGGACCGATGACGTCCGAGGCGATCGGGCGGATGCTCGGGACGAACCCGGTGGTCGTCCGGCGGACGATGGCCGGGCTCCGGAACGCGGGCTACGTGAAATCCGAGAAGGGGCACGGCGGCGGATGGTCCATCGCGGCGGATCTGAACGCGGTCTCGCTGCTCGACGTCCACCGCGCGGTCGGCGGCCCCCGCATCTTCGCGATCGGCAGCGATCGCGCGAACCCGGCCTGCGCGGTCGAGAAGGTCGTCAACGCGGCGGTCGAGGACACGCTGCGCGAGGCCGAGGCGCTCCTGGTCGCGCGGCTCGGTTCCGTCAGCCTCGCCGAGCTCGCGCGAAGCTTCGACGCCCGGTGCCGGCCCGAAGGGCCGTCGGACGCCTCGACCTGTGCCTGACGGCGGGCGGTTGCCGCGGCGGCGCTCAGGCGCCATCCTCGGCATCGACGCGGACCAGCACGAGATGAGCGGCCATGGGCCTACTGGACGGATTGCTCGGACACGGCTCGGCCGTCGACGCGGCCTCCCTGGAGCGCCGGCTCGACGGCATCCTGATCGAGGGCGAGACGGCGCGGCTCGCCTTCAAGATCATCCGGGACGTGTTCGTGTTCACCGAGCGCCGCGTCATCCTGATCGACGTCCAGGGCGTGACCGGCAGCAAGGTCGAGTTCCTGTCGGTGCCGTACCGCGCGATCGTGCGTTTCTCGGTCGAGACCGCCGGCACGTTCGACCTCGACGCCGAGTTGAAGATCTGGGTCTCGGGGGCGGCGGAGCCGATCCAGCGGACCCTGAAGAAGGGCGCGGATGTCCGGGGCATCCAGCGGGCCCTCGCCGAGGGCGTGCTGCGCTAGCCCGGGGCGCGCGCCGGCGGGCGGCGGCCGCCTAGCGGACCACGCCCTTGGCCCGCAGGGCGTCGCGCGCGGCCTCGGGGTAGTCCAGGTGCTCGGCCAGGATCTCGGCGCTCGAATCCCCGAGGCCGGGCGGCATGCGGCGCACCGGCAGCCGGCGGCCGTCGAGCCGGTAGGGCGGGGCGATGACGTGGGCGGTCGCGGAGGCCGCCTCCGGTGCCGCGACCACCAGCCCGGCCTCCCGGGCGCGGTCGCAGGTGAGCGCCTCGCGCAGGCCCATCACCTCGCCGCAGGGGATGCCCGCCGCCCTCAGCCGCGCGATCAGCGGCGCGCGCTCCCACTTGGCGAGCTCGGCCTCGAGCACGGGGATGAAGGCGGCGCGGTTGCGCGACCGGTCGAGGTTGGTGGCGAAGCGCGGGTCGGCGACCCAGTCCGGCCGCTCCAGCACCTGCTCGCAGAAGCGGCGGTACTGCCCGTTGTTGCCGACCGTGATCACCACCGGCCCGTCGCCGGCCTCGAACACCCCGTAGGGCACGATCGACGGGTGGGCGTTGCCGTAGCGGGGCGGATCGATCCCCCGGGCGAGCGCCTCCAGGCCGTAATAGGAGGTCAGCGCCACGCCGCAATCGAACAGGGCGAGGTCGACGGTCCGGCCGCGCCCGGTCCGCTCCCGCTGGTACAGGGCGGCCAGCACCGCCTGGGCGGCGAACTGGCCGGTGAACAGGTCGACCGCCGCGACCCCGAACTTGAGGGGCGGTCCCCCGGCCTCGCCGTTGAGCGCCATCACGCCGGATTCGCCCTGGACAACGAGGTCGTAGCCGGGCCGGCCGGCCTCGGAGCCGTCGGAGCTGTAGCCGGCGATCGAGCAGTAGATCAGGCCGGAATTCTCCGCCGACAGGTCCGCGTAGCCGAGGCCGAGCTTCTCGGCCCCGCCGGTCTTGAAGTTCTGGACGAGCACGTCGCTCTCGCGGGCGAGCGCCTTGACAATCGCCAGCCCTTCCGGCGTGGCGAGGTCGACGCCGATCGAGCGCTTGTTGCGGTTCACGCTGTCGAAATACGAGGTGTTGCCGGGGCTCGTCGGCACGCCCCAGTCGCGGGTGTCGTCGCCGCGCTCCGGGTGCTCGACCTTGATCACGTCGGCGCCGAGATCGCCCAGCACCTGCGCGCACCAGGGCCCGGCCAGGACCCGGGACAGGTCGAGGACGCGGATTCCGGCGAGCGGCAGGTCGGCAACGGCATCCATCGCGATGGTCCTCAGGCTCCCATGACGCCGTCGAGGCTGCGCACGGCGTCGATCAGTCTCGGGCGCGCCACCTCCAGGAGGAAGCGCGCGTCGGTGATGACGGTGGGGGCACCGCAATTGACCGACATGGGCGGCAGTCCGCCGCCGGGATGGAACCCCACCGCGATGGCGCAGACCGTCTCCTGCCACTCGCCGAACGAGGTGCAGCAGCCGAGTTCCCGGTGCTCCTCCACCGCGCGGTCGAGGCCGGCGCGCAGCACCGGCCAGGCCACGGGATCCAGCGCCTTCAGGTCCTCGTAGATGCCCGCGCGCTCCCGGTCCGGGCAGACCGCCACGTAGGCGCGGCCCATGGCGCTGCGGGCCAGCGAGATGCGCGAGCCGGTGTCGAGGTTGAGCGAGATCGCTGCCGGGCCGCGCTGGCAGTCGACGTAGCGCATGCTGAGCCGGTCCCGCACCCCGAGGCCGACCGAGGCGTTGGCCGCCTCCGCGACCGCGCGCAGCACCGGCCGGGCGATGGCGCGGACGTCGAGGCCGCCCAGGGCGGCCGAGCTCAGCGCGATGGTGGCGGTGCCGAGCCGGTAGCGGCCGAGCTCGGCCATGTGCTGCAGGTAGCCGAGCTTGGTCAGCGTGTAGGTCAGCCGCGACACGGTGGAGCGCGGCAGGCCGCAGGCCTCCGCGATGTCGTGGTTGGCGAGGCTCGTGCGCCCCGGGCCGAAGCAGGCGAGCACCGACAGCCCCCGGGCCAGGGCCGTGACGAAGTGCCGGTCCTCCTTCGCGCCGGCGCCGGCCGCGTCGGGCTCGGCCGGGTCGGGCTCGGCGGTGTCGAGCCCGATGTCGGATCCGGCGCGCGGGCCGGCCTCCACCTCCATCCGCCCGCTCATCGGCGCAGGAACGCCGCGAAGGCCGCCTGCGCCGCCGGACCGCGGCGGAGGGCGTGGAAGACCTCCGCCTCGGCGTCGAGGGCGCGGGCGACGCTGTCGTCGTGGCCGCGCCGCAGCGCCTGCTTGGTGGCGGCGATCGAGACCCGGGGCAGGGCGGCGAGCGCGCGCGCCTTGGCGAGTGCGGTCTCCAGGGCCGTCCCGGCCGGGACGGCAGCGTTGATCAGGCCGGCCGCGGCGGCGTCCGCGGCCGTGAAGGGCTCACCGAGCATCAGCAGCTCGGCCGCGCGCTTCGATCCCGCCACCAGGGGCAGCAGGTAGCTCGACCCGCCCTCCGGGCTGAGGCCCAGGGCCGTGAAGGGCATGCGGAACCGCGCCCCGTCCCCCGCGTAGGCGAGGTCGCAGTGGAGCAGCAGCGTCGTGCCGATGCCGACCGCGTGGCCCTCCACGGCGGCCACGACCGGGAGCGGGCAGGCGCGCAGGGACTTGAGGAAGGTGAGGCCGGGACTGTCGCCACCGGTCTCGACGTCCTGGAAATCCTTGAGATCGTTGCCGGCGGTGAAGCAGCCGCCTGCGCCGGTGAGGACCAGGGCGCGCACCTCCGCGTCCCGTCCCGCGGCCTCCAGGGCGTCGGTCAGGCCCGCGTAGGTCGCCCGGTCGAGGGCGTTGCGCCGCTCAGGCCGGTCGAGCGTCACGAGCCGGATCCCGGGCTCCGGATCGGCGAGGCGGACGCTCACGGAACGGTCCCGCCGTCGCGGTCTGCGACGTAGTCTGCGGCGTAGTCCGCGGAGCTGCCGGCCGTCCGCGCCCGCGCCGCCGCGTATTCCCGGGCGAGCCGGGCGACGAGGTCGGCGGTCGCCGGCGCGTCCGCGATGGTACCGACACCCTGGCCGGCGCCCCAGACGTCGCGCCACGCCTTCACGCTGGCGCTGCCGAAGTTCATCGCGGTCTTGTCGCGCACCGGCAGGGCCTCGGGATCGAGCCCGGCGGCGCGGATGCTCGGCGTCAGGTAGTTGCCCGGAACGCCGGTGAAGTAGGGGGTGTAGAGGATGTCGGCGGCGGCGCTGCCGGCGATCATGTCCTTGTAGGCCGCCGCCGCGTTCGCCTCCCGGGTGGCGATGAAGCGGGTGCCCATGTAGGCGAGGTCGGCGCCCATGGCCTGGGCCGCCAGGATCGCGGAGCCCGAGGTGATCGCCCCCGACAGGATCAGCGGCCCGTCGTAGAACCGCCGGATCTCGCCCACCAGGGCGAAGGGGCTCAGTGTCCCCGCGTGCCCGCCCGCCCCGGCGCAGACCAGGATCAGCCCGTCGACGCCGGCCTCCAGCGCCTTCTCGGCGTGGCGGACATTGGTGACGTCGTGGAACACCACCCCGCCATAGGCGTGGACCGGGCGGATCACCGCGTCCGGCGCCCGCAGCGAGGTGATGATGATCGGCACCCGGTGCCGGACGCAGGCCTCGACATCCTGCGCCAGCCGGTCGTTGGAGGCGTGGACGATCTGGTTCACCGCGAACGGCGCGATCTTCCGCGACGGGTCGGCGGCGCGGGCCTCCACGAGCGTCTGCGTGATCCGCGCGAGCCACGCGTCGAGGAGTTCGGCCGGCCGGGCATTCAGCGCGGGGAAGGAGCCGACAACCCCGGACAGGCACTGGGCGATGACCAGCTCCGGGGCGGAGACGATGAACATCGGGGCGCAGATCACTGGCAGGGCGAGCCGGCCGCGCAGGATCTCGGGCAGGCGCCCGCCCGGGTCGCGCTCGGGACCGTCGCTCACCGCCCGCTCCCCGCTGCCGGAACCCGCGCCGGACAGGCGCCCCCGGGCCGCTCGCCCCGATCCTTGCCGCGCACCGCGATCCTCCCCCGTGCCTCCGGCGGCCCGGCCTTCGCGCGCCGGGCGGCGTCCGCAACCGTGTCTCGTTCAGGGCCGTTGTGATGGCATGGCCCCGGGCCGCGGGTCAAACGGCCGAGGCACTAGTTTTCTGCATTGCAGAACAGTTGGCCGCACCCCGATGACAGACCTTGCCCATCCTTGACGCTGGCGGGCACTCGGACCAACATCCCGCCGAAATGCGGACACTTATTCTGCATTGCAGAACAACAGGGAGTATCGGGTGGTTCGTCAGGAGGTCGACGGCGGCGTGGCCGTGCTCACGCTCGCCAACCCGCCGGTCAACGCGCTGGGCGCTACGCTGCGGGCGGCCCTCGACGAGGCCCTGACGAACGCCGTCGCGGACGCGTCGGTCCGGGCCGTCGTCCTGGCCGCGGAGGGCAAGGTGTTCGTCGGCGGCGCCGATATCGGCGAGTTCGGCAAGCCGCAGCGCCCGCCGAGCCTGCCGGACATCCTGGACCGGCTCGATGCCAGCCCGAAGCCGGTGGTGGCGGCGATCGGCGGCGCGGCCCTCGGCGGCGGCCTGGAGCTGGCGATGGCCTGCCACGGCCGCGTCGCGGCCCCGTCGGCGCGGATCGGCCTGCCGGAGATCAAGCTCGGGATCATCCCGGGGGCGGGGGGCACGCAGCGCCTGCCGCGCCTGATCGGGCCCGACGCCGCCTTCGCGATGATGCTCACCGGCGAGCCGGTCTCCGCCGAGACGGCGGCGGCGCTGGGCATCGTGGACGCCGTGGTGCTCGGCGACCTCGTCGCGGAGGCCCGCAAGCGGGCGCTGGAACTCGCCGATTCCGGCGCCCTGCCGCGGGTGCGCGACCGGTCCGAGACGCTGACAACGGGCGCGCGGGAGAGCTTCGAGGCGCAGGCCGCGGAGGCCGTCAAGCGCGATCCCGACGCCACCAACGTCCACGCCCTGGCGCGGGCGGTGCGCGCCGGCCTGGAGCAGGATTTCGATGCCGCCGTGGCGGTGGAGCGGGCCGAGTTCCGCGCCCTGGTGGAGGATCCGCGGTCGAAGGCCCTGCGCTACGCCTTCTTCGCCGAGCGCGAGGCCGGCCGGGTGCCCGGCCTGCCGAAGGACACGCCCCGCCGCCCCGTCCGCACGGCCGCGGTGATCGGCGCCGGCACGATGGGCGGCGGCATCGCCATGTGCTTCGCCAATGCCGGGATCCCCGTGACGGTGATCGAGACGGAGGAGGGCGCCCTGGCGCGCGGCCTCGACCGGGTGAGGGGGCTCTACGCCGGCTCGGCCAAGCGCGGCTCGATCACCGAGGCCCAGCGCGACGAGCGGGTCGGCCGGATCACGGGCGCGCTCGGCCTGGAGAACGCCGGGGAGGCCGACATCGTCGTCGAGGCGGCCTTCGAGGACATGGGCGTCAAGCGCGAGATCTTCACCAAGCTCGACCAGGTCGCCAAGCCCGGCGCGATCTTGGCCACCAACACCTCCTACCTCGACGTGAACGCCATCGCGGCGGTGACCAACCGGCCGCAGGACGTGCTCGGCCTGCACTTCTTCAGCCCGGCCAACGTCATGCGCCTCGTCGAGGTGGTCCGTGCGGAGAAAACCGCGCCGGACGTGCTGGCCACCGCGCTGGACCTGGGCAAGCGGCTCAACAAGCTGCCGGTGACGGTGGGCGTCTGCTTCGGCTTCGTGGGCAACCGCATGCTGGAGCGCCGCAGCCGGGCCGGCGAGCGCCTGCTGCTCGAGGGCGCGCTGCCACACGAGGTCGACGCGGCGGTGACCGGCTTCGGCTTCCGGATGGGCCCCTTCGCCATGAGCGACCTCGCCGGGCTCGATATCGGCTGGCGCTCGCGCAAGGATTTCGGCGGCCGGGCGCCGGTGGCGGACTCGCTCGCCGAGCAGGGCCGGTTCGGCCAGAAGACGGGCCGCGGCTTCTATCTCTACCCGGACGGCGCCCGCGCCGGCACGCGCGACCCGGAGGTGGAGGCGCTGATCGCGCGCGTCGCCGCCGAGCACGGCGTCGCGCGCCGCAGCTTCACGGCCGACGAGATCGTCGCGCGGCTCATGTACCCGATGGTCAACGAGGGCGCGCGGATCCTGGAGGAGGGCATCGCGGCCTGGCCCGGCGACATCGATACGATCTGGATCAACGGCTACAATTGGCCCGCCTGGCGCGGCGGCCCGATGCACTGGGCCGACACGGTCGGATTGAAGACCGTCGCCGAAGCCTTGTCGCGCTTCGCGGCCGAGACCGGCGACGACAGCCAGGAGCCGGCGCCGCTCCTCAAGAAGCTCGCCGCCGAGGGCGGCAGCTTCGCCGGCCTGAAGAACGCCTGAGCGGGAGAGCGATCATGACCGACGCGGTGATCGTCTCGACCGCCCGCACGCCCATCGGCAAGGCGCATCGCGGCGCGCTGAACCTCACCCGCGGCGCCGACCTCGCGGCCCACGCGATCCGCGGCGCCCTGGACCGGGCGCGCCTGGAGCCCGCGGCCGTCGAGGAGGTGGTGCTCGGCTGCGGCTATCCCGAGAACGCCACGGGCGGCAACGTCGCCCGCCACGCGGCCCTGGTGGCGGGGATCCCCGTCGAGTCGGCCGGCGTCACGGTCTCGCGCTTCTGCGCCTCGGGCCTGGAGGCGATCGCCAGCGCGGCGCGCCGGATCATCCTCGACGGCGTGCCGGTGGCGGTGGCGGGCGGCGTCGAGTCGATCAGCCTCGTCCAACCGAAGGTCCAGCGGGAGCTGACCCGCAACGCGTGGCTGGAGGCCCATCTGCCGGCGATCTACATGCCGATGATCGAGACCGCCGACATCGTGGCGGAGCGCTATCGGATCTCCCGGGAGGCGCAGGACCACTTCGCCCTGGAGAGCCAGCGACGGACCGCGGCGGCGCAGGAACGCGGGCTGTTCGACGACGAGATCGTCCCGATGAGCGCCGTCATGGCGGTGACCGACAAGGCCACCGGCGAGACCCGGGAGGTCGAGACGCGGCTCGCCAAGGACGAGGGCAACCGGCCGGACACGACCCTGGAGGGTCTCGCCAGGCTCAAGCCCGTGCGCGGGGAGGGGGCCTTCATCACGGCGGGCAATGCCAGCCAGCTCTCGGACGGGGCCTCGGCCAGCGTGCTGATGTCGGCCGACGAGGCTGCGCGGCGCGGCCTCGAACCGCTGGGCATCTTCCGAGGCTTCGCCTCCGCGGGCTGCGGGCCGGACGAGATGGGCATCGGCCCGGTCTTCGCGGTGCCGCGGCTCCTGGAGCGCCAGGGCCTGCGCGTCGCCGACATCGACCTGTGGGAGCTGAACGAGGCCTTCGCGTCCCAGTCGGTCTATTGCCGCGACACGCTCGGGATCGACCCCGAGAAGGTCAACGTCAACGGCGGCGCCATCGCGGTCGGCCACCCGTTCGGCATGTCGGGGGCGCGGCTCGTGGGCCACGCCCTGCTGGAGGGCCGCCGCCGCGGCGCGCGCTACGCCGTCGTGACCATGTGCGTCGCCGGCGGCCAGGGCTGCGCCGGCCTGTTCGAGATCGGAGGCTGACGATGGATCTCCGCTTTACGCCGGAAGAGATCGCGTTCCGCGACGAGGTTCGGAGCTTCTGCCGCGAAGAAATCCCGGCGGAGATCCGGAAGAAGGTCTCGGAGGGGCGCAGTCTCTCGAAGGACGATTACGTCACGAGCCAGCGGATCCTCAATGCCAAGGGCTGGGCGGTGCCGCACTGGCCGCAGGAATGGGGCGGCCGGGACTGGACCCCGATCCAGCGCTATATCTACACAGAAGAGCTGTTCCAGGCGGCGGTGCCGCTGCCGCAGCAGTTCAACTGCTACATGTTCGGCCCGGTGCTGGCGACCTTCGGGCGGCAGGACCAGAAGGCGCGCTTCCTGCCGCGCGCCGCCAACCTCGACGACTGGTGGTGCCAGGGCTTCTCCGAGCCCGGCGCCGGCTCGGACCTCGCCTCGCTGAAGACCAGGGCGGTGCGCGACGGCGACCACTACGTCGTCGACGGCCAGAAGACCTGGACGACGCTCGGCCAGCACGCCGACTGGATCTTCTGCCTGGTCCGCACCGATTTCGAGGCCAAGAAGCAGCGCGGCATCTCCTTCCTGCTCATCGACATGACGACGCCCGGGATCACCGTGCGGCCGATCCTGACGCTGGAGGGGCGGCACGAGGTCAACGAGGTCTTCTTCGATTCCGTGCGCGTGCCCGCGGAGAACCTCGTCGGCGAGGAGAACCGGGGCTGGGACTACGCGAAGTTCCTGCTCGCCAACGAGCGCACCGGCATCGCCCGGATCGGCCTCACCAAGGAGCGGATCGCCCGGATCAAGCGGCTGGCCCGCGAGATGCCGGCAGGGCCCGGCACGATGTGGGACGATCCCGCCTTCCGCGCCCGCGTCGCGGAGGTCGAGGTCGAGCTGAAGGCCCTGGAGATCACCCAGATGCGGGTGGCCGCCAAGCAGGGAAGGGCGGATTCGGTAGAGCCGGACCCCGCCTCCTCGCTCCTCAAGATCCGCGGCTCGCAGCTCCAGCAGGCGGCGACAGAATTGCTGGTGGAGCTCGCCGGGCCCTTCGCCCTGGCGGCGCCCGCGCGCGGGGCCGGGGCCAACAACCTGCCCGGCGGCTTCGACTGGGTCGACGCGGCGGCGCCGAGCTACTTCAACAACCGCAAGGTCTCGATCTACGGCGGCTCGAACGAGATCCAGCACAACGTCATCGCCAAGGGCATCCTCGGGTTGTGAGCGGTCGCCTCGCCCCGTCCTCCCCCTCATCCTGAGGCGCCGGGCGCCTCCGACGACATCCGCGAGGGAACACCATGGATTTCGACCTGAACGAGGACCAGTCGCTCCTGCGCGACAGCGTCGAGCGGCTGGCCGCCGACCTCTACCCGTCGCTGGAGAGCCGGCAGGCGCGCCTCAAGGCGCCCCTCGGCTTCCACGAGGACGGCTGGGCGGCCTTCGCGGAACTCGGCGTCGCCGGCCTGCCCTTCTCCGAGGACGAGGGCGGCCTCGGCGGCGGCCCGGTCGAGACCATGCTGGTCATGGAGGCGGTGGGCCGCAACCTCGTGGTCGAGCCCCTGCTCGCGAGCCTCGTGCTGGGCTCGACGGCCCTGCGGCTCGGCGGCAGCGCCGCGCAGCGGGAGCGCCTCGTCCCGGGACTCGTCGCCGGCGACCTCCGCCTGACCCTCGCCCACACCGAGCGCCAGTCCCGCTACGACCTCGCCGACGTGGCGACGACCGCCCGTCGCAGCGGCGACGGCTACGTGCTGAGCGGGGCGAAAAGCGTCGTGCCCAACGCCGACGCGGCCGGCCTGATGGTGGTCTCGGCCCGCGTCTCGGGCGAGCGGCGCGACCCGAGCGGGATCGGCCTGTTCCTCGTCCCGACCGACGCCCCCGGCGTCGCCATCGAGGCCTACCCGACCCAGGACGGCGGCCGGGCCGCCGAGGTGTCCTTCTCCGACGCGACGCTCCCGGCCGACGCGGCGCTCGGCGACCCGGAGGGCGGCCTGCCGCTCCTGGAGCGGGTGGTGGAGCACGGGATCGCGGCGCTCGCCGCCGAGGCGGTGGGCTCCATGGACGCGCTCCACAGGCTCACGGTGGAGTACCTCAAGACCCGCAAGCAGTTCGGCGTCAGCGTCGGCTCGTTCCAGGCGCTGCAGCACCGCGCCGTCGACATGCTGATCCAGCTTGAGCAGGCCCGCTCCATGGCGCTCTACGCCGCCATGATGGTGGACACGCCGGACGCGGGGGCGCGGGCGGCGGCCCTGTCGGCCGTGAAGGTGCAGATCAACAAGGCCTGCCGCTACGTCGGCCAGGAGGCGGTGCAGCTCCACGGCGGCATCGGCATGACGCTCGAGTATATCGGCGCCCACCATTTCAAGCGGCTCGCCATGATCGAGTACCAGCTCGGCGACACCGCCCACCACCTGCGCCGGATCACGCAGGACGAGAACGGCCTGCTGGCGGCGTAGTTCGCCTCAGGCGCCGGCACCGTCCCTGCGGGCGGAGCGGAGCGATCCGGCGGCGCCACGCTCGAACGTGTCGCGCTGCCCTTCGTCGCTCCGCTCCGCGCGCGATGACGGAGCGATCAGTTGAACAGCGTGCCGACCCCGCCCTGGACGCGGCCGAGGCCGGCCCGCGCGACGGTGTTGTTGGGGTCGATCGTCGAGGCGCGCTGGTAGTTCTCCATCGCCTCCTTGCGCTGGCCCTGCTTCTCGTAGGCGAGGCCCCGATAGGCCCAGGACGTGGCGTCCTTGGCGTTCACGTTGAGCGCGGCGTTGTAGTCCTCGATCGCCTTCGCGTACTGGTTGGTCGCGATCAGGCTCTGGCCGCGGGCCGCGTAGGGCGCGGCCACGAACGGGTCGCGGTCGATGGCGGCGTCGAAATCGGCGATCGCCTGGGTGTCCTGGCCCTGCTTCTGCTTCACGAGGCCGCGGGCATGGTACGCCTGCGCGGATTCGGGGCTCAGGCGGATCGCGACGTTGAGGTCGTTCAGCGCCTGGTCGAGGTTGCCCTGCGCGCGCTCGACATTGGCCCGGCCGATATAGGCCGGCCCGTAATTCGGATCGATACCGATCGCCTTGGAAAAGTCCTGCAGCGCCGGGCCGTCGCGGCCGATCTGGCGGTTCGCCAGGGCGCGATTGTTGTAGGCGGAGGCGGAGTTCGGATCGAGCTGGATCGCCTTGGTGAAGTCGCCGATGGCGTCGTTGAACTGGCCGGCGCGGGCGTAGGCCGCGCCGCGGGTGTTGTAGGCCGCCGCGTCGTTCGGGTTGCGCTGCACGACCTCGGTCAGGGAGGCGATGTTGACGTTCGTGGCGCCGGTCGTGTCCTTCTCCAAGACCGCGTATTGCCGCGGGCCGGCCGCGCTGCCGACGGTCTCGCAGCCCGCGAGGCCGGCAGCCGAGACCAAGGCCGCGCCGATCAGTGCCGTCTTCCGTCCCAGCCGGTTGCGTACGTTCATTGCCCCACTCTCCCCGAGGCGTCGCCCGCTCCGCGCGCGTCCGCCCCGCCCCTCACAGTCCAAGAGCCCGCGCCGAGCGCCGGGCACGCCCGAGTTCGGGGCACCGTCGCGCATCACGGTGAAGGCCGGCTTAAGAAGCGCCGCGTCGTGATCCGGCCCCCGCCGGTCCCGGCGGGACCAAGCGGTGCGGGCGGGTTCGAGCGACAGCATACGGAACCGACCACAGTGTCGTGGAAGCGGCGGGATGTGGCGAAGGTATGGCTCGACCGTTCCGCGGGGCCGCGGACGGCCCTCCGGCGATCACGCGGCGACGCGGGTGTGCCCTCGAAGCCTCAGGATCCGGTCGGACCCGGCCCGAGGCGCGTGACGTGGCCCATCTTGCGGCCGGGGCGCGCCTCGCCCTTGCCGTACAGGTGCAGGTGGGCGCCGGGCTCGGCCAGCAGGGCGTGCCAGTCGTCCGCCTGGGCGCCGATCAGGTTGCGCATCTCGACGGGCAGACCGCCGACCCGGCCCGCATCGCCCAGCGGCCAGCCGCAGACGGCGCGGACGTGCTGGGCGAACTGCGAGGTCAGCGCGCCCTCGCTGGTCCAGTGGCCGGAATTGTGCACCCGGGGCGCGATCTCGTTGACCACCAGCCGCTCCGCCCCGTCCTCGCGGACGAGGAACATCTCGACGGCGAGCACGCCGACATAGTCGAGGGCGTCGGCGATCCGCCGGGCGATCTCGACGGCGGCGCGGCCCGTCTCGGCGGACACGCCGGGCGCCGGCACCCGGGTCAGCGCGAGGATGTGGTCGCGGTGCTCGTTCTCGCAGAGGTCGTAGGCCGCGAAGCTGCCGTCGCGCCCGCGCGCGCCCACCACCGAGACCTCGCGCTCGAACGGCACGAAGCCCTCCAGGATCAGCGGCGCGCCGCCGAACTCGGCGAACAGGGCGTTGCGGTCGCCCTCGGCCCGCTCGCGGAGCATGCGCTGCCCCTTGCCGTCGTAGCCGAAGCGGCGGGTCTTGAGCACGGCCGGCAGGCCGATCACCTCGATCGCCCGGTCGAGGTCGTCGGGCGTGTCCACCGCCCGGAACGGCGCCGTCGGGATGCCCAGGCCGTTGATGAACTCCTTCTCGGAGAGCCGGTCCTGCGTGGTCGAGAGCGCGCGCGCGTTCGGGTGCAGGGCGGCGTGCCGGGCGAGGACGTCGGCGGTGGCGTGCGGGATGTTCTCGAACTCGTAGGTCACGACGTCGACGCCGCGGGCGAAATCCGCCAGCGCCGCGGCGTCGTCGTAGGCCGCGCAGATGGTCCGGGCGGCCACGTCGAAGGCGGGGCTGTCCGCGTCGGGCGCGTAGACATGCGCCTTGAGGCCGTAATCGGCCGCCGCGAGCGCGATCATGCGCCCGAGCTGGCCCCCACCGACGATGCCGAGGATCGAGCCGGGGCCGAGGATCTTGTCCGTCACGCGTTCTCTTCCGTCACCGGCCGTTCGGCCACCGAGGCGCTCTGGGCCGCGCGCCACGCCTCCAGGCGCTCCGCCAGGTCCGGATCGGTCAGCGCCAGGACGGCGGCGGCGAGCAGGGCCGCGTTCACTGCCCCGGCCCGGCCGATCGCCAGGGTCCCCACCGGGATGCCGGCCGGCATCTGGACGATGGAGAGCAGGCTGTCCTGGCCGGAGAGGGCCTTCGACTCCACCGGCACGCCGAAGACCGGCAGGCGGGTCATCGCGGCCGCCATGCCGGGCAGGTGCGCGGCGCCGCCCGCACCGGCGATCACCACCTTGAGGCCGGCCGCGACCGCGCCCTTGGCGAAGGCGACGAGCCGGTCCGGCGTGCGGTGGGCCGACACGATGCGCGCGTCGTATGGTACGCCGAGCGCGTCGAGCGTCTCGGCGGCATGACGCATGGTCGCCCAGTCGGACTGGCTGCCCATGATGATCGCGACCGGAGGAGGCGACGCCATCGTTGATCCCGGCAAAAGAGGGCGCTTACAGGCGGCGCGGGCCTGCGGCAAGGCGGGGCCGGAGGGCGTCCACCGGCATCAGGCGATGATGTCCGGCGTGAGCGCGTCCTCAATGTGATAGATGCGGTCGCGCAGCGTGAGCTTGCGCTTCTTCAGGCGCTGGATCTGGAGCTGGTCCCCGGCGACGCTGCGCTCCAGCGCCTCGATGGCGCTGTCGAGATCCCGGTGCTCCTCGCGCAGCCGCGCCAGTTCGCCCAGGAGGTCCGACTGCGTACCCTCACCCGCCTCGTCCGCCATCGTCACCTGAGAACCCGAAGACCGTTCGTCGCCCGAGAGCATGCGTCACGCTCCGGCGCCGGACAAGGCGGCGCGGTAAGCAATCATCAGACTTAGCAGCAGAAAACGCTTCGACAGGTCCGGCATCCTGTGCCAATCTCGTTGTGTCGAAACGATGACAGGAGATTCGACTCATGTCGCTGCAGACGCATCTGAACCAACTCGCCCGGAAGCACGAAGCCCTCGAGCGCGAGATTCAGGAAGCGATCCACAGACCTTCGGCGAACGACCTCCACATCGCCGAGCTGAAGCGACGGAAACTCCTCCTCAAGGACGAGATCAACAAGCTTCAGGCGGGCAACGACACGTTGCACTGACGCCTGAGACGTCCAATCTGATAGCGAATTCAAGCTGACGACCGCCGCATCGGGAGCCCCGGTGCGGCGGTTTTCTTTTGGGGGCACCGAGCCGCGGCCGTCACGCCCGTCGCCACTCCCGCGCGCGCGAGAATGGGCTACTCTGCGGGCCGCCGCCGGAGAGCGGTCCGCGAGGAAACGCCCAACCGATGACGAGAGCCAGCCTGCCGGGCCGCTACCCGGAGATCTACGAATCGGCCTGCCGCGACCCCGAGGCGTTCTGGCTCGGTGCGGCGCGGGCCCTCGACTGGGCGCGGGCGCCGGAGCGGGCCTTCGCGCCGGATTCCGGCCTTTACGGACGCTGGTTCCCGGACGGCACCCTGAACGCCTGCCACAACGCGGTGGACCGCCACGCGGACGGGGCCCGGGCGGATCAGGTTGCGATCCGCTACGACTCGCCCGTGACCGGGACCAAGCGCAGCATCACCTACCGGGCGCTGCGCGACGAGGTGGCGGTGCTGGCCGCCGTGCTGGCCGACCTCGGTGTCGGCAAGGGCGACCGGGTGATCCTGTACATGCCGATGGTGCCCGAGGCGCTGTTCGGCATGCTCGCCTGCGCCCGGCTCGGCGCGGTCCACTCGGTGGTGTTCGGCGGCTTCGCCGCCAACGAGCTGGCGGTGCGGATCGAAGACGCGGCGCCGAAGGTGGTGCTCGCCGCCTCCTGCGGGATCGAGCCGAACCGCGTGGTCGCCTACAAGCCGCTCCTGGACGCGGCGATCGCGGCCTCGCGGCACAAGCCGGAGGCCTGCCTGATCCTCCAGCGCCCGCAAGGGCCCGCGACCCTCGTCGCGGACCGGGATCGCGACTGGGGTGAGACCGTCGCGGCCGCCCGGACGGCGGGGCGGAGCGCGGCGTGCGTGCCGGTCGCCGCCACCGACCCGCTCTACGTCCTCTACACTTCCGGCACGACCGGGAAGCCGAAGGGCGTGGTCCGCGATACCGGCGGCTACCTCGTCGCCCTGGCCTGGTCGATGCCGAACCTCTACGGTGTCCAGCCCGGCGAGACCTACTTCTGCGCCTCCGACATCGGCTGGGTCGTCGGCCACTCCTACATCGTCTACGCGCCGCTCCTGCACGGCTGCACCACGGTCCTCTACGAGGGGAAACCCGTCGGGACGCCCGATGCCGGCGCCTTCTGGCGGGTGGTCGGCGAATACGGGGTGGTCTGCCTGTTCACCGCGCCGACAGCCCTGCGGGCGATCAAGAAGGAGGATTCGAAGGGCGCCCGGATCGCCGATCACGACCTCTCGGCCTTCCGCAGCCTGTTCCTGGCGGGCGAGCGCGCCGACCCCGACTCGGTCGCCTGGGCCGAGCGCGTGCTGGGCCGACCGGTGGTCGACCACTGGTGGCAGACCGAGACCGGCTGGCCGATCGCCGGCAACCCGATGGGCCTCGGCCTCCTGCCGGTGAAGCACGGCAGCACCTGCGTGCCGATGCCGGGCTACCGGGTCGAAGTCCTGGACGAGGGCGGGAAGCCGGTTCCGGCGGGGACCATGGGCACGATCGCGATCCGCCTGCCCCTGCCGCCCGGCTGCCTGCCGACCCTCTGGGGCTCGGACGACCGGATGCGGTCGAGCTATCTCGCCACCTTCCCGGGCTACTACGACACGTCGGATGCCGGGGTGATCGACGCCGACGGCTACATCACGGTCCTGGGACGGACCGACGACATCATCAACGTCGCGGGCCACCGTCTGTCCACCGGCGGCATGGAGGCGGTGCTGGCGAGCCACCCGGACGTGGCGGAATGCGCGGTCATCGGCATCCGCGACGCGCTGAAGGGAGAGGTGCCCTGCGGGTTCGTGGTGCTGAAGGCCGGCGTCGCCCGGCCGACCGAGACGATCGAGCGGGAACTCGTCGCCAAGGTGCGGGACGAGATCGGCCCGGTGGCCGCCTTCAAGCTGGCGCTGACCGTGCCGCGGCTGCCCAAGACCCGGTCGGGCAAGATCCTGCGGGCCACGATGAAGCGCATCGCCGATCACGAGCCGTGGACGATGCCGGCGACCATCGACGACGCGGCGGCCCTCGACGAGATCGGCGACAGCCTGAAGGATCGGGGGATCGGCGCGGCCCGGTAGGGTGCCGGACCGCGCTGGCGGCGCGTCGACGGGCGGTCGCGGCCCGCCTCAATCCGCCTCAATCCGCGTCGGCGCCGTCGTCGTCGGTGTCGATATCGACCGTCGGCGCCGGCCGCATCAGGGCGGGCGCGTAGGTGCCCGCGGTCGGACCGGTGGTGACCGAGGCCGGCACGCGCCGGGCGTTCGGCTCGGAGGGGATCAGCGTCGCGGTGGCGGCCACGAGGCCGGCGAGGGACCGGACATCGTCCGGCTGACGGGGGTCGCGGGAGATCAGCGCGGCCTCCCGCTGCAGGCGGAGATTGCAGGCCTCCGAAGGCAGGCCGCCGTTCGGCGTACAGGCGTCGTGGCGGGCGCAGGCGGCATCGAGGGCGTCGATCGGCGGGAGTGGCGCGTTGTTGCCCGGTCCGCAGTAATTCCCGTGGATCAGCATCTTGGGGCCGCCGAAGGCGGCAGGCTGGGCCTGGGCGGTGCCCGCGAGGGCGGCGCAGCCGGCGGCCAGGGCGAGCGGGACGGCGAGTCTGGTGAGCATCATCTGGACCTCGGGCGATCTCGCCCCCTCAGGCGGTTCGCGTCGATTGCCGCGATGCGGCGACAGGCCAGGAAACGGGCGGCCACATCCGCAAGTTCCCGCAACGCCCGCCCGCAGAGGTGCTCTGCCGCACCGCACTGGCCGCCGCGCCCGTCCTGGGCCAGAGTGAACCCTCCACCAGGAGTTGCCGATGACCGCTCGCCTGTTCGAACCGCTGACACTCGACGCGCTCACGCTCGAGAACCGCATCCTCGTCGCGCCGATGTGCCAGTACTCGGCGCGGGACGGCGAGGCGACCGACTGGCACATGATGCATCTCGGCCAGCTCGCCATGTCGGGGGCCGGCCTGCTGACCCTGGAGGCCACCGCGGTCTCCCCGGAGGCGCGGATCACCGCCTGGGATCTCGGCCTCTACAACGACGGCTGCGAGCGGGCGCTGGGCCGGGTGCTCGACGCCGTGCGCGAATACGCGCCGATCCCGGTCTGCATCCAGATCGCCCATGCCGGGCGCAAGGCCTCCAGCGAGGCCCCCTGGGCCGGTGGCCAGCAGATCCCGCCGGAGCACGCCTACGGCTGGCGCACCGAGGCGCCCTCGGCGGTCGCGCACGGCGAGGGCGAGGTCCCGCCCCACGCCCTCGACGCCGCCGACCTGAAGCGCGTCCGCGACCAGTTCGTGGCCACCGCCAAGCGGGCCGTGCACCTCGGCATCGAGGCCGTCGAGCTGCACGGCGCCCACGGCTACCTGCTGCACCAGTTCCTGTCGCCGATCGCCAACAAGCGGACAGATGAATACGGCGGCAGCCTCGCCAACCGCATGCGCTTCCCCCTGGAGATCTACGACGCGGTGCGGGATGTCGTGCCCGCCGGCAGCCCGGTCTGGCTGCGGGTCTCGGCCACCGACTGGGTCGAGGACGGCTGGGATCTCGACGAGACGGTGGAGCTGGCCCAGGCGCTCAAGCGGGCGGGATCGCCGGCGATCCACGTCTCCACGGGCGGCGTCTCGCCGAAGCAGGCGATCAGGCTCGGGCCGGGCTATCAGGTGCCCTACGCCGAGCGGATCAAGGCGGAGACCGGGCTCACCACCATCGCGGTCGGGCTGATCACCGAGGCCCGGCAGGCGGAGACGATCCTGCAGGAGGGCCGGGCGGACGCGATCTCGCTCGCCCGCGCCATGCTGTACGATCCGCGCTGGCCCTGGCACGCCGCCGCCGAGCTCGGCGCCCGGGTGCGCGCGCCCAAGCAGTACTGGCGCTCGCAGCCGCGGGAGTACAAGGACCTGTTCAAGGACACGGCCTTCGGCCAGCGCTGAGGGCGGCCCTCACCGCGGCAGCGCGCCGACCAGCGGTCCGAGAGGGCGGCTGATGTCGGTGCGGCCGAGGTTCGGCGCGTAGAGGCTGGAGACCGAGCCGTCGAGGAACAGGGCGTTGCGGCAGCCGAGATCGTCGCGGAACAGCCGCGCGAAGGCGCCGAAGGTCACCGGGCGCTCGGAGATCGCGAAGATCGCCACGTGCCCGTCGCCGGGCACGCCGACGCCGTTGCGGATCTTCTGGCTCGGCCCGTCGGCGGCGATCTTCGGGTGGATCTGGCCGTCGATCACCAGCATCGGCCCGGACTGCGTGGCGAAATCCGGCCGGATCTTCGCCCGCAGGTAGCGGGACGTGTCGACCACCCCGGCGCGCTCGCCCTTCAGCCAGAAGATCCCGTTGGGCTTCAGGTGGAAATTGCCCGGCCCGTCCGCCGTGGAGACGCGCTTCAGCTCGTGCCCGTTCTCGACGTAGAGGCCGACCGGCGCCTGGTCCTTGTCGTACATGCCGGCGTTCATCGCGAAGGCGAGGCGGCCGCCCTGCTTCTCGGCGAGGGTGCCGAGGGCGCCGTAGGGCTTGCCGTCGTCCTGGAGCCAGAACAGCCGCAGTCGCTGCTTCCGGAGGTCGATGGTGCAGACCGTGAACGTCTCACCCTGCGCCTCGACCGCCCGGCAGGGCTCCGTCGCGGCCGGGGCGGCCGCCCGGGCCGGGGCCGCGAGGGCGAGCAGCGTGATCAAGAGGGCGTGAGCCGGGCGCAGCATCATCATTCGTTCCAGGCAGCTCGGGGACGGCAAGTCGGGGACGGCGAAGCTCGTTCGGCCCGCCCTTCGCCCTGGAAAGCGGCGAATTTCGTGTCCGAGCCGCGCCCGCATGGGTTCGGACGCGGCCGGGTGCGTCTCGCGACCGCGCGCCGCGGCCGGGACTGGACCGTTTTATCGGTTCGAGCGTTCTTAGCCGCAGAGGGCGTGTTTCCACGGAGATGACGTGATGAAGGGTGCAGTGCTCGGCTCGGCCCTGCTGGCGGCGGGTGCTCTGGCCTTGGCGCCGGCCAGCGCGGACGCGCGCGGCTTCGGCGGCGGCGGCTTCCATGGCGGCGGTTTCGGCGGCGGCTTCCACGGTGGCGGGTTCGGCGGCGGCTTCCGCGGCGGCGGCTTCGGCGGGTTCCGCAACGGCGGCTTCGGCGGCGGCTTCCGGGGCGTCGGCTTCCGTCCGGGCGGCTTCGGCTACGGCCGCGGCTTCTACGGCCGGGGCTACGGCTGGCGCGGCGGTTACGGCTACCGCGGCGGCTACGGCTACGGGCTCGGCGGCCTGGGCCTCGGCGTCGGGCTCGGCCTCGCGGCCGGGGGCCTCTACGGCGGCTACGGCGGCTACGGCTACCCGGGTTACGGCTACGGCGGCTACTACGCCCCGGCGGCCTACGATTACGGCTACGGCGGCGGCTGCTACACGGTCCCGCGGGTGCGCTGGACGCCATACGGCTACCGCCGGGTTCTGGTCGAGCGCTGCTACTGAGCCTCGATCGAGCGTGAAAAGAACGGGACAGGCCGCCTCCGGGCGGCCTTTTCCTTTCCGGTTGCTTGCGTGACCCGCCGCATCGTTGGACAGCTCTGCCCGGGACGCTGATACTGGTATCGGGCGGCGGGAGGCGGTGATGAGTTCAGCAACCGGGCAGGGGCCCACGGGCGTGGACGCGGTCGAGATCCGCGACGCCAGCCTCACCGCTTTCTACCGATCGATGACGCCACCGGAGCGGCACACCTTCTGGGCGTGCGCCGCCGGCTGGTGCCTCGACGGCATGGACTTCATGATCTACCCGCTGGTGATCGGGACGATCATGGCCCTGTGGCACGTCGATGCCGGCACAGCCGGGCTCGCCGCCACGGTGACGCTGCTGGCCTCGGCGCTCGGCGGCTGGCTCGCGGGCTTCGTCGCCGACCGCATCGGCCGGGTGCTGACGCTGCAGATCACGATCCTCTGGTTCTCGCTGTTCTCCCTCCTCTGCGCCTTTGTGCAGAACTTCGAGCAGCTGCTCATCGCGCGGGCGCTCCTCGGCCTCGGCTTCGGCGGCGAGTGGGCGGCCGGCGCGGTGCTGATCGGCGAGACGATCCGGGCCGAGTATCGCGGCCGGGCGGTGGGCTCGGTCCAGTCCGGCTGGGCGATCGGCTGGGGCCTCGCGGTCCTGTCGCAGGCGGTGCTGTTCTCGGTCCTGCCGCCCGAGACCGCGTGGCGCTGGATGTTCGCGGTGGGCGCCCTGCCGGCGCTGCTGGTCTTCTACCTGCGCCGCTACGTGAAGGAGCCGGAGGTCGCCGCCGAGTCCCGCGCCCGGGCCGCCGCCACGGGCGACCGGCCGCAGATCTGGGAGATTTTCTCCGGCCCGATCCTCAAGACCACGCTGCTCGCCTCGCTGGCGGCGGCGGGCTGCCAGGGCGGCTACTACGCGATCACCACCTGGGTGCCGCGCTTCCTGACCACCGAGCGCCACCTGTCGATCGTGTCCTCCACCGGCTACCTCGCGGCCCTGATCATCGGCTCGTTCACCGGCTACCTCGTGGGCGCGTGGCTCGCCGACCGGCTCGGCCGGCGGCCGCTCTTCCTGATCTTCTCGGTGGGCGCCATCGCGGTGATCGTCGCCTACACGCAGATCCCGCTGTCGAACGGTGTGCTGTGGGTGCTGGGCTTTCCCCTCGGCTTCTTCGCCTCCGGCTACTTCTCCGGCATGGGCGCGTTCCTGACCGAACTGTACCCGACGCGCCTGCGCGGCTCGGGGCAGGGGTTCTGCTACAATTTCGGCCGCGGCGTCGGCGCCCTGTTCCCGGCGCTGGTCGGCTACCTCGCGGAGCGCGCCGGCCTCGCCTCCGCCATCGCGATCTTCGCGGCCGTCGCCTACGGGATCTTCTTCCTCGCGGCCTTCGCGCTGCCCGAGACGCGCGGCAAGGTCCTCCACGCGGATTCCTGATCATGTCCGAGATCCGAGACTGCCCCGCCCCGGACCCGCATCCGGAAGGCCCGACCCGCTACGCCGTGCCGGAGGGCGCGGTCGACACGCACGCCCACGTCATCGGCCTGCCGCCGGACTATCCCCTGGTGGCGGACCGCAGCTACACGCCCCCGGCGGCGCCGGCCGAGCGGTATCTGGCGATGCTCGACGGGACCGGCATGGCCAACGGCGTGCTGATCCAGGTCAGCGTGCACGGCACCGACAACCGGCTGATGGTCGAGACGCTGCGCGCCCACCGGCAGCGCCTGCGCGGCGTCGCGGTGATCCCGCTCGGCCTGCCCGACGCGGAGCTCGCCGCGCTGAAGGAGGCCGGCGTGGTCGGCCTGCGCCTCAACGTCCTGTTCGGCGGCGGGGTCGGGCTCGACGCGGTCGAGTCCTACGGGGCGCTCGCCCGCGAGATGGGCTGGCACCTCCAGTTCCTGCTCGATGCCCGCGAGTTGCCGCCGATCGCCGGCCGCCTGGCGCGGCTGCCCGTGCCGCTGGTCTTCGACCATATGGGCCACATGCCGACCTCGGCGGGCGTGGACCATCCGGGGTTCCGGGCGCTGCTCGGCCTCGTCGCCGACGGCAACTGGGTGAAGCTCTCGGGTGCCTTCCGGGATTCCGTGACCGGGCCCCCCTACACCGACACGATCCCCTTCGCCCGGGCGCTCAACGACGCCGCGCCGGACCGCTGCCTCTGGGGCTCGGACTGGCCGCACGTGGCCGCCTGGGACGGGCCGCCGCGGACGCGCGAACTCCTCGACCTGATGGCCGACTGGGTGCCGGACGCGGCCAGGCGCCGGATGGTGTTCGTGGACAACCCAAGGCGGCTCTACGGCTTCGGGTAGGGGCGGCCGTTCAACGGCCGCCGGAGAGCCCGCCGAAATCGCGCGCGCAGCGAAGCACCCCAGGTTCGCGCGAGGCCCGGAAAGCGGAGCGCGGCGTCTTCGTCAGACCCGAAGGTCGACGCTCTGGCCCTGTCCGGGAGGGGCCGGTGGGCCGGCGCTCGCCGCCTGGGCGGCGCTGTCCGCCACCAGCCCGGCGACCGCCTTGTCGGCGGAGAGCTGCTGCTTGGCGACGGCGATGCCGATCTGCTGGTTCTGGGACGAACCCAGCATCTGGACGGCGGCTGCGGCGATCGAATCCATGCCGCCGATCCTGGACCACCGGCCTGAATCCCGCGTTACCCGGATCCGGCGCCTTTGACCGGTCGCGCTCACCCGTCGAGGAAACCCCGCTGCCGCGCCCGGTAGCCGCCGATCGCCGTGACGCACAGGAACGACACGCCGGCCAGCGCCGTGCCGAACACCGCGATCGGCCACCAGTGGCCCTGGAAGCGCTCGGCCAGCACGGTGCCGACGATCGGGGTGAGGCCGCCGGCGAGCGCGCCGCAGAACTGGTAGGCGATGGAGATCGCCGTGTAGCGCACCCGCGTCGGGAACGCGCCCGCGAGGTAGCCGGCGATCACCGCGTAGAAGGTCGCGCTGCCGACCACGTTGAGGGCGAGACCCAGCACGATCAGCGGCACAGACTTGGTCTCGACCAGCCAGAACAGCGGGTAGGGGGCCAGCATCGCCCAGACCAGCGTCCCCTGGAGGAACAGACGCTCGTTGCGGATCAGCTCGGCGATCCGGGCGCCCACCGGGGTCATCACCAGCTGGACCACGGCGGCGATCAGCAGGGCGTCGAGGATCGTCGCCCGCGCGATGCCGAGATACTGCGTGGTGAACGCGATCATGAAGGTGTTGAACAGGTAGACCGAGGCGATCGCGAAGGTGTTGGCCCCCGCCGCCAGCAGCACCGGCTTCAGGCAGGTCGTCAGCACCTCGCGCACCGGCGCCGGCGGCGGCCCGCCGGCGGCCCGGGCCTTCTCGAAGGCCGGGGATTCCGCGACGCCGAGGCGGATCGCGAGCCCGACGCCGAGCAGCAGGATGCTGACGAGGAACGGCACCCGCCAGCCCCAGGTCAGGAAGCTCTCCTTGTCGAGGAGGCCCGCGAGCCGGAAGGCCAGCAGCGACAGGATCTGCCCGGCCGGGCTGCCGAGCTGCGCGAAGGAGGCGAAGAAGGTGTTGCGCCCGGCCGGCGCGTGCTCGGCCGCCATCAGCACCGCGCCGCCCCACTCGCCGCCGACCGCGAGCCCCTGGATCAGCCGCAGGACGACCAGCATCACCGGCGCCCAGAGGCCGATCGACGCGTAGGTCGGCAGCAGGCCGATGCCGGAGGTCGCGATGCCCATCATCACGAGCGTCGCCACCAGGGCGCGCTTGCGCCCGAACCGGTCGCCGAGATGGCCGAAAATCAGGCCGCCGAGTGGTCGTGCGAGGAAGCCGACCGCGAAGGTGCCGAAGGCCGAGAGCGTCGCGATGTAGGGCGATTCCGCCGTGAAGAAGAGCGGCCCGAACACCAGGGCCGCCGCCGTGCCGTAGATGAAGAAATCGTACCACTCGATCGTGGTGCCCACGAAGGCCGCGAGCGCCGCGCGCGCCGACTGGTTCTGTCCGGGCCCGGCGGCCGGGCTTGCGGTCGTGACGGCCATCGATCCTCGCGCGGCATTATGAATTCAAACGCCGCCCTGCATGCGCCAGTCTGCCGGCCGACCGCAACGCCTGCACGCGACAGGGCGGGCGTTTCATCCGCCGCAGCCGGGCTTCGTCTCAGAAGCTCGGCGGCGTGCAGGCGCTCACCACCTCGCAGGGGTTGGGCCCGACACAGCGGAACCGGTGCGGGCGGCGGCTGTCGAAGCTGTAGGCGTCGCCGGGGCCGAGGATCCGGCGCTCGGCATCGACCGTCACCTCCAGGCGCCCGGAGAGCACGATGCCACCCTCCTCGCCCTCGTGGGAGAGCGGCACCCGGCCGGTATCGGCGCCGGGCTCGTAGCGCTCCTTGAGGATCTGGAGCTTGCGCCCGAACAGGCTGTCGCCGACCTGCCGGTACGAGATCGCCCCCTTGGCGGCCCGGCGGCCGATCTCGGTGAGCTCCTCGGCGGCGAAGAACGCCTTGCGCTCCGGCTCCGGCTCCAGGGCGAAGAACTCGGCCATGCCAATCGGCACCCCGTCGAGGATCCGCTTCAGGGCGCCGACCGACGGATTCACGCGATTCGCCTCGATCAACGAGATCGCGGAATTGGTCACCCCGGCCCGCTTGGCGAGGGTCCGCTGCGACAGGCCGTGGCGGGCCCGAACGAAGCGCAGGCGCGCGCCGACATCGATGCTCATCCGGCCAGGGCCCGTTTCAGGTGTTGCGGATCCCGCAACGGTGCCACCCGCGGCCCCGATCCTGCAAGGGGTTGGCGGCGACCAGAAAAGGACTTGTTGCCCGATCGGCGAAGGTGTCCCCTGGTCCCGCCGCCGATCCGCGTCGCCCGTCCCGGAGAACCGCCCATGACCGACCATCCGCTCCGCAACACGCCCGCGATGGACGCCTTCTGGATGCCGTTCACGGCCAACCGCCAGTTCAAGGCGGCGCCGCGCCTGCTCGTCTCGGCCGAGGGCATGCACTACACCGCCGACGACGGCCGCAAGGTCCTCGACGGCTCCGCGGGCCTCTGGTGCGTCAATGCCGGCCACGGGCGCCGGGGCATCGCCGCGGCCGTTGAGCGCCAGCTCGCGACCCTCGACTTCGCCCCGACCTTCCAGATGGGCCACCCCGTCGCCTTCGAGTTCGCCGAGCGGCTGGCCGAGATCGCCCCGGGCGGTCCGGACAAGCGCCTCGACCGGGTGTTCTTCACCAATTCCGGCTCGGAATCGGTCGACACCGCCCTCAAGATCGCGCTCGCCTACCAGCGGGCGATCGGGCAGGGGACCCGCACCCGGCTGGTCGGCCGCGAGCGCGGCTATCACGGCGTCGGCTTCGGCGGCCTGTCGGTCGGCGGCATCGTGTCGAACCGGCGGGTCTTCCCGACCCTCAACGGCACCGACCACCTGCGCCACACCCACGATCCGGCCCGCAACGCCTTCGTGAAGGGCCAGCCCGAGCACGGGGCCGAGCTCGCCGAGGATCTGGAGCGGCTGGTGGCGCTCCACGGGGCCGAGACCATCGCGGCCTGCATCGTCGAGCCGGTGGCGGGCTCCACGGGCGTGCTGATCCCGCCGAAGGGCTACCTCGAGCGCCTGCGCGAGATCTGCACGAAGCACGGCATCCTGCTGATCTTCGACGAAGTCATCTCCGGCTTCGGCCGCCTCGGCGCGCCCTTCGCGACCGACTTCTTCGGTGTCGTCCCCGACCTCGTGACCAGCGCCAAGGGCCTGACCAACGGCACGGTGCCGATGGGCGCGGTCTTCGCGAGCCGCGCGGTCCACGACGGCCTGATGCAGGGCCCGGACGGGATCGAGCTGTTCCACGGCTACACCTATTCCGGGCACCCGATCGCCTGCGCGGCCGGCCTCGCGACGCTCGACATCTACCGGGAGGAGGGGCTGCTGACCCGTGTCGCCGACATCGCCGACGACTGGGCAGCGGCGATCCACGATCTGCGCGGGCGCAAGGGCGTCATCGACATCCGCACCATCGGGCTCGTCGCCGGCGTCGAGCTGGCGCCGCGGCCGGACGCGCCGGGCAAGCGCGCCTACGAGGTGTTCGTGGACTGCTTCGAGCGCGGCCTGCTCACCCGGGTGACCGGCGACATCATCGCCCTGTCGCCGCCGCTGATCATCGAGCGCGACCAGATCGGTGAGATCGTCGACATCCTCGGCGCCGCGATCGACCGGGTCGCCTGAGGGCGTCCGTCTTTGCGAGCGGAGCGAAGCAATCCAGGGTCGCGCCATGGTCCGAAACCGCACGCTGCCCTGGGTCGCTTCGCTACGCTCGCGATGACGTGGGGCTCGCGATCACACAACCCTTGCGCGCCGCACAGGCGTCCCCGCCGCGCGGCGGGGTTGTCGCGACACCACCCGCGCCCATCTGCCCCGGACCCGGATTTAAGCCGGGCACGAGGGTTTCCATGTCGAACACTGCCCTGATCGTCGGCGCCAGCGGGATCGTCGGCAGCGCCACCGCGGCGCTGCTGACCCAGGAGGGCTGGACGGTCGCCGGTCTCGCCCGCCACCCGGTGCGGCAGGACGGAGTCGTGCCGGTGGCCGGCGACCTGCAGGATCCGGCCTCCTTGGAGGAGGCGCTCTCCGACCTCGCCCCGAGCCACGTGTTCCTGGCGACCTGGCAGCGGCGCCCGACCGAGGCGGAGATGATCCGCGTCAACCGGGCGATGGTCGAGAACCTGCTCGACGCGCTCCGCCCGAAGAAGAGCGTCCGCCACGTCGCCCTGGTGACCGGGCTGAAGCACTATCTCGGGCCGTTCGAGGCCTACGGCAAAGGCACCCTGCCGCAGACGCCGTTCCGCGAGGACCAGGGCCGCCTCGACATCGAGAACTTCTACTACGCGCAGGAGGATGCCGTGTTCGCGGCCGCCGCGCGCGACGGCTTCACCTGGAGCGTCCACCGCCCGCACACGATCATCGGCAAGGCGGTGGGCAACGCCATGAACATGGGCACGACGCTCGCCTGCTACGCCACCCTGTGCCGGGAGCTGGGACGCCCGTTCATCTTCCCGGGCTCGGCCGCGCAGTGGAACGGCCTCACCGACATGACCGACGCGCGGCTGCTCGCCCGCCAGCTGCTCTGGGCATCGACGGACCCGAGGGCCGCCAACGAGGCGTTCAACGTCGTGAACGGCGACGTCTTCCGCTGGAGCTGGATGTGGGGCCGGATCGCCGACTGGTTCGGGATCGAGGCGGTGACGTTCGACGGCACGCACCGGCCGCTCGAGCCCCGGATGGCGCAGGACGGCCCGGCCTGGGCGGAGATCGCGGCGCGCCACGGGCTCGCCGAGCCGAACCTCGAGAAGCTGGCCTCGCCCTGGCACACGGATGCCGATCTCGGGCGGCCGATCGAGGTCGTCACCGACATGAGCAAGAGCCGCCGCCTCGGCTTCACCGCCTACCAGCCGACGGACGACGCGTTCTACGACCTGTTCGCCCAGCTCCGCGCGGACCGGCTGATCCCCTGACGGCGAGCACCGCCGTCATCGCGAGCGCAGCGAAGCGACCCAGGGCGGCGCGACCTTGGCGTGCGTGGTGCTGCTGGATTGCTTCGCTCCGCTCGCAAAGACGGCGGCG
This sequence comes from Methylobacterium sp. D53M, assembly GCF_053345625.1. Classification (NCBI taxonomy): domain Bacteria; kingdom Pseudomonadati; phylum Pseudomonadota; class Alphaproteobacteria; order Hyphomicrobiales; family Methylobacteriaceae; genus Methylobacterium; species Methylobacterium sp. D53M. The sequence continues at coordinate 52,890 of NZ_JBKFAL010000017.1, forward strand.
GATCAGGAGACCTTCCGCTCCGTCCCGCACCACTCGGCCACGAACAGCGCCATGGTGGTCGTGATCCGCTTCACCGAGGCGAGGCTCACGCGCTCGTCGAAGCCGTGGATGTTCTGGGAGGTCGGGCCGTAGCAGAGGGCCGGCACCCGGTCGTAGAGGGCATGCACCCGGGTATCGAGGTAGCCCGCCGTCATGAAGCTCTGGAGCGGTGAGCCGATCGCCCGCTCGTGGGCGCGGCCGAGCACGGCCTCGGCCTTCGAGCCTTCCTCCAGCACGTAACCCTCGGCGAAGAAGCCGTTGAACACCACCCGTGGCGGGCTGTTGGCCAGGAACGGGTCGGTGCGGGAGAAGCCCGCCACCGCGGCCTCGATCTCGGCGGCGGCCTGCGCGGCGGTGACGCCCGGGTAGAGCGCCACCCGGCAGTGGATCCGGCACCAGGCCGGGACCGAGGAGGCCCAGTCGCCGCCCTCGATCTTGCCGATGTTGAGGTTGATCGGGTGGTCCTCGGTCTCGAAATGCGGGTGCGCGGCCTTCTCGGCGTTCCAGCGGGCCTCGACGGCGCGCAGCGCGCCGATCACCCGGTAGGTGGCGTCGATGGCGTTGGCGCCGGCGCCCATCTCGCGCACGTGGACTGGGACGCCCCGCACCTCCACGGTGAACCAGAGCACGCCGGTATTGGCGCGCACGAGCTTCTCGTCCTCCGGCTCGGGGATCAGCACGGCGTCCGCCCGGTAGCCGCGCAGATGGGTCATCAGGGCGCCGTTGCCGGTGGATTCCTCCTCGACCACCGACTGCACCGTCACGGCGGCCGCCGGCTGCAGGCCGAGGCGGGCGAGCGCGTCGAGGGCGAACAGGTTGGCGGCGTGCCCGGCCTTCATGTCGCCGGCGCCGCGGCCGTACATCCAGTCGCCCTGGATCACCGGGTCGAAGGGCCGATGGGTCCAGAGGTCGGCGGGTCCCGGCGGCACCACGTCGACATGGGCCTGCAGGATCAGCGAGCGGCCCGTCTCGGTCGCCGGCCGGTGGTGGCAGACCACGATCGGCGCGTCAGAATGGTGGGCCTCGTCGATCTTCGAGCCGCCCGGATGGGCCGCGATGGCGTCCCGATCCATGGCGAAGCGCTCGGTGGCGTAGCCCCGGGCGCGGAACTGATCGAACACGTAATCCTGGCAGGCATGCTCCTCCCCGCGCAGGGAGGCGAACCGGACCAGCGCCTGCGTGTGGGCAACCTGATCGGCGAAGCCCTCCGCCACGGAGGCTTCGATCTCGGCGGCGAGGGTGGGGTCGAGGGCCATGGGAACTCCGAACCGTCTGCGGCCGGGAGGAAGCGCCGGGGCCCGGGCCGCTGTCAACCGGCGGTTGCCAAGGGCACGGTCCGTGCCGGAGCCGGGAGCCTAAGTCACATCCGGGAGCGCCGTCCGCACCTGCTCGGCGAACCGCGCGAAGGCCGCGCTCGGCCGGTCGTCGGCGCGGTGGACCAGCAGCGTCGGGGCGTGCCCGTCCCCGTCGGGCACGGGGTGGATCGAGACCCGGCCGGCGCGGTGCGCCGGCGCCGCCACGGCCCGCGGAACCAGGGTCACGCCCAGGCCGGCCGCCACGCAGCCGAGGATGCCGTCGAGGGTCCCGAACTCCATGCGACGCACATGCACGAGGCCCTGGCGGGCCAGGAACGCCTCCAGGCGCCTCCGGTACGAGCAGCCGGCCCGGAACACGAGCACCTTCGCGTCGCGCGCCCGGGCCAGCCGGTCGAGCAGCGCCGCGAGGTCGCCGACGGCCGGGTGCGCCACCAGCACCAGTTCCTCCGTGAAGACCGGGATCCCGACGAGGTCGGCCTGCGCGACCGGGCCGGCCACGAAGGCCCCCTCCAGGCTCCGGTCGAGGACCCGGGCGATCAGGTGCTCGGTCGGACCGGTCTCCAGCTCGATATCGACGTCCGGGTGGCGCGCGGCGAAATCCGCGAGCGGGCCGGGCAGGCGCAGGGCCGCGGTCGTCTCCATGGCGCCGATCCGCAGGGGTCCGCGCGGCTCGCCCTCGGCCAGCAGGGCGTGGCGCGCCTCCGCGAGCAGCTGTCCGACCTGGAGCGCGTAGGGCAGGAGCCGCTCACCCGCCCGGGTCAGCGTCACACCGCGGCTGCCACGGTGGAACAGCGGCACGCGCAGGGCCTGCTCCAGGGCGCGGATCCGGCCGGTGACGTTGGACTGGACGGTGTTGAGCCGCGCCGCCGCGCGCCCGATGCCGCCGGTCTGGGCCACCGCCGCGAAGAACATCAGGTCGGTGCTGTTCATGCCATCTGCTTTTCCGATGCCTTCCTTCAGAAGGAATCATTTTTTCCGCCGCTGCGCGAGCGTTAAGCCCCAGCGGGCGGCGCGCGCAACCGAGACGCTTCCCGGGGAGGGGACCCATGGCCTTGAGGACGAGACTCACCGACGCCTTCGGGCTGCGGCACCCGATCGTGCTGGCCCCGATGGACCCGGCCTCGGGGGGCGCCCTCGCGGCGGCGGTGACCGCCGCCGGCGGCCTCGGACTGATCGGCGGCGGCTACGGCGACCACGCGACGCTCGACCGGGAATTCGCCCGCGCGGGCAATCAGCGGGTCGGCTGCGGCTTCATCACGTGGTCGATGGCCCGGGACCTGTCGCTCCTCGACGCGGCTCTCGCCCGGTCGCCCGCGGCCCTGATGCTCTCCTTCGCGGATCCCGCGCCGTTCGCGGACCGGATCCACGCCTCCGGCGTGCGGCTGATCTGCCAGGTGCACACTCTGGCCCAGGCCCGACGCGCCCTGGAGGTCGGCGCGGCGGTGGTGGTGGCGCAGGGGACGGAGGCCGGCGGCCACGGCCTCACCGCCCGCGGCACCGCGGCGTTCGTCCCGGCGGTCGCCGACCTGATCGCCCGCGAGCGCCCCGAGACGCTGCTCCTCGCGGCGGGCGGCATCGCGGACGGGCGCGGCCTCGCCGCCGCCCTGGCGCTGGGGGCCGACGGTGTCCTGATGGGGACCCGGTTCTGGGCCAGCCGGGAGGCGCTGATCCACCCGGCCGCGAAGCAGCGGGTTCTCGCCGCGACCGGCGACGACACGATCCGCACGCAGGTCTACGACATCGCCCGCCAGCGGGCCTGGCCGGAGCCCTATACCGGCCGACTCCTGCGCAACGCTTTCATCGAGACGTGGCACGGCCGCGAGGACGCGCTGCGCGCGGCCTCGGCCGAGCGGCGCCGGGACGTGGAGGATGCCGACGCGGCGGGCGACTACGACGTCGCCAACGTCACGGTCGGCGAGGCCGTCGGGCTCATCGCCGACCTGCCGGGCGCCGGCGACCTCGTCCTACGCATCGTCGAGGAGGCCGAAGCCGCGATCCGCCGGATCTCCGGCATGGCCGCGGCTGCGCCGTGAGGGCGCCGCCAGGGTGCTGTGAGGGTGCTGTGAGGGTGCTGTGAGGGTGCTCAGCAAAGCGTGACTACGCAGGGTTGCCGCGGACCGGAACCTCGGTGTTGCCGACGGTTTAGCGTGTCGGCAAACCGTCGCGGTTTCTCGAGGCGCGTCTCGAGTCGGAGTCGCTCATGCGTATCGGTCTGATCTCCGTCCTGTCCGGGCTGCTCCTGTGCGCGGGGATCCCCGCGACGGCCAGCGCGGACGTGCTCGTCAACGTCGACAAGACCACCCAGCGCATGGAGGTCTCCGTCGACGGCCAGCCGCGCTATTCCTGGCCGGTCTCGACCGGCGTCGCGAGCTACGACACCCCGTCCGGCGCCTACCGCCCGTTCCGGATGGAGCGCACGCACTTCTCGAAGGAATGGGACGACGCGCCCATGCCCTTCGCGATGTTCTTCACGACCCAGGGCCACGCCATCCACGGCACCAACCACGTCCGGAGCCTCGGGCGCGCGGCCTCGCACGGCTGCGTGCGCCTGTCGGTGCGCAACGCCGCGACCCTGTTCAACCTCGTGAAGAGCCAGGGCATGGGCCGGACGCGGGTGGTGATCGAGGGGGCGGATGTCCCGATGGCGGACCGCGGGCGGCGCGGCACCCGGCTCGCCCGGAACCGCAGCCCCTACGAGCCGGACGACCTGCTGGCGAACAGCGATCAAATGGGGCGCCGGTCGGTGCCGGCCTATTACCGCCCGGCGGCCCGGCCCGCCTATGCGCCCGCGACGGTCTACGGCTACCCGGCCGACGCCGACGAGACGGACGGCTGGTAGGCCTGATCGCGGCCCAGGCCCCGAGTATCGGCCGATCGGCGGCACGACAGCCCCTGCGCGCAGACGATCACCGGCCGCGTCGTCTGAGCGCGAAAGTCATGCGCCGCCGCTCCCGCCCATTGCCGAGCGCCCCCTCCCGGCCTAGCTCCTGCGCGGCCATCAGAGCCTGCGCGGCCCCTGCCGCGACCTGAGACGGACGGAGACACCCCGAGATGCCCTTCGCTTTCTGCCGGTCCCTTCCCCTCGCCGCCCTGGCGCTCGCCGCGGCCACCGTGCCGGGCTACGCCCTCGAGGTGACGCGCTCGGCCGACATCGCCGCGCCGCCGGCCAAGGTCTGGCAGACGATCGGCGAGTTCTGCGGCATCGGCGACTGGCACCCCGCCATCGAGAAGTGCGTCCTGTCGGACAAGGACGGCATGAAGGTCCGCACCCTCAGCCTCAAGGGCGGCGGCACCATCAAGGAGGAGCAGGTCTCCCGCGACGACAAGGTGATGAGCTACACCTACACGATCTTGGAGAGCCCGCTGCCGGTCTCGGACTACAAGTCGACCCTCTCGGTCGCCCCCGCCGGCTCCGGCTCGAAGGTGACCTGGACCGGGACCTTCAACGCCAAGGGCGCGCCGGACACGGTCGCCACCGACGCGATCCAGGGCATCTACGATTCCGGCCTGAAGGCGCTCGCCGACAAGGCGAAGTAAGCCCGTCACGATTCGGAGCGCGCCGCCGACGCCGGATGCCGGCGGCGCGCACCAAGTCCCTCCGGCAACAGCGGAATCGCGCGTTCGCGGCGAACCGCGTCCCGCGCTTCGCGCCCCTTCGGCATGTCGCCGGGGCGATTGACCCACCGCCAAGCTCGGCCCAGAACCTCGGCGGCGCGGCCCCTCGCGCCCCAACAGGATGATCGCCGTGCCCGCGTCCCGCCTCCCGATGCGCCTCAGCCTCGTCGCCCTCGCCGTCGCGGCGTTGGGCGCCTGCCAGCAGCGCGCCACGCCCGCGGTCACCGAGCCCTCGCCGATCGTGCCGGCGCCCCTGGCCCTGCCCACGGGCAGCGGTTGCGGCCCGGAGATCGCCCGCACGAAGGCGATCGTCGACAGCGACGTGGCCACCGGCAACCTCAACAAGCCGGTGGGCGACCGCTTCAGCGCCGACCTCGCCCACGCCGCCGCGGAGTGCTCGGCCGGCAAGTCGGGCGAGGCCCTGCACCTGCTCGCCGCCGCCAAGAGCCGCTACGGCTACCGCTGAGCGCGGGGCTTTCCTTTCCCGCCGCGCCTGCAGGATCGCGCTGTCGATCCTGCAGGCGCGTCCGACCCGGCCCCTCATCCCGCGGTGCGGAGCGCGGCGGAGGTCTCGAAGGCGGCCTCCAGGCGCCGCGCGCTCTCTGGAACTCGCCCTCGAAGGCCCCCGACACGGCCACCTCGGGACGAGGCCGTCGGTCGGGATGGGCGCATCCCGCGCTAGATCACGAACAGCAGGTTCAGTCCGGCGCGCCGGAACCCGTCCTCGGCGATCTTCAGGTCGAGCCCGTAGGACGCGATGTCGTCCGCCACCGGGTCGAGGGCCGGCGCTCGGTGCTGGTGGAGGTGCTTGATGTAGCTGTGGCAGGTCGTGCAGGTCTCGACCTGGACGTCCTTCGACACCTCGTCGAGCCCGTAATAGCTGACACTCTCGCCGTCGCCGCAGGCGGTGCAGCGGATCCGGACGTGGTTCCAGTACGTGCCGCAGACCGAGCAGCTGAGATACCGGGCCTTGTCGGCCGGGGTCCAGGAGACGATGACGCTCGCCACCGGCGCGCCGCCGCAGCACGGGCAGACTCCGTCCGCGACGGGCTTCAGCGTCCGCGTGTCGAGGCGCGCGGCCCGCTCGGCGAAGCGCACCTGCAACGCGGCCGAGACGAACAGGCATTCGGCGATCCGGTCGACCGGCAGCGCGCCCTCGAAAACCTGCACGGCGAGATCGCGGCGCTCCTCCGGCGCGGCGGCCCGCAGGGCATCCCGCGCCGCGGCCGAGGCCTCGGGCGCGGTCGCGAGATCCAGCGCGTCGAGCAGCGCCAGGAGGCACGCGTCGAAATCCTGGTCGGCCTCGAGGCTGTGCCGCGACAGCGGCGGCATGCCGTGCTCGCTCCGCAGCGCCTGATCGGCGGGATCCGGCGCCGGCGGGGCCGGAAACCGTGCCTGGATCGCCGCCTGGGCGCGGGCGACCTCACCGACGAACCGGAGATAGGCCTCCAGCGGGTGCCCGGGCGCGGCCTCCGCTAGGCGCGCGGCCCGGTCGGCGAACAGCGTCGCGGGATCGGGCAGGCGCACGAACGGGACCGAGCCCGAGATCCCGATCTTGTCGGGATCGGGCTTGAGCTCGCTGAAATCCCGGCGGCGGGGCTTCGGGGCCTCGGCGGGTTTCGGGCTCCTGTCCGCGGCCGGAGCCGCGGGTTTCCGCCTGAAGAAGTTGGCCACGCGATCAGGATCCGCGCTTGTCCACCGAGCCGCGGCGCGCCGGGCCGCCGGCCATCTGACGGAACCACTTGCGGTGATGCCGGTAGGCCCAGCCGCCCGTGACCGTGCCGCGGACCATCGCCCGGCCGGTGCCGCGCACCCAGATGCCGGCGTAGACGTGCACCACGATGATCGCGATGGCGATGACGGCGGCCAGCGAGTGCGCGAGCAGCGCCCAGCGCTGGGTCTCGATCGAGGTGAGGCCGCCGAAATAGGTGTTCCAGATCACGAGGCCGGTCACGAACATCACGCCGATCAGCGCGGTCTGGCCCCAGAACACGCCCTTCTGGCCGGCATTGTACTTGCCGAGCTCCGGCAGCCGGTCCTCGCGGTTGGTGACCACGTCGCCGATCTTCTTCGACCACTCGACATCGTCCTTATTGGGGATGTTGAGCCGCCAGAAGCGCACGAACAGGAAGAGGAAGCTGATCGCCAGCGCCACGCCGAACCACGGGTGGATCGCTCGGGTCGCCTGCCCGCCGCCGAACAGGCCGGTCAGCGAGAACAGGTAGGGCGTGAACATCGCCAGCCCCGAGAGGGTCAGCAGCGTGAACAGGATCGCGGTGATCCAGTGGTTCACGCGCTGCACGCCGGTGTAGCGCGGGACGTACATCACCTCCGGCGCCTCGGACTTGGCGTGGTGGAGGGGGCGGGAATCGCCGTCCCGGACATCGTTCTGGATCGTCATCGGCCTTCACTCGCCTGACGGGGCCACCCGTCGCGGCGGGCGGGCCGTGAAACTCGAAATCGGGTCTGGCGCCCGAGCCGTCTCCGCCCTGCCGAAACCGTTCGGCGCGGCGCTCCCTCCCCCCGCGGGGGAGGGAGACCGTCGCGTCTCAGTGCGGCCGGGCCTCGCCGCCATTCTCCCGGCGCTTGGCCTCGTCGTACTCGACCGCCTCTTCCTCCTCCTCGGGCACGACCTCGTTGGGGCCGGCCGTGACGTAGTGGAAGAAGCCCGCCACCGCCGCGAAGCCCATCGCGGCGAGACCGAACACCTTGGCGCCGCCCTTCCAGAAGGCGACGAGCGGCGAGATCTTCGGATCGTTCGGCAGGCCGGCGTAGAGGCTCGGCTGATCAGCGTGGTGCAGCACGTACATGACGTGCGTGCCGCCGACGCCGGCCGGGTCGTAGAGGCCGGCATGGGCGAAGCCGCGCGACTTCAGGTCCTCGACGCGGTCGTGGGCCTGATCGATCATGGCCTGCTTGGTGCCGAACATGATCGAGCCGGTCGGGCAGGCCTTGGCGCAGGCCGGTGCCTGACCCACCGCCACCCGGTCCGAGCACAGGGTGCACTTGTACGCCTTGTGGTCGGTCTGGCTGATGCGCGGGATGTTGAAGGGGCAGCCCTTCACGCAGTAGCCGCAGCCGATGCAGTTCTCCTCGATGAAGTCGACGATGCCGTTGGAGTACTGCACGATCGCGCCGGGGGACGGGCAGGCCTTCAGGCAGCCCGGCTCGGTGCAGTGCATGCAGCCGTCCTTGCGGATCAGCCATTCGAGGTTGTTGGTCTCCGGGTTCTCGTACTCGGTGAACCGCATCAGGGTCCACGACTTCGGCGTGAGGTCGTGGGGGTTCTGGTAGGTGCCCGTGTTGACACCGATGTCGTCGCGCAGGTCGTTCCACTCCTCGCAGGCCGACTGGCAGGCCTTGCAGCCGATGCACTTCGACACGTCGATGAGTTTGGCGACCTCCACCTGGCGGCGGATCTCCGGTGGCGTCTCCGTGGAGGCGGAGCGCTGGCGGATGTCGAGGGAGCTGTAGTCAGCCATGTCTGCCGCTCCCCCTTACGCGACCGCGTCCGACGGAGGCGTGGTCGGCTCGATGTTCACGAGCCAGGCCTTGAACTCCGGCGTCTCGGTGTTCGCGTCGCCGACGACGGGCGTCAGCGAGTTCGGGTGCCATCCTTTCTTGGTGTGGCCCATGAAGCCCCAGTGCTGCGGGATGCCGACGACGTGGACGGGCTTGCCGTCGCAGATCAGCGGCTTGATCCGCTTCGTCACCACCGCCTTGGCCTTCAGGGAGCCGCGCTTCGACCAGACGCGGACCCAGCCGCCCTTGGCGATGCCCTTCTCCTTGGCGAGTTCCTCCGAGATCTCCACGAAGGCCTCCGGCTGGAGGATCGCGTTGATCCGGGCGTGCTTGGTCCACCCGTGGAAGTGCTCGGTCAGGCGGTAGCTCGTCGCCGCGTAGGGGAACTCCTTCGCGTCGCCGAGATCGGCCAGATCGTCCTTGAAGATGCGGGACGCGGGCGCGCCCTTGATCTTCGGGAAGGCGAGGTTGGCCACCGGGGACTCGAAGGGCTCGTAGTGCGTCGGGAACGGTCCGTCGCGCATGAGACCGCGGGTCCACAGGCGGGCGACGCCCTCCTGGTTCAGGATGAACGGGCCGACGCCCTTATCGGGGGCGACGGTGACGCCGTAATCCGGCACGTCGAAGCCGATCCACTGCTTGCCGTTCCACTCGATGAGCTTCTTCTTCTCCGACCACGGGCGACCCTCGGGGTCGCACGAGGCGCGGTTGTAGAGCACGCGCCGGTTGGCCGGCCACGCAAAGGCCCAGTTCGGCGCGATGCCGCGATCGCCGGGATCGGTGTTGTCCCGGCGGGCCATCATGTTGCCCTTCTCGGTGTAGCAGCCCGAGTAGATCCAGCAGCCGCAGGCGGTCGTCCCGTCGTCCTTGAGCTGGGCGAAGCCGTCGACCTGCTTGCCCGCCGGGATGATCGTCCCGTTGAGGTCCGGCGTCGGCGCCAGCGTGTAGCCGTTGAGCTCGCGGGCGAGCTCGGTCGGCGTCGGCGACTCGGCGATCGCGTAATCCCACTTCAGATTGACGATCGGGTCCGGGAAGGCCCCGCCATCCTTCTTGTAGGCCGCCTTCATGCGGAGGAAGATCTCCGACATGATCTCGATGTCGGAGCGGCACTCGCCCGGCGCCTCCTGCGCCTGCCAGTGCCACTGCAGCCACCGGCTGGAGTTCGACAGCGAGCCTTCCTCCTCCACGAACAGAGTGGTCGGAAGCTCGAACACCTCGGTCTGGATCTTGGTCGGATCGACGTCGTTGTACTCGCCGTGATTCTCCCAGAACCGGGCCGTCTCGGTCTTGAGCGGATCCATCACCACGATGAACTTCATCTTGGAGAAGGCTTCCGTCATCTTGGCGCGATTGGGGAACGACAGCAGGGGGTTGAAGCCCTGGATGACGTAGCCGGTCATCTTGCCCTGCTTGGCGAGCTCGAACCCGCGCAGCACGTCGTAGGTCGGCACGTCGAGCTTGGGCAGGTAATCGTACGCCCAGTCGTTCTCCTTGGTGGCCTTGTCGCCCCACATCGCCTTCTGGAACGAGACGAAGAACTTGTTGTAGTTCTGCCAGTAGCTCGTCTGTCCGGGACGCAGCGGCTTGAACTGCCGCTTGGCGATGTAGCTCGCGTAGTCGGGCTCCTTCTCCACCGGGATGTTCAGGTACCCGGGGATGAGGTTCGACATCAGCCCGATATCGGTCAGCCCCTGGATGTTGGAGTGACCGCGCAGGGCCTGCATGCCGCCGCCGAGCACGCCGATATTCCCGAGCAGCGTCTGCACGATGCACATCGAGCGGATGTTCTGCGAGCCCTTGGAGTGATGGGTCCAGCCGAGCGCGTAGAGCGAGGCCATCGACTTCTCGGGGGAAGCCGTCGTCGCCATCAGCTCGCAGACCTTCAGGAAGGTCTCCTTGGGCGAGCCGCAGATCTTCTCGACCATCTCCGGGGTATAGATCGCGAGATGCTTCTTGAGGAGCTGCATCACGCAGCGCGGATGCTGCATCGTCTCGTCGACCACGGCGTAGCCGTCGGGGCCGATCTCGTAGTCCCAGGTGGTCTTGTCGTAGTCGCGCTTGTCCGCGTCGTAGCCCGTGAACAGCCCCTCGCTGAAGTCGTAGCCCTCGCGGACCACGTACCCGGCGTTGGTGTAGGCGGAGACGTAGCGGTGCTGCAGCTTGTCGTTGTCGAGCAGGTACTTGGCCACCCCCGACAGGAACGCGATGTCGGTCCCCTGCCGGATCGGGCAGTAGAGATCGGCCACCGACGCCGTGCGGGTGAAGCGCGGATCGACGACGATCAGCTTGGCATTGTTATGGGCTTTCGCCTCCACGACCCACTTGAAGCCGCAGGGGTGCGCCTCGGCGGCATTGCCGCCCATCACGGTGATCACGTCCGCGTGCTTGATGTCCATCCAGAGGTTGGTCATCGCACCGCGTCCGAAGGAGGGCGCCAAACTGGCGACCGACGGACCGTGTCAAACCCTGGCCTGATTATCGAAGACCAGGGCCCCCATGCTTCGGACTGTCTTGTAGGTCAGCCACGCCGTCTCGTTGGTGGTGGCCGAGGCCCCGAGGAAGCCCATCGTGGTCCACCGGTTGACCGTGAGGTCGCCGTTCTTGGCCACGAAGTTCTTGTCCCGGTCCTCCTTCATGAGCTGCGCGATGCGGTCGAGGGCGAAATCCCAGGACACGCGCTTGAACTCGGAGGAACCCGGGGCGCGGTGGAGCGGGTACTTGGTGCGGGTCTCGGCGTGCACGAAGTCGAGCAGCGCCGAGCCCTTCGGGCAGAGCGTGCCGCGGTTGACCGGATGATCCGGGTCGCCCTCGATATGCATGACCGAGGAGCGCGCGTTCTTCGAACGGTCCCCCAGGCTGTAGAGGATCACGCCGCACGCGACCGAGCAGTACGGGCAGGTGTTGCGGGTCTCGCGCATCTGCGCGAGCTTGAACGGCCGCACCGCGGCGGCCATGGCGGGCTCGAGTCCGCCGAATCCGAGCGCGCCCAGCGAGCCGCCAGCGAGGCCGGCGCCGGCCCCCTTGAGCAGGCCACGCCTTGAGACCTGGACCGTCATCTCCGCTCCGTAAAAGCGATCTGGTATAATTCCAAGCTGTCCCAAAAAAGCGTGCGCGAGGCAAGTGCGGTTGCGTGACACAGCAAGTTGCCGTGTCTCAGCCGAAGCAACACGTTTGTCGCACCGGCATCATCCTGCATGAGAACGGTTTTTTTACTTGCTGGGATTGGCCGGATTGGTGCCTGACGGGCCGGCCGTGCGGTGCTCCAGGGGCGCCTGCGGCTCGGTCGCGGAAGTGCCGCCGGGCTGGGCCGGCGGCACGGGACGGTCGGCATTCTCCTTGATCGAGTTGCCGCCCGGGTCCGGCGCGTCCTTGGCGGCCGACTGCTCGCGCGGCACCGGGGCCTGGCTCCAGCCGTCCTGCGCGCTGCGGGACTTGTCGCCCATCGCGTCGATGCCCTTGATCTCGCCAGGCTTCGTCTGCGCGAGACAGGGCGACGCGGCCGCCGCGAGGCCGAGGAGCACCGATATCGTCAGGGGGATCGAGCGGGACACGGGGCGCCTCCTGGCAGCGGGGGAACGGCAGCGGGGAATGCCCGGGCAACGTAGCCTTCGCGGCCGCAGTTCCGGCCTGCGACACCGACCGGGGACCGGGCACCCGGGTCGCGCGGCGGGGTCGCGGTGTCGGCGGTGACGGCTCCTTAACCAAACCTTGCAACCGTACGTGTCCACAGGTGCGAGGATTTTCCGGTCATGTCGAAGCCGCATCCCGAGCGCCCCTGCGAGAACGAGCGGTCGGTCGACGCGCCGCCGCTGAGCTCCGACATCCGGCGCCATCTCGGCCAGAACCTGCGCGCGCTCTTCACCGACACGCTGGCGGCCCCGGTCGACAAGCGGCTGGAGGCCCTGATCGCCCGGCTCGACAAGCCGAAGCGCTGACCCGGACCGCCGCCGGCAGGGGAGCGGAGGATCGCCGTCTTGCGGGCAACCGCGTGCGGCGCAACCACGGACGGCTCTCGCCGGCCCGCGGAATGCCGCCCGATGTGCGCTAGAGCACTTAAGATCGTTCGTTCTGAGAAACCCGATTCCGCGCACGAAATATTCTCCATCGGCGACGCCACAGAGAAGATCCATGCGTTCTGATCGTCTACCGCCCTGAGTTATCTTGCATTTCCGGCACGATCGTCGATCCTGATCACGTTACGGCATCACGCGGGTCCACACCCGAGACTTGACTTCGTTCGGTAAAAAGAACGATTTCGCGCCTCCCGGGGACGCCTGTCCCCTGCGTCGCAACCGCGGATGGCTGGGGGATCGGACGTGATGACGAACGCTTCAGGTCTGGGCCGGATGGCTCGGGCGATCGGGCTGACCCTTTTGGCCGGAGCCGGCCTGCTGACCTGCGCGCTGCCGGCCGCGGCCGAGACCGCGCTCCTCAACGTCTCGTACGATCCGACCCGCGAGCTCTACCGCGAGATCAATGCCGCCTTCGCGGAAGAGTGGAAGGCCAAGACCGGCGAGGCCATCACGGTGCGGGCCTCGCACGGCGGCTCGGGCGCGCAGGCGCGCACGGTGATCGACGGGGTGGACGCCGATGTGGTCACCCTCGGCATCCCGTCCGACATCGACGCGATCGCCAAGCTCACCCGCAAGATCCCGGAGGATTGGCGCAGCAAGCTGCCGAACCAGGGGACGCCCTACACCTCGACGGTGGTGTTCCTGGTCCGGAAGGGCAACCCGAAGGGCGTCAAGGACTGGGACGACCTGGTCAAGCCCGACGTGAAGGTGATCACCCCGAATCCGAAGACCTCGGCCGGCGGGCGCTGGAACTTCCTCGCCGCCTGGGGCTACGCCTACGGGAAGGACAAGGACGCCGCGAAGGCCGACGCCTTCGTCGGGCAGGTCTACAAGAACGTGCCGGTGCTCGACACCGGCGCCCGCGGCTCGACGGTGACGTTCGCGCAGCGCGGCCTCGGCGACGTCCTGCCGACCTGGGAGAACGAGGCCTACCTCGTGCTCCAGGAATTCGGCGCCGACAAGTTCGACATCGTCTCGCCGCCGACCTCGATCTACGCCGAGCCGCCTGTGGCCCTGGTGGCGGTCAATGCCGAGCGGAAGGGCACCACCAAGGCGGCCCAGGCCTATCTCGACTTCCTCTACGGCGACCGCGCCCAGGCGATCTTCGCCAAGCACCATTACCGGCCGATCCGGCGGGAGGCGGCCGCCCCGGCGGACCTCGCCCAGTTGCCCGAGATCAAGCTGTTCAAGATCGAGGACCTCCAGGGATCCTGGGACGAGATCCAGAAGCGGAACTTCGACGCCGGCGGCCTGTTCGACCGTCTGAGCCGGGCCGGCCGCTGAGGCTTCAGATCATGGTCCAGACGCCCCGTCCCCGTCGGACGTTCCGACGGCCGAGCGTGATCCCGGGCTTCGGGATCAGCTTCGGCTACACGCTGACCTGCCTCGGCCTGATCGTCCTGCTGCCGCTGGCCGGACTGGTGGTGAAGGCCTCGGGGCTCGGCCTGTCGGGCATCTGGGAGGTCGCCACCGATCCGCGGGTCGCCAGCGCCCTGCGGATCAGCTTCGGCGTCTCGGCCATCGCGGCGCTCGTCGCCTCGGCCTTCGGCTTCCTGGTGGCCTGGGTGCTGACCCGCTACCGCTTCCCGGGCCGCAAGCTGGTCGACGCCGCCGTCGACCTGCCCTTCGCGCTGCCCACCGCGGTCGCCGGCATCGCGCTCGCCTCGCTCTACGCGCCGGACGGTCTGCTCGGCGCGCCGCTCGCGCGCCTCGGCATCCAGGCGGCCTACACGCCGGTCGGCATCTTCATCGCCATGGTGTTCATCGGCCTGCCCTTCGCGGTGCGGACCGTGCAGCCGCTGATCGCCGAGATCGACAAGGAGATCGAGGAGGCCTCGGCCACCCTCGGGGCGACGCGCCTCGTCACCCTCACCCGGGTGGTGCTGCCGCCCCTGATCCCGGCGGTGCTCACCGGCTTCGCGCTCGCCTTCGCCCGGGGTGTCGGCGAGTACGGCTCGATCATCTTCATCGCCGGCAACCTGCCCTACGTATCGGAGATCGCGCCGCTGCTCATCGTCATCAAGCTCTCCGAGTTCGACTACGGCGGCGCGGCGGCCATCGCGACGATCATGCTCGGGATCTCGTTCCTGACGCTGCTCGCCATCAACCTCATCCAGGCCTGGTCACGGCGGCGGTTCGGCTATGTCTGAGATCTTCTCCCCCGCCTTCGTGCCGGCCGCCAAGCCGGCCCCGGTCGCCTCGGAAGGGGTCGGCGTCCGCGCGGTCCTGATCGGGATCGCCGTGGCGTTCCTGGCGCTGTTCCTGGTGCTGCCGCTGTTCGCGGTCTTCCTCCAGGCCTTCTCCAAGGGGCTCGGGGCCTTCCTGGACGCGTTCCGGGAGCCCGACGCCTGGAGCGCGATCCGCCTGACGCTGACCGTGGCGGCGATCGCGGTGCCGTTCAACGTCGTGTTCGGGCTGGCCGCCTCCTGGGCGATCGCCAAGTTCGAGTTTCCTGGCAAGTCGCTGCTGATCACCCTGATCGACCTGCCGTTCTCGGTCTCGCCGGTGGTCTCCGGGATGATCTACGTGCTGCTGTTCGGGTCCCAGGGCCTGTTCGGCTCCTGGCTCGTCGATCACGGCATCCAGATCCTGTTCGCCCTGCCGGGGATCGTCCTGGCGACGGTGTTCGTGACCTTCCCGTTCGTCGCCCGCGAGCTGATCCCGCTGATGCAGGAGCAGGGCACCGCCGAGGAGGAGGCGGCGCTGACGCTCGGCGCCTCGGGCCTGCACGCGTTCCGGACGGTGACGCTGCCCAATATCCGCTGGGGCCTGCTCTACAGCGTGCTCCTCTGCAATGCCCGGGCGATGGGCGAATTCGGAGCGGTGTCGGTGGTGTCGGGCCACATCCGCGGCCTGACCAACACCATCCCACTCCACGTGGAGATCCTCTACAATGAGTACAACTTCGTCGCCGCATTCGCCGTCGCTTCGCTCCTCGCCGTCCTTGCCCTCATCACCCTCGTCCTCAAATCCGTCCTCGAATGGCGCTTCGCGGGTGAGCTCGCGCACGGCCGGGCACACTGATCGCCCCTCCACGGCGATCCGGGTCGAGAACGTCTCGAAGACGTTCGACACGGCGGCGGTGCTGCACGACCTGTCGCTGGACGTGCGGGCGGGCGAGCTGATCGGGCTCCTCGGCCCGTCGGGCTCGGGCAAGACGACGCTGCTGCGGATCATCGCCGGGCTCGACGCGCCGGACCGGGGCCGGATCCTGTTCGGCGGCGACGACGCCACCGGCCTGCCCGTGCAGGAGCGAGCCGTGGGCTTCGTGTTCCAGCACTACGCCCTGTTCAAGCACATGAGCGTGGCCGACAATATCGCCTACGGGCTGAACGCGCGGCGCCGCGCCGACCGGCCGGCCAAGGCTGAGATCAAGCGCCGGGTCGGCGACCTGCTCGACCTGATCCGCCTCTCCGGCTTTGGCGACCGCTACCCGTCGCAGCTCTCCGGCGGCCAGCGGCAGCGGGTGGCGCTCGCCCGGGCCCTCGCGGTCGAGCCGCGGGTTCTCCTGCTGGACGAGCCCTTTGGCGCGCTCGACGCCCAGGTCCGCAAGGACCTGCGCCGCTGGCTGCGCGAGATCCACGACCGCACCGGCCAGACCACGATCTTCGTCACGCACGACCAAGACGAGGCGCTGGAGCTGTCCGACCGCGTGGCCGTGCTCGATCGCGGCCGCCTGGAGCAGGTCGGCACGCCCGACGAGGTGCAGGAGAACCCGGCCTCCGCCACCGTGATGAAGTTCCTGGGCGATTCCGTCGAGGTCGAGGCGATCGCCGAGGGCGGCCGGGTGCTGGTCCGGGGCCGGGAGACGCCGGTCGCGGCGCCCGCCAGCCTGTTCGGCCCGGTCAAGCTCTACGTCCGGCCCTGGCAGCTGCAGCTCGCCGAGCCCGAGGCCGCGCACCTATCTGGCACCGTGCGCAGCTCGTACCGGACGCAGGGGCGCCAGCGGATCGAGGTGGCCGACGCCGAGGGGCGCGTCCTCGCCGTGGAGGACTTCGACGGCGTGCGCTACCCGGCCGGCCACCCGGTCGGCCTGCGGATCAACGGCGGGCACGTGTTCGGGTGAGGCTCGCCAGCGGCCGCGCGGCACCCTAGGCTCCCGACCATGACCGTACCGAGTCGCGAACCCGCCCCCGACGTCCTGGCCGCCATCGGCCAGACGCCGCTGATCCGCCTGCGCCGCGCCTCCGAGGAGACCGGCTGCACCATCTACGGCAAGGCGGAGTTCCTGAATCCCGGCCTGTCGGTGAAGGACCGGGCGGCGCTCTCGATCGTGCGGGCCGCGGAGGCGCGGGGCCTGATCCGCCCGGGCGGCACGATCGTCGAGGGCACTGCCGGCAACACCGGCATCGGCCTCGCCCTGGTGGCCTCGGTGCGCGGCTACCGGACGCTGATCGTCATCCCGGTCACCCAGTCCGAGGAGAAGAAGCAGACCCTGCGGCTCGCGGGCGCCCGGCTGGTGGAAGTGCCGGCGGTGCCCTTCGCCAACCCGAACAACTACGTCCACGTGGCTCGGCGGCTCGCGGAGAAGCTCGCCGCCACCGAGCCGGCGGGCGCCTTCTTCGCCGACCAGTTCGACAACGTCGCCAATCGGCAGGCCCATGTCGACGGCACCGGCCCGGAGATCTGGGCGCAGACCGGTGGCCGGGTCGACGGCTTCGTCTGCGCGGCCGGCACCGGCGGCACGCTGGCCGGCACCGCCGAGGCCCTGCGCGCCCGCAATCCGCAGGTGCGGATCGCGCTGTCGGATCCGGAGGGCTCGGCCCTCTACGCCCACTACACGACCGGCACCCTGAAGGCCGAGGGCTCCTCGATCACCGAGGGGATTGGCCAGGGGCGGATCACCCGGAACCTCGAGGGCTTCACCCCCGACCGCGCCTTCCGGATCCCGGACCGCGAGGCTCTCGACATCGTCTTCGGGCTGATGCGGGAGGAGGGGCTGTCGCTGGGCGGCTCGTCGGGCATCAACGTCGCCGGGGCGATCCGGCTGGCCCGGGACCTCGGGCCCGGTCACACGATCGTGACGATCCTCTGCGACGGGGCGGCCCGCTACGCCTCGAAGCTGTTCAATCCGGCCTTCCTCACCGAGCGCGACCTGCCGGTTCCGGGCTGGCTCGACGCGCCGGCGGGGGCTCTGCCGGACTGGCACGCCTGAGGCCGGGGTCTCATCCGGAATTTTCCTCACAAAAGCGTGGCTTGGCGTTGAACGGAACGGAATGTCGCAGCGTTTGAACGGTCACGCTCGCACCAGCGCGACCGTCCGGAGAACGCGACCGATGTCCCTCGTCACCATCCTGCTCATCATCCTGATCATCCTGGCCTTCGGCGGCGGCGGCTTCCTCGGCGGCGGCGCGTATCGCGGCCCCGGCTTCGGCCTGGGCGGCATCCTGCTCATCGTGCTGATCGTGCTCCTGGTCACCGGGCGGCTCTGAGCGGCAGCCCGTCGCCTGGGCGGACGGCTCGTCCGCCCAGGCTCGTGAACGCCGGCGGATCCCGCGCGAGCGACAGGGGATCCGCCGCGCGACCCACATCTCAGCGGCAGGTGATCCCCACCACGGCGGGCGCGACCGCGCCGGGCCCGCCACCCGGGTGCGGCGCCGCCGCGGCGATGCCCTGGGCGGCGAGGAAGGCGGAGATCGCCCGCGCCGAAACGACCGGCAGGCGTGCCGGCGGCACCACCCCGGCGACCCGGCGCGGCGCCGCGGGATAACGGGCGACGAGACCGACGAGGGCCCCCGACCGGTCCAGCACCAGCGCGCCGCCGGAACCCGGCTGGAGCGCCGCGATCACGTCGCCGCCCCGCGTCTCACCGGGAGCTGCCTGGACCCCGTCCGCACCCGGCGCCAGGGCGATCACGCTCTCCTCGGCACCGACGGGCTCGGTCCGGAGCGCGGGCCGGAGCGGGGCGGGGGCGCCGGGCACATCGAGGAGGGCGAGGCCGGCGGGATCGGTGGCGAGCACCCGCGCCGATGCCGCGCCGATCCTGGGCTGGGCGCAGCCCTCCAGCACGGCGGCGGCGGTCAGCACGCGTCCCGGCGCCACCGCGAGACCCGCGCCCGAGGCCGGCGCGAAGGAGAGGCTCGCCGGCCTCAGCGGCGCGGCCTGCGGCTGGGGCGCCGGGTGGGCGGCGACGCGGGCCGCCTGTGCCGGACCCGGGCTCGGGGGTAGCTGCGCGGCCGGCGGCGCGGCGGGATCGGGAAACGGCACGAAGGCGTTCGCCACGGCGATCACGAGCCGGTCGACCTCCGGCGCAAGGGCGCGATCGTAGCCGAGCAGGAACCCCCGCACGCCCTCCGGTCCGGACGCGTAGCGGATGTAGGACAGTCCCGGCCCGGTCTCGGCGGTGACCACCACGGTGTCCGGCCGCCGCAGCTTGTAGGTCACCTTGCGGCCGGGGAGCGGCGCGGTCGCCTTCTCGAACAGCGCGTCGAGGCTCTCGGCCCCCGGCGGGAAGGCGCGGGATTCCAGGGTGACGCGGCCGTCCTGGCTCTGCCAGCGGGTTCCGGAGGGCAGGGCGGTCCGTTTCGCCAGGAGTCTCTCGGGCACGCCCATCACGGCGCCGGTCCCGGGATCGACCGCGACGCGGAAGCGCGCCGCGTTCCGCGCCGCCACGCCGGCGGCCAGCAGCGCCGCCCGGCCGCGCGGATCGAGGGGGTCGGCCCCGCCGGTCCGGGCGCCGTAGGCGGTGAGCGCCTCGAAGGTCCGGCGTCCGAAGGCCCCCGACACGACGGCGTTGAAGTCGCCGGTCCAGACCAGGGCGTCCTGGACGGCCTTGCGGTCGGCCTCCGGCAGGGCCTCGAAGCCCGCCCGCATCGCCTCGAAGACGGGGTCGGCCGGCGCGCCGGCCGCCGGCGCGGGTCTGGGGGCGGCCCGGGCGGGCGCCGGCCGGTCCTGGGCCCCGACAGGCCCGGTGCCGAGGGCGATCAGGATCGCGAGGGCCGCCGCGCGCCGGGCGCGGCCGCGCAGGGTATCCGGGTTCCGACACCGCGACGCGTCACCCGAATCCATGCCCGCCCCCGACCCTCTCTGCACCGCGTCGTCCCGATCCTGGCAGAGGCCGCCGCGACAGGCCAGATCAATCCGGTGCCGGGCCGGTGTCGGCCCGGTCCCGGCAGCCGTGCGTCCGGCGCCGCGATGCGCTACAGGGCGGATGTCCGGCCCTGGGCGGCGGCCGGATCCCGGATCGGTCGTCCGGCCACGCGATGCCGCCACGGTTCGACGCGGAGCCCGGCATGAGCGACACGAACAACACCTTCAAGAAGGCGCCCAAGCGCAAGGCCGCCAAGGGCAAGAGCATCAGCGTCTCGCCGGAGATGCGGCAGGCCTACGCCGACCTGATCCAGGAGCGCGCCGAGAAGCAGGAGGCCTACGGCCGCCACCTGCCGCAGGACGAGACGCGGCGGCGGTAGCGCGGCCGGGAGAAGCGCCGCCCCGCATCGGCCTCAGCGCTTGCGCACGAACTCGGTGCGCAGCACGAGGCCCTTGATGGTGTCGTGGCGGCAGTCGATCTCCTCCGGATCGTCCGTGAGCCGGATCGACCGGATGACCGTGCCCTGCTTCAGGGTCTGGTTCGCACCCTTGACCTTGAGGTCCTTGATCAGCGTGACCGAATCGCCGTCGGCCAGGACGTTGCCGGCCGCGTCGCGGACGGCATGCGCCTCGGCGGGCGCGGCCGCGGACCCGGGCGGGAGCCACTCGCCCGTCGCCTCGTCGTAGACGTAAGCCTCGTCGTCGCCGCTCAAAACCGTGCCCCTTGTCCGGATCGGGGCCGGGTCCTGTGAGGATCGCGTGGGCCCGTCATCAGCGCCCCGGCACACCGAATCGGTCGCCGAGTCGGCGCGGGACGCCGCGAGCCTAGCCGATCGGGCCGGCCCCGCGCGAGAGCGGGAACCGGCCCGACGGAGCGCCTTACCGCTTCAGCGGACCGGCCTCGATCACGTCCTCGACCGTGCGCAGGCCGGCGCGCGGGGAGTTGACGAGGCAGGCCATGTTGCCCGGCGGGTGCTGGTTCTTCCACATCTTGGTGTGGGCCTGGGGGATCTTGTCCCAGGGGAAGACCTCGCTCATGCACGGGTCGATCCGCCGGTCGAGCACGAACTGGTTCGCCGACGAGGCCTGCTTGAGGTGGGCGAAGTGCGAGCCCTGGATGCGCTTCTGCCGCATCCAGACGTAGCGGGCGTCGAAGGTGATGTTGAAGCCGGTCGTGCCGGCGCAGAACACCACCATGCCGCCGCGCTTCACCACCAGCGCCGAGACCGGGAAGGTCGCCTCGCCCGGATGCTCGAACACGATGTCGACGTCCTGCTTGCCGGTGATGTCCCAGATCGCCTTGCCGAACTTGCGCGCCTCCTTGGTCCAGGCGTGGAACTCGGGGCTGTTGACCTTGGGGAGCTGGCCCCAGCAGTCGAAGTCCTTGCGGTTGATGACGCCCTTGGCGCCGAGGCTCATCACGTAGTCGCGCTTCGACTCGTCCGAGATCACCGCGATGGCGTTGGCGCCCGAGGCCGCGCAGAGCTGCACGCCG
This sequence comes from Methylobacterium sp. D53M, assembly GCF_053345625.1. Classification (NCBI taxonomy): domain Bacteria; kingdom Pseudomonadati; phylum Pseudomonadota; class Alphaproteobacteria; order Hyphomicrobiales; family Methylobacteriaceae; genus Methylobacterium; species Methylobacterium sp. D53M. The sequence goes on from NZ_JBKFAL010000017.1 coordinate 73,979, forward strand.
AACACGCCGAGGCCGCCGGAGGCACCCCAGATCAGCACGTTCTGGCCCGGCTTCACCGTGTGCGGGGCGTGGCCGAACAGCATGCGGTAGGCGGTGGCGAGCGTCAGCGTGTAGCAGGCGGCCTCCTCCCAGGTGAGGTGCTTCGGCCGGACCATGAGCTGGCGGGACTGCACCCGGCAGAACTGCGCGAACGAGCCGTCGCCGGTCTCGTAGCCCCAGATCCGCTGCGAGGGCGAGAACATCGGGTCGCCGCCGTTGCACTCCTCGTCGTCGCCGTCGTCGCGGTTGCAGTGGACGATGACCTCGTCGCCGACCTTCCAGCGCTTCACCTTGGAGCCGACCTTCCAGACGATGCCGGAGGCGTCGGAGCCCGCGATGTGGTACTCGCCCTTGTGGACGTCGAAGGGCGAGATCGGCTCGCCGAGGCCGGCCCAGACGCCGTTGTAGTTGACGCCCGCCGCCATGACGTAGACCAGCACCTCGTCGTCGCCGATCTCCCAGACCGGCAGCACCTCGAGCTGGTGGGACTGCTCCGGGGGTCCGTGCCGCTCGCGCCGGATCGCCCAGGCATACATCTTGGCCGGCACATGACCCAGCGGCGGGATCTCACCCATCTCGTAGAGGTCCTTGACCTCCCCGCCCGTCGGACTGATCGCAGCGCTCGCCGCCATCTCGCTCTCCTCTCGTCCCGCGTGTTTCTCACGGCCGCGGTTCTCCATCGCGCTATACCGGCGATGCCGGAGGCGTCCAAGTGGGCCGAAAGTCGAAAGCCGACGGTTTCCGACATGAAAAAAGCGCGAGCACAGGGCGCGCGACCACGTATTCAAAATCGGCTTTCCGGCAGACCAAGTATTATTCGGCGCCGGCCTCGGTCGCCCCGGCCCCGAGACCTTGCCCGACTCCACCGCCGCGCGCCCGAGCTGCCCCGGGCCGTCCGGCGAGCACATGCACCTCTAAGTCATTGGTTCGGCTTGCTCTCTCGCGCCTGAACAGCGGCAAGTCCCGCTAAGAACAGTTCAGGTGGACATTATACCAGAACTGACAAAGCGGGTCGGGACCGTCGCGCGGCACCGTCCGGACCGCGGGTGCGGGCGGCGCGCGGGCGGCGGCGCGCCGCGGCGCCTTCAAATCCCGCTGTTCCGGCGGGCAAGTTTTTTCATGAGCCGCGGATGCCCGCGCGGGCGTCTTGCACTTCCGTCCCGGATGACGCGTGCTCAAGCCTTCGCTACGGTGACCGCAAGGCCGCGCCCCGCGCGGATACAAAGATCACACGGAGGCGAGGAATGGGCGCGAGCGTCGCCGAGACCAGGAGCGACAAGTCGAGCCGCGACAAGCCCTGGATCATCCGCACCTACGCGGGGCACTCGACCGCGGCGGAGTCCAACAAGCTCTATCGGGGCAACCTCGCCAAGGGCCAGACCGGCCTGTCGGTTGCCTTCGACCTGCCGACCCAGACCGGCTACGACCCCGACCACGAGTTGTCCCGCGGCGAGGTCGGCAAGGTCGGCGTCTCGATCGCGCATCTCGGCGACATGCGGACCCTGTTCCAGGACATCCCGCTCGCCCAGATGAACACCTCGATGACGATCAACGCCACGGCCCCGTGGCTGCTGGCGCTCTACCTCGCGGTGGCCGAAGAGCAGGGCGCGCCGATCGCCGCCCTCCAGGGCACGACCCAGAACGACATCATCAAGGAATACCTGTCGCGCGGCACCTACGTGTTCCCGCCCGCGCCGTCCCTCCGGCTCACCAAGGACGTGATCCTGTTCACGACCAAGAACGTGCCGAAGTGGAACCCGATGAACGTCTGCTCCTACCACCTGCAGGAGGCGGGTGCGACGCCGGTCCAGGAGCTGTCCTACGCGCTCGCCATCGCCATCGCGGTGCTCGACACCGTGCGCGAGGACCCCGAGTTCGACGCCGCGAGCTTCCCCGAGGTGTTCGGCCGGATCTCGTTCTTCGTGAACGCGGGCCTGCGGTTCGTCACCGAGATCTGCAAGATGCGGGCGTTCTCGGAGCTCTGGGACGAGATCGCCCGCGAGCGCTACGGCATCGACGATCCGAAGAAGCGCATCTTCCGGTACGGCGTGCAGGTGAACTCCCTGGGGCTCACCGAGCAGCAGCCGGAGAACAACGTCCACCGCATCCTGATCGAGATGCTGGCGGTGACGCTGTCCAAGCGCGCCCGCGCCCGCGCGGTGCAGCTCCCGGCCTGGAACGAGGCGCTCGGCCTGCCGCGGCCCTGGGACCAGCAATGGTCCATGCGCATGCAGCAGATCCTGGCATTCGAGACCGACCTCCTCGAGTACGACGACATCTTCGACGGCAGCCACGTGATCGAGGCCAAGGTCGAGGAGCTGAAGGCGCAGACCCGCGCCGAGCTGGAGCGGATCGGCGGCATCGGCGGCGCGGTGGCGGCGGTGGAAACCGGGGCGCTCAAGCGCGCGCTGGTGGAGTCGAACGCGCGCCGGATCTCGGCCATTGAGGCCGGCGATCAGATCGTGGTCGGCGTCAACAAGTGGCAGCAGGGCGAGCCGTCGCCGCTCACGGCCGGGGAGGGGGCGATCTTCTCCGTCTCCGAGACCGTCGAGATGGAGGCGCAGAGCCGGATCCGCGAGTGGCGCGGCCGCCGCGACGAGAACGCCGTGGGCCAAGCCCTCGACGCCCTGGAGCAGGCGGCGCGCTCCGGCGCCAACATCATGCCGCCCTCGATCGAGGCCGCCAGGGCCGGCGTCACGACCGGCGAGTGGGGCGCGCGCCTGCGCGCGGTGTTCGGCGAGTACCGGGCGCCCACCGGCGTCACCGTGGAGACCGTCTCCAGCGGCGCGGCCGAGGAGGCCAAGCTCCTGATCGCCGATCTCGGCGAGCGGCTCGGCGAGACGCCGAAGCTCGTGGTCGGCAAGCCCGGCCTCGACGGCCACTCCAACGGCGCCGAGCAGATCGCGCTCCGTGCCCGCGACGTCGGCTTCGACGTCACCTACGACGGCATCCGCCAGACGCCGGCCGAGATCGTCGCGAAGGCCAAGGAGACCGGCGCCCACGTGGTCGGCCTGTCGATCCTGTCCGGCTCCCACGTGCCGCTGGTACGGGAGGTCCGCGCCAAGATGCGCGAGGCGGGGCTCGACCACATCCCGGTGGTGGTCGGCGGCATCATCTCGCCGGAGGACGAGCTGGTCCTCAAGAACATGGGCGTGCGCGCCGTCTACACACCGAAGGACTACGCCATCGACCAGATCATGGTCGGGCTCGCCAAGGTCGTGGAGAAGGGTCTGGATCGACGGGACGGCCCGGCGGATCCGCCGCGCGCCGAGGCCCAGGTCTACTAGCGGACCGAGCCTGCCCGGACCGCGCGCGGTCCGGGCAGGACCAAACAACCTTAATATTTCTCAGACAAGCATAGGCCCCGGTCCCACGTGCGGGACCGGGGACGATTCCTATGCGCGCCGGTATATCCATCGCGGCCAAGCTCGGCCTGTGTCTCGCGGCCCTGGTGCTGCTGATCGCCGCCACGAGCGGCCTCTCGCTGGCCGAGCTCGGCCGCATCGAATCCGCCGCCGCGCAGCTGCGCGACACGCGCATCCCGGCCACCGACGCCCTCGGCCGGATCGGCATCAACTTCATGCGGCAGCGGGTCAACGCCGTCCGCCTGATCACCGCCGACACGCCGGCGCTGCGCGCCGAGGTCGCCGACCAGATCGCCAAGCGCGACGCGCTGCTCGCCGCCCAGTACGCCCGGTACGAGGCCCTGCCGCTGACCCAGCCCGAGCGCGAGGCCTACGCGGCCTTCCGCCAGCACGTGGCCACCTACGCCGAGCAGCAGCGGGAGGCGGTGGCCAAGGCCGAGGCGGGCGACGTCGCCGGCGGGCAGCGGATCTACAACACGGTGATGTCGGACAGCATCCGCGCCATCATGGCCGACTGGGAGAAGCTCGTCGCCCTGAACGGCGACGGCTCGCAGGCGAGCGGCACGCTGATCGCGCAGACCTACGACGCCGCCAAGCGGAACGTGCTGGCGCTCGCCGGCCTCGCCCTGCTGGTGGCGCTCGGGGCCTTCGTGCTGGTGACCCGCGGCGTCAGCGGGCCGCTCCGCAAGATCGCCGCCGTCACGCAGCGCCTCGCGGCGGGCGACGCCGAGGTGGCGATCTCCGGGCAGGAGCGCCGCGACGAGATCGGGGCGCTCGCGGGCTCCGTGGTGGTGTTCCGCGACAACCTCGTCCGCGCGCGAGCCCTGGAGGCCGAGACGGCGCTGGCCCGCGCCGATGCCGAGACGCAGCGCCGGGCCGCGACCCGGGCCATGGCCGACGCCTTCGAGCAGGCGGTGGGCGGCATCGTCGGCGGCGTGTCGGCGGCCGCGACCGAGCTGGAGGCCACCGCCCGGACCCTGACCGGCAGCGCGACCGAGGCCGCCGGGCAGTCCGGCACCGTCGCGGACGCCGCGAGCGACGCCGCCGCCAACGTCAACACCGTCGCGGCCGCCGCCGAGGAGCTCGGCTCCTCGGTGCAGGAGATCGGCCGGCAGGTCAGCAGCTCGGCGGAGCTCGCGCGGGTCGCCGTCGCCGAGGCGACCAACACGGTGGCGCTGGTCCAGGACCTGAGCGGCGCGGCCGCGAAGGTCGGCGACGTGGTGGCGCTGATCTCCGGGATCGCCGCCCAGACCAACCTCCTGGCGCTCAACGCCACGATCGAGGCGGCGCGCGCCGGCGCCGCGGGCCGCGGCTTCGCGGTGGTGGCCTCGGAGGTCAAGGCGCTCGCCGAGCAGACCGCCCGGGCCACCGAGGAGATCACCGGCCAGATCGGCCGGATCCAGTCCTCCACCGGGCAGGCGGCGTCGGCGATCGACGGGATCGGCCGGCGCATCCGCGAGATCGACGGCGTGGCCTCCAGCATCGCGGCCGCCGTGGAGCAGCAGGGCGCGGCCACGCAGGAGATCGTCCGCAACGTCGCCGAGGCGGCCGCCGGCACCGGCGCGGTCACCGGCACCATCGCGAGCCTCGCCCAGTCCGCCGAGGAGACCGGCGCCGCCGCCGCCCAGGTGCTCGGGGCCGCGAGCGAGATGTCGCGCCAGTCCGAGCATCTCGGGGCCGAGGTCGCGCGCTTCCTCGCCACGGTGCGGGCGGCGTAGCCCCCTCACGGTCGGGCGGCGGATCGCGTAGGACGGCGCCATGCCGCCCAACTTGCCGCCCAACTTGCCGCCCGACGCGCCGCCCGCCCTGTCCGCCCTGCCGTCCGCCCTGACCGCGATCCTGCTCCTGGCGGTGCCCCTCGCCGCCGCGCTCTCGGCGGGCCTGATCCTGCGGCTGCGCCCGCTGCTGCAGCGCTACGCCCTGGCCCGGCCGAACGCCCGCTCCAGCCACACCGTGCCGACCCCCCAGGGGGGCGGGATCGCCGTGGTGACGGCGCTGGTCACGATCTCGGGCCTGCTGATCGCGGCGCCGGAGATCGGCGGCCGGCCGGACTGGATCTGGCTCGCCGGCGGCGCCCTGGCCCTGGCGCTCCTCGGCGCCGTGGACGACGTCCGGCCGCTGCCGGCCGCCCTGCGGCTCGCCGTGCAGGCCGTCGTGGTCGGCCTGCTGGTCTGGCACCTGGACGGGCGCCTGCTGCCCGGCCTGCCGCTCTGGCTGGAGCGCGGCCTGGCGCTGCTGGCGGGCCTGTGGTTCGTCAACCTGACGAACTTCATGGACGGGCTCGACTGGATGACGGTGGCGGAGATCGTCCCGGTGGCGGGCGCGCTCCTGCTCGTCGGCCTCGCCGGGCACCTGCCGCCGCTGCCGACCCTGGTGGCGGCGAGCCTGCTCGGCGCGGTGCTGGGCTTCGCGCCGTTCAACCGGCCGGTCGCGCGGCTCTTCCTCGGGGATGTCGGCTCGCTGCCGGTCGGGCTCGTCACCGCGTGGCTGCTGTGCCAGCTCGCCCTGGCGGGCGGACTCGCCGCCGCCCTGCTGCTGCCGCTCGTCTACCTCGCCGATGCCAGCCTGACTCTCGCCGCGCGGGCGGCGCGGGGCGAGCGGGTCTGGGAGGCCCATCGCGGGCACTACTACCAGCGGGCCACCATCAACGGGCTGACCGTGCCCGGCGTGGTCGGACGGGTGTTCGCGGCCAATCTCGCCCTGGCGACGCTCGCCGCCGCGACCTTGTTTTGGCCGTCCTGGCCGGTCACGCTCGCCGCATCGGCCGCCGGGCTCGCCCTGGTCGCCGTCCTGCTCCGCCGCTTCGCCCGCGCCCCGGCGCCGGCCCCAGCCGAAGGTGCCGCCCAGCCGTGACAGAGGCCGCCCAGCCGTGACCGGACTCATCGCGCTCACCGGGGCGACCGGGTTCATCGGCCGCCACCTGCTCGCCGACCTCACCGCGCGCGGCTACCGGGTCCGCGTGCTGCTGCGCCGGCCCACGACCGTGCCGGAGGGCGCGGCGAGTGCGGTCGTCGGCGACCTGACCCGCCCGATCAACATGGCGGCGGCCCTCAGCGGCGTCGACGCGGTGGTGCACTCGGCCGGCCTCGCCCACGCCAATCTCGGACCGGCGGCGTCGGGGGCACCGGAGGACGATTACCGCACGCTCAACACCGAGGCGACGCGCCGGCTGGCGGAGGCCGCGGCGCGCGCGAAGGTGCGCCGCTTCGTGTTCCTGTCGTCGATCCGCGCGCAGGTCGGGGCGAGCGCGCCGGGCGTGGTCGGGGAGGGCGATCCGCCCCGGCCCACCGACGCCTACGGCCGCTCCAAGCTCGAGGCCGAGGCGGCGCTCGCCGAGACCGGCCTGGACTGGGTCGCGCTCCGCCCGGTCCTCGTCTACGGCGCCGGCGTGAAGGGCAACATGGCCGCGCTCCTGCGGCTGGCGCGCAGTCCCTACCCGCTGCCGCTGGGCGGCCTCGCGGCGCGACGCTCGCTGATCGCGCTGGAGAGCCTGTCGGGTGCCGTGGACGCGGTGCTGGCGGCGCCCGCCCCCCTGAACCGCGCCCTCGTCGCGGCCGACCCGGACCCGCTCAGCCTGCCCGAGATGATCGCGGCCCTCCGACAGGGTCTCGGCCGCGGCCCGGGCCTCGTCCCGGTCCCGGCCGGGCTCCTCCGGCTGGCCTGCCGGCTGACCGGCCGGGACGCGCAGTTCGCCCGCGTCGCCGAGGGTCTCGTCGCCCGCGCCGACGGGCTCGCGTCCCTCGGCTGGCGGCCGGCCGGGCCGACCCGCGACGGGCTCGCCCGGCTGGCCCGCGACGGCGGCTGAACGCGGGGCTGCCTCAGCGGCCCGCGTAGATGTCGGTGATCTTGCCGAGCAGCGACAGGGCGTCCGCCTTCGAGCGCTGGAACGCGTTGCGGCCCACGATCGAGCCGAATCCGCCGCCCGCCTGGATGGCGCGGATCTCGTCGAGGAAGCTGACCTCCTCGGCCTGGGCGCCGCCGGAGAAGATCACGATCCGCCGGCCGTTGAAGGCGCACTGCACCACGTGGCGGACGCGCTCGGCCGCCGTGCCGATCGGGATGCCGGTCGATTCGTAGACCTTCTTCGCCGCCGGCTGCTCGATATGGGCCGAGGGCAGCTTCACCTTGATGATGTGGGCGCCGAGCTGCGCGGCGATCTGGGCCGCGTAGCCGATCACGTCGATGGCGGTCTCGCCCTCCTTCGACAGGGCCGAGCCGCGGGCGTAGGACCAGATCACCACGGCGAGGCCGACGCTCTTGGCCTCCTCGGCGATCGCGCGGATCTGCCCGTACATGGCGTTGCGGTGGGCGGAGCCCGGGTAGATCGTGAAGCCGATGGCGCAGGCGCCGAGCCGCAGGGCGTCGGCCACCGAGCCGGTGATCGCCTGCTCGGGATCCTCCTCGTCGGCCAGGAGGTCGTGGTCGTTGAGCTTCAGGATGAGCGGGATGCGCCCGGCATAGTCGCGCGCGCCCGCCTCGAGGAAGCCGAGCGGCGCCGCGTAGGCGTTGCAGCCCGCCGCCAGGGCCAGCTCGAAATGGTAGTGCGGGTCGTAGGCCGGCGGGTTCGGGCCGAAGCTGCGGGCGGGCCCGTGCTCGAAGCCCTGGTCGACGGGCAGGATCAGCATCTTGCCGGTGCCGCCGAGCTTGCCGTGCTCCAGCATCCGGGCGAGGTTGGTGAGGGTCCCGGGGCTGTCGGCCCCGTACCACGACAGGATCTCGGTGACGCGGGCGGATCGGTCCATCGGGCAGCCTCCTGGCCAGAGACCGTCGCGCCGCGGATCGGGCCGCGGGCCGTGCTGCGGACGGCTCCCGGTCGGAACGGTGCGGGCAAAGCCGAGGTTCCCGCACGCGGCGCTTTCGGCTAACCGGGCGGGAGCGGGCGCCGCCCGGTCCGGCCGCGCGCGCCCGAACCGGCAGCCCGAGACCGGCCCACGAGACCGTCAGAGGTTCGCTCATGCGCAGGCTGATCCTGCTGCGGCACGCCAAGTCCGACCGTCCGCCGGGCGTGGCGGACCACGAGCGCCCGCTCAACGCGCGCGGGAAACGGGCCGCCCCGGCGGTGGGCGCCCACCTCGCGCGGGAGGGCCTGTGCCCGGACCTCGCCCTGGTCTCCACCGCCGCGCGGACCCGCGAGACCTGGGCCGCGATGGAGGCGGCCCTTGGCAGCCCCGAGACGCGCTGGCATTCCGAGATCTACGAGGCGCCGGCGGACCGGATCCTCGGCGTGATCCGGCAGGCGCCCGACGCGGCCGCCACGCTGATCGTCGTCGGCCACAATCCGGGCCTCGGCGACCTCGCCGCAATCCTCGCGGGCTCGGGACCGCGGGCGGCCCGGGACCGGCTGGCCCTGGAATTCCCGACCGCGGCCTTCGTGGTGATCGACTTCGACGGCGACCGCTGGGCGGAGATCGCGCCGGACCGCGGGCACCTCGACCGGTACGTGCGCCCGCGGGACATCGACCCGGATCTCGGCGGCTGACGCCTCAGAGGACCGGCACCGCCACGGCGTGCGCCTCGACCTCCGCGTGGGTCGGCAGGGGCGAGCCCGGCACGAAGGCCTCGAAGGCCGCCCAGAAATCCTGCCGGATCGCGTCGCGCTCGGTCAGGATCTCGTGCCGGGAATCCGGCAGGACCAGGATATGGCCGGCCTTCAGCCGGGCGGCGAAGCGCTCGGTTTCCGCCGTGCCGCAGACCGGGTCGGCGCCCGCCGCGACGATCAGGGTCGGCAGCCCGATCCGCGGCGCCGCCCGCGGGTCGCGCAGCCGCGCCATCGCGCGGAACGCCTCGGCGAGCCACGCGATCGTCGGGTCGCCGACCGCGCCGGCGCCGACCTGCCGCGCCGCCGCGGCGTTGCGGGCGTAGCGGATGGGATCGCGCGACAGGCGGTTGCCGGCGTACGGGTTGGTGGCGATCGAGACCGGCTTGCCGAACGGGATGTAGCGGCTCCCGAGGCCGAGCCGCTGCAGGCCCCGCGACAGGATCGCGGCGCCGGCCGGCCAGCGGACCATCCGGATCGACAGCATCGGCGCCAGGGTCACCAGCCGCCGGAACGGCAGCGCGCCGTCGAGGGCCGCGAGGAGCGCGATGCATCCGCCCATGGAATGCGCGAGGCCGACATGGGGCTCGGGCATCAGCGGCACCAGGATCGTCTCGGCCACCGCCCGCAGGTCGAGCCGGTAATCGTCGAACCGGGCGACGTGGCCCTTGTGGGGGTCGTCGACCCGGCGGTCCGATTCGCCCTGGCCGCGCCAGTCGAACGCCACGACCGCGAAGCCCCGGGCGCGCAGCTCGTGGATCGTCTCGTAGTACTTCTCGATGAACTCGGCCCGGCCCTGGAGCAGGCAGACCGTGCCCCGGCAGGTGCGCGCCGTGGTCTGCCAGTAGGCCGCCCGCAGGGTGCAGTCGTCGCGCGTGCCGACGGCGATCAGCGTGCCGCCCGGCGGGACCGGGTTGTCGGGGGTGCTGCGCAGGGTCAGGAGCGGCGGCTCGCGCCCGGTGTCACCGTCGAAGCGTCTCACTGGCCTCACCTCAGCGCCTCCGCGCATCGTCCGATACACGCCCGGATGCACTCTGCGACCCTAGCGAAAAAAATCTCGTTTCCGACCCTCGCCGGGGGTCTTGAAGCGCGATTTTCCCCCTCCGATATCTCGTCTGTGCCGGCCGTCAGGCGGCACGAGAGACGGGTCCGGCCCATCGGGCGGACCGGAATTGCATGTTGCTCAGACGAGGATATGTCATGCGTCAGTTCGATCTCGCTCCCCTGTACCGCTCCACCGTCGGCTTTGACCGCCTGTTCTCCGCCCTCGACCAGTTCGCGAGCGCCGAGGCGGCCCCGACCTACCCGCCCTACAACATCGAGCGGACCGGTGAGAACGCCTACCGCATCACCGTCGCGGTCGCCGGCTTCACCGAGTCCGACCTGTCGATCGAGGTGCGGGAGAACGCGCTCACGCTGAAGGGCGAGCGCAAGGCCGAGGGCAGGGCGGAGTTCCTGCACCAGGGCATCGCGGCCCGCGCCTTCGAGCGGCGGTTCCAGCTCGCCGACCACGTCCAGGTGACGGGTGCGGCGCTCGAGAACGGCCTCCTCCACATCGACCTCGTCCGCGAGGTTCCGGAGGCGAAGAAGCCCCGTCGCATCGAGATCGCCTCGGCGGGGCGCCCCAGCGCCCCGGTGATCGAGGGCGACGTCCGCAAGGACGCGGTCCAGCAGGCCGCCTGACCCCGCCCGCGCGGGAACCGTCGGGTCCACATCAGGTACCGATCAGGTTGTTGGAGCGCCCCGGCCCCGGCCGGGGCGCTTTCTCGTGGCGGCTGTCATAATGGCGTGTGGCCGTCGTGCTCTCTGTCGGATTCGACGGTGCACGGACGCGCACCCGGAGTGAACCCGACGATGGTCGCCAATCTCGCCCGCGGAGCCTACAGCGCGCTCGGAGCCGGCTGGCACAGGGGCGTGCAATGGGGCGTCGGCGCGCCGATCGCCAAGCTGCGCCGCCGGTCGGTCCCGCTGCCGGGCGTCGAGGGCGTGGGCGGAATCGACGACGTGCTCTCGGCCGAGCGGGCGATCCGCCTGCCCGAGCCGTTCGAGGGCCGCAGCCTCGGCCGCATCGGCAGCCTTGAGGTCCGGCTGGCGACGCGGAAATCGGAGATCCGGCGGGCCCAGCGGCTGCGCTACAAGGTCTTCTACGAGGAGATGTCGGCGGTGCCCTCCGGGCTCGCCGCCCTGTCCCGCCGCGACGTCGACGGCTACGACGCGGTCTGCGACCACCTCCTCGTCCTCGACCACGCGGCGCCGCGGCGGAAGAAGCCCTTCGTCGAGCCGCGCCCGAAGGTCGTCGGCACCTACCGGCTGCTGCGCGGCGAGGTGGCCGAGCGGCATACCGGCTTCTACTCGGAGAGCGAGTACGACCTCGCGCCGCTTCTCGCCGCGCAGGGGCACCGGCGGCTCCTGGAGCTCGGCCGCTCCTGCGTGCTCAAGCCCTACCGGAGCAAGCGGACCGTCGAGCTGCTGTGGCAGGGGATCTACGCCTACGTCCTGCACCACAGGATCGACGCGCTGATCGGCTGCGCGAGCCTGGAGGGCACCGATCCGGACCGGCTAGCCCTGCCGCTCGCCTTCCTGCACCACCACGCCCGCGCGCCGGAGGGCTGGCGGGCCCGGGCGCTGCCGGAGCGGGCGGTGGCGATGGACCGGATGCCGCGCGAGGCGGTGGACGCCAAGGCGGCCCTGCAGGCGCTGCCGCCCCTGATCAAGGGCTACCTGCGCCTCGGCGCCACCTTCGGCGACGGCGCGGTGATCGACCGCCAGTTCGGAACGACGGACGTGTTCGTCGCGCTGCCGGTCGAGGTGATCGGGGCGCGCTACCGGGGCCATTTCGCGCCGGCCGGGTGAGAGCGCGGGCCCTCGGAGGCGGGAGCCCGCACCGTCCTCGCGAGCGGAGCGGAGCGATCCAGCGTCGCCTCGCTTCGCAGGGTCGCGCTGCCCTGGGTTACTCCGATCCGCGCGCGAGGACGACGGCGCGGCCGCCCCTCAGAGATCCCCCAGCGCCAGCTGACCCTGGTTGCGCGCCTTCGGCGGCGCGGTTTTGCGCTCCTTGGCCCGCCCGGAGGCGGGGCGCGCGGCGGCCGCCTTCCTGGGCTTCGGGTCGCCGCGCATCCGGGCCACCGCCTTGTCGCGGGCCACGGCCTCCGGGGCGTTCGGGTCGTCGCTCAGCCACTTGCCGCGCTTGATCACCTCGTTCACGCGGCCCTGGTTGACCCCGACCTTGAAGGCGATCTCCTGCTGGGTCATGCCCGTCGTGGCGTGCAGGTCCAGGATCGCCCGGGCGAGTTCCGGGGTCATCTTCTGTCCGGTCAGCCGCCGGGCGGGCTTCACCGTCCGGGTGGCGCGGTCGCGCTCGCGCAGGCGCTCCAGCAGCGCCAGCGCCATGTTCATGCCGTGCTCGCGCAGGGCCTCCTCGAATTCCTTCAGGGTCGCCATCGGCGCCATCCTCCGCCGGGCTCTCGGGCCGGGTGCTGGCCGGGGAACGTGCCGGGAACGAAGCGGTTGCGCAAGCCGATCCGGCGGGTGCCCTCCGCCGCGCCGGTGGATGACACCCGCCGTCCACCGGAAATGCGCGGCCCTGGCCTCCCCCCGGCGGCTCCGCTAGAGGGGGCCGGACCGTGACGGCCGCCGGCGCGCAGACGATGATCACCCCGATCCGCAGAATTGTCCCCGGCGAGGCGTCCGGCTCCCGGGCGCTGGAGGCCGCGGCGGTGCTGCTGTTCCCCGATCTGCCCTTCCCGTTCAGCGCGTTCGAGCGCCGGTTCACCGAGCGGCCCTTCGCGGACGGCAGGGCCGAGAACGACAGCATCCGCGGCGAGGCCGCCGAGCTGCGCGGTGCGACCGGCACGCCGGAGGAGCAGGAGTTCCTGCGCCGGCTGCTGATCCGCTACCCCGCCTTCACCCGGGCCCCTCTCGGACCTCGTGATGCTCGGCGCCATGGGCGGCCGCTACATGCTGGAGCAGACCGCCTACCTGCCGGTCGCCGCCCAGGCCGACCCCACCTTAAGCCCGCAGCGCATCCTCGCGGCCAAGCTCGGCCGCGCCCTTCGCACCTGAGACAGGAACCGCACCGATGATCCTCGAAATCGCGCAGATCGAGATCAAGCCCGGCCTCGAGGCCGAGTTCGAGAAGGGCATCACCGAGGCCTCGGCGATCTTCAAGCAGGCCAAGGGCTGCCGGCACTTCGAGGTTCGGCGCTCGATCGAGCATCCGCAGCGCTACCGCCTGCTGATCCACTGGGACACGCTGGAGGCCCACACCAAGGACTTCACCGGCTCGCAGCCCTGGCAGGATTACCGCGCCCTGGTCTCCCACTGCTTCGCCGGCCCGGTCGCCGTCGAGCACGCCGAGCAGGTGCTGAAGGCGTTCTGAGCCTCGGCGCGAGGCCGGGCGGGGCCTACAGCGATCCGAAGCGTTGCGAGCCCGACCGCCGGTGCTAGGCTCCCGCGCGACGGGACCCGGAACGAATCATCGGGATTGCGGGTGGGGAACAGGCTGATGGCGCGGCTCGGACGGCTCGCGGGTGCCCTGGCGCTCCTCGGAGGAATCGCCAGCAATCCGGCCCTCGCCCAGACCGCGCCGGGCCAGTCCCCACCTGCGGCCCGCACCGCGCCCCGCCCGGCGACGGCTGTCGCCGCGCCGTTCGCCAGGACCTTCGTCCGGGCCGACCTCGCCAGCGCGGCGGTCCGCCTGGAGACCGCGCTGAAGGCGGAGGCCGGGGGCCCGCTGCGGCCCGCCGGCCAGTCCCGCGCGGCCGGGCTGGCCCTGCTCGCCGCCGACAAGCCCGACGAGGCGCTGGCGCCTTTGACCGCCGCGGTGGCGGCCGATCCCGCCGACGCGCGCAACTGGCAGGCCTATGCCCGGGGGGCCGCGGCGGTCCTGGGTGCCCTCGAGGACAACGACTACCAGGGCCGGTCGCGCCTGCGCGGGCGGGTGACGGCCGCCGCCTACCGCGCCTACGAGCGCGCCGGCACGGCGGCCGACGCCGCGGCCGCGCTGGCGGCGCTCGGCGCCGCCGAGGCCGAGCAGGAATCCTGGCGCCCGGCGCTCGACGCCTACGCGGCGAGCCTCGCGCTGGCCGAGACCGGTTCGGTCCGGGAGACCTACGAGACCGTGCGGGCGCAGCACGGCTTCCGCATCCTCGACTACAAGGTCGATTCCGACGCGGCCGCTCCCCGGGCCTGCTTCACCTTCTCGGAGGCGATCCGCCCGAAGACCGACTACGCCCCCTTCGTCGCCGTCTCGGGCAGCAGCGCGGCCGCCGTGACCGGGGAGGGCTCCCAGGTCTGCGTCGACGGGCTCAAGCACGGCGGCCGCTACGCCATCGTGGTCCGCCAGGGCCTGCCCTCGGCGGTGGGCGAGAGCCTGCTCAAGGCCGCCGATTACGAGATCTACGTCCGCGACCGCGCCCCGCAGGTGCGCTTCACCGGGCGCAACTACGTCCTGCCGCGGACCGGCCAGGCGGGCGTGCCCCTGGTCTCGGTGAACGCGCCGAAGCTCGACGTCGAGGTGCTGCGGATCGGCGATCGCGGCCTGCTGCCGACCCTGCGGTCGGAGGATTTCCTGGGCCAGCTCAGCGGGTCCACCGCCCGGACGATCGCGTCCGAGAAGGGTCAGCGCGTCTGGAAGGGCACCCTCGACACCGCCAAGGCCGAGCTGAACCAGGAGGCCGTCACCGCCTTCCCGGTCCTCCAGGCCGTGGGCAAGCTCGAGCCCGGCCTCTACGTGATGCTGGCCCGCCCCTCCGGCACGGCCGCCGCCGACGAGGAGTACGACACCCAGGCGACCCAGTGGTTCGTGGTCTCCGACCTGGGGCTCACCGCCACCAAGGGCCGGGACGGGGTCACCGTGGTCTTGCGCTCGCTCGCCTCCGCGCAGGTGATGCCGGGCGCCGAGATCCGGCTGGTCGCCCGCAACAACGAGGTGCTGGGCACCCGGACCACGGACGCGCAGGGCCACGTCGCCTTCGATCCCGGGCTCGCCCGCGGGGAGGGCGGCCTGGCGCCGAGCCTCGTGGTCGGCCAGGCGGGCGGCGATTACGGCTTCCTCGACCTCAACCTCGGCGCCTTCGACCTCACCGACCGCGGCGTGAAGGGACGGCCCGAGACCGGCGGCCTCGACGCCTACCTGTTCCCGGAGCGCGGGGTCTACCGCACGGGCGAGACCGTCCAGCTCACCGCCCTGCTGCGCGACCCCCGCGGCGCCGCCGTGCCGGACCTGCCGCTGACCCTGGTGGTCAAGCGGCCGGACGGCGTCGAGTACCGGCGCGTCTCGGTGCCCGACCAGGGGCTCGGCGGCCGGGCCCTCCCGCTGCCGCTCCTGTCGGGGGCGATGCACGGCACGTGGCGGGTCTCCGCCTACACGGACCCGAAGGCGCCCGCGATCGGCGAGACCAGCTTCCTCGTGGAGGATTACGTCCCCGAGCGGCTGGAGGTGACCCTCAAGGCTCGGCAGGCGGCCCTGAACCGGGGCGAGGCCGCGCAGGTCGACGTCGCCGCCCGCTACCTCTACGGCGCCCCGGGCGCCGATCTCGACGTGTCGGGCAGCGTCACCGTGCAGGCGGCGGCCACCAGCGGCATCAAGGGGCTGGAGGTTTATTCCATCGGTCTCGACGACGAGGCCGTGGAGCCGACGACCCAGGAGTTGCAGGACCACGCCACCACGAACGCGCAGGGCGGCGCCACCGTCACGGTGCCGGTGCCCCAGGTCGCGGCACCGCGAGCGCTGGAGGCGAAGATCACGCTGGCGGTCGGCGAGCCCGGCGGCCGGGCGCTGTCGCGCAGCCTGACCCTGCCGATCCTCCCGGCCAACCCGGTCCTCGCCCTGCGCAAGGGCTTCACCGACCTCAAGGAGGGCGGGGTCGCGGGCTTCGACGCGGTGTTCGCGCGCCCCGACGGAGCGCTCCTCGCCCGGCCGGGCGTGAGCTGGACCCTGTCGCGGATCGACTCCTCTTACCAGTGGTACCGGGCGGACGGGCGCTGGTCGTTCGAGGCGGTGAAGTCCGCGCGGCGCGTCGCCAGCGGCACTGTCGACCTCACGGCCGCCGGCCCGAGCCGGATCGAGGCGCCGGTCGGCCTCGGCCGCTACCGGCTGGAGGTCTCGACCGCGGGCGCCCCGGAGGCGGGTGCGAGCCTCGGCTTCGAGGTGGGCTGGGGTGGCTCCGAGACCGCGGAGGCGCCCGACCTGCTCGACCTGACCCTCGACAAGGCCGCCTACCCGGCCGGCGACACGCTGCGGGCCAAGCTCAGCCCGAAGTTCAAGGGTCAGGCCAGCCTGATGGTCGTCAGCGACCGCGTGCACCAGACCCTGGAGGTCAGCGTGCCGGAGGGCGGCACCACGGTCAGCATCCCGGTGAAGGCCGAGTGGGGCGCCGGCGCCTACCTGGTGGCCACCGCCTACCGGCCCCTCGACCAAGCGGCCAAGCGCCTGCCCGGCCGGGCGCTGGGTCTGGCGTGGTTCTCGGTGGACCGGGAGCGGCGCAGCCTCGGGGTCGCCCTTAAGGCGCCGGAGCGGGCGCGCCCGCGCCAGGACCTGACCCTGCCGGTCCAACTCACCGGGCTGAAGGCCGGCGAGCCGGCGCGGATCACCGTGGCCCTCGTCGATGTCGGCATCCTCAACCTGACCCGCTACGCGGCGCCGGACCCGACCCAGTACTTCCTCGGCCAGCGGGCGCTCGGACCGGAGGTCCGCGACCTCTACGGCTACCTGATCGACGGCATGCAGGGCTCGGCCGGGGCGATCCGCTCCGGCGGCGACGCGGGCGGCGGCGAACTCGCCGATTCCCCGCCGACCCAGGCGCCGCTGGCGCTCTATTCCGGCGTGGTGACCGTGGGGCCGGACGGCGCGGCCAGCGTCACCTTCCCGATCCCGGCCTTCAACGGCACCGGCCGCGTCATGGTCACCGCCTGGAGCGGCGACCGGGTCGGGCAGGCCCAGGCCGACGTGATCATCCGCGACCCGGTCGTGCTCAGCGCCACGCTGCCGCGCTTCCTCGACACCGGCGACCGCTCGCGCCTGTTCGTGGCCCTCGACAACGTCGAGGGGCAGGCGGGCGAGTACACGGTCGACCTGAGCCCGACCGGCCCTGTGGTGGTCGGCGCGAGCGCGCTGCGCCAGACGCTGCGGCTGGAGGCCGGCGCGAAGGGCCAGTTCGCGATCCCCCTCACCGCCGCCGGACCCGGCACGGCCCGGCTCGACCTCGCCCTGTCGGGGCCCGGCCTCCCGGCCGCCCTCAACCAGAGCTTCGCCCTCGGGATCTCGCCGGGGACGGGCGCCCTGCTGCGCCGCTCGGTGCGCAGCCTCGCCCCGGGGGCGAACCTGACGCTGACCTCGGACCTCCTCGCCGACCTGCAGCCGGGCACCGGCAGCGTCTCGCTCTCGGCCACGGCCCTGCCGGGGGTCGACGTGGCGGCCCTGCTCCGGGCGCTTGACCGCTACCCCTACGGCTGCTCCGAGCAGGTGGTGAGCCGGGCGATGCCGCTGCTCTACGTCAACAAGCTCGCGGCGCTGGAGAAGCTCGCCCTCGACAACGGCGCCGACGAAAGGGTGCGCGAGTCGATCGAGCGCCTGCTCGCCCGCCAGGATTCGAGCGGGGATTTCGGCCTGTGGTCGGCGCAGGGATCGAGCGACCTCTGGCTCGACGCCTACGTGACCGACTTCCTGACCCGCGCCCGCGAGCGCAACTTCGCGGTGCCGCAGAAGGCCTTCGCCCAGGCCCTCGACTACCTGCGCAACGCGGTGGCCAACGCCACCGAGGTGCGGGGCGGCGGCGCCGACCTCGCCTACGCGGCCTACGTGCTCGCCCGGAACGGCCGGCCGGTGATGGGCGACCTGCGCTACCTCGCCGACACCAAGATCGGGGACTTCTCCTCCGCCCTCGGGCGCGCGCAGCTCGCCGCCGCCCTGGCGCTGCTCGGCGACCGCGGCCGGGCCGCCAAGACCATGGAATCGGCGCTCACCGTCCTTCGCGCCGAGCGCGACAAGGGTGTCTACCGCGCCGATTACGGCTCCCGCCTGCGCGACGGGGCCGGGCTGATCACGCTCGCCGCCGAGAGCGGGCTGGCGCAGGGGGCGCTGGGCCCCGCGGCTTCCGTGCTCGGCGAGGAGCAGCAATCCGAGCGCTCGACGAGCACGCAGGAGAATGCTTGGCTGGTGCTCGCCGCCGAGAGCCTGTCGAACGAGGCGGGCGCCCTCTCGTTCACCCTGGACGGCGCCCCGCAGACCGGGATGCTGGCCCGGGTCTATCGGGAGGCGGCCCTGGCCGACCGGGGCGTTCAGCTCACCAATACCGGCCGCGCGCCTGTGCAGGTGGCCGTGACCGTCAACGGCAGCCCCCTGGTGCCGGAGCCGGCGGCGCAGCAGGGCTACACGATCGAGCGCAGCTTCCGGCGGCTGGACGGCAGCGTCGTCGATCCGGCGAGCGGCCTGCGCCAGAACGACAGGCTGGTGGTGGTGCTCAAGGTCACGGAGGCCAAGGCGGAGGCGGCGCGGCTCCTGCTGGTCGATCCGCTGCCGGCGGGGCTGGAGATCGACAATCCGAAGCTCCTCGACGCCGACGCGCTCCAGGGGCTCGCCTTCGCCAAGTCCGACGTGCAGCCGGTCCACACCGAGTTCCGGGACGACCGGTTCGTGGCGGCCTACGACCGCGACCCGAGCCAGTCGGCCTTCTTCACCG
The DNA here is from genome assembly GCF_053345625.1 of Methylobacterium sp. D53M. Lineage (NCBI taxonomy): Bacteria > Pseudomonadati > Pseudomonadota > Alphaproteobacteria > Hyphomicrobiales > Methylobacteriaceae > Methylobacterium > Methylobacterium sp. D53M. Next base: position 92,599 of record NZ_JBKFAL010000017.1, read on the forward strand.
TGGCCTACACGGTGCGGGCGGTCTCGCCCGGGACCTACGTCCATCCGGGCGCCACCGTGGAGGACATGTACCGGCCGGCGCGGTTCGGCCGGACCGCCTCGGGCAGCGTGACGGTCGGGGCGGCCAAGTAGGGCGGACGACGTTCGCGCGCTCCGCTCGTCGGGGTCCGCCCGTCATCGCGAGCGCAGCGAAGCGACCCAGGACAGCGCGCCATCGGTGAGCGTGGCGCTACCCTGGATTGCTTCGCTGCGCTCGCAAGGACGGGGGTGCGGAGGCCGTCGTCCGGGGTTCAGCCTCGGACGCGGCGGAGCAACCAGCCGAGCCGGGTCGCTGCGTTGCGGCGGGCACATGGTGCGCTGCGGAACCGCCGCGAGCGCCCATCCATTCCCACATGTCCCGTTCGGAACCCGTGGAGCGATGCCCGATGCCGGACCTCGACGCGCTCGCCGGCTCCGCAGCCCGCGCGCTGGCCTACCTGCCCTGGTGGGCCGAGAGCCTGATCCTCATCGTCGCCTGCTGCGCCGTGGTGATGCCCCTGCATGGGGTTGTCTACCGGGCGATGAAGCGGGCGGTCGCGGGCAAGAGCCTGTTCTGGCGCTCGCTGGTGTCGCGCACCCGCGGGCCGAGCCGCCTCGGCCTGATCGTGGTGGCGATCAGCCTCGCTTCGACCACCGTGCACCTGTCCTGGGAGGTGCGGATCGCCCTCAACCAGATCCTGCTGGTGGCCTTCGTGACGCTGACTGGCTGGTGCTGCGCCACGGCGCTGCACATCGCCACGGTGATCTACCTGCGGCGGTTCAAGCTCGACGCCGAGGACAACCTCCTGGCGCGCAAGCACTTCACGCAGATGCGCATCCTGGAGCGGGCCGGCGTGACGCTGGTGGCGCTCGTCACCCTGTCTGTGGCGCTGATGACCTTCGAACCGGTGCGCCAGTACGGCGTCAGCCTGCTCGCCTCGGCGGGCGCGGCGGGCCTCGTCCTCGGTCTCGCCATGCAGCCGGTCCTGTCGAACCTCGTGGCCGGTATCCAGATCGCCATCACCCAGCCGATCCGGATCGAGGACGCGATCATCGTCGAGAACGAGTGGGGCTGGGTCGAGGAGATCACCGCGACCTACGTGGTGGTCCGCCTCTGGGACTGGCGCCGGCTGGTCCTGCCGCTGACCTACTTCATCCAGAAGCCGTTCCAGAACTGGACCCGCGACGGCGCCTCGCTGATCGGCAGCGTGTTCGTCTACGTCGACCACCGGGCGCCGGTCGCGGCGATGCGCGAGAAGCTCGCCGAGATCGCCGGGGCCACGCCCCTGTGGGACGGCAAGGTGGTCAACCTTCAGGTCTCGGACGCGAAGGAAGCGACGATCGAGATCCGGATGCTGGTCAGCGCCCGCAACGCGCCCCAGGCCTGGGACCTGCGCTGCGTGGTCCGCGAGGCGATGATCACGTGGCTCCAGGCCGAGCACCCCGAGGCCCTGCCGCGGCACCGCACGGAATGGGTCGGGGCCGCGGAGATGCCGCTTCGCCGTGCGGAGGAGCGGCGGTTTGCGGCGTGAGCCACCTCGTCATCGCGAGCGCAGCGAAGCGACCCAGGGCTGCGCGCCATCTGTGCGCGTGGCGCTACTCTGGATTGCTTCGCTGCGCTCGCAAAGACGGGTGTCAGTCGTCGGCGCCGGCGTAGAAACTCTCCACGCCGATGCCTTCCTCCTGCATCAGCCGGGCGCGGGCGCGCAGCTTCTCGGTCTCGCTCTTGAGCTGTCCGCAGGCCGCCAGGATGTCCCGGCCCCGGGGCGTGCGGACCGGCGAGGCGTAGCCGGCGTTGAACACGATCTCGGAGAAGCGCTCGATCCGGTCCCAGTCCGAGCACTCGTAGCGGCTACCCGGCCAGGGGTTGAACGGGATCAGGTTGATCTTGGCCGGGATGCCCTTGAGCAGGCGGACCAGCTCCCGCGCGTCCGCGTCCGAATCGTTGACGCCCTTCAGCATCACGTACTCGAAGGTGATCCGGCGGGCGTTGCTCAGGCCCGGATAGGCCCGGCAGGCCGCGAGCAGCTCGGCGATCGGGTATTTCCGGTTGAGCGGCACCAGCTCGTCGCGCAGGTCGTCGCGCACGGCGTGGAGCGAGATCGCCAGCATGGCGTTGGCCTGCTCGCCGAGCCGCGGGATCTGCGGCACGACCCCCGACGTCGAGACCGTGATCCGGCGGCGCGAGAGGCCGAGGCCCTCCTGATCCGACATCACCCCGACCGCGTCGACCACGGCGTCGAGATTGTAGAGGGGCTCGCCCATGCCCATGAACACGATGTTGGTCACGAGCCGGCCGACCTCGCCGGAGCCGCCGGCGTCGCGGCTCGGCATCTGGCCGGGCCAGTCGCCGAGCTCGTCCCGGGCGGTGACGAGCTGCTGCACGATCTCGGCGACCGACAGGTTGCGCACGAGGCGCTGCGTGCCGGTGTGGCAGAACGAGCAGGTCAGCGTGCAGCCGACCTGGGAGGACACGCAGAGCGTGCCCCGGTCCGGGCCGGGAATGTAGACGCACTCGATCTCGGCGCCGCGGTTGTGCTCCTGCCGGTTGGTCGGCGCCATGCGCAGCAGCCACTTGCGGGTGCCGTCGCGCGAGACCTGCCGGCTCGCCACCTCCGGCCGCTCCAGGGTGAAGTGCTCGGCGAGCTGCGCCTTCAGCGCCTTGCCGACATTGGTCATCTCGGCGAAGTCGGACGCCCCGCGGAAATTGACCCAGTGCCAAACTTGGCCGGCGCGCATCCGGCTCTCGCGCTCGGGCACGCCCATGCCGATGAGTTGCGCCTTGAGGGCGTCGCGGGTCAGGCCGACCAGCGAGGGGCGGCGGCCGGGCAGCGCCTCGGGGAGGAGATCCGGCGCCTTCTCGATCGCGGCATCGGCCGCGCGGGCGCTGTCGAGCGACGGCGTCGCCATGGCGTTCAAACGATCCATACGTTGGAAAGGGTCTGATATACGCGATCGCGGCGGCGAAGGCGAATGCGCGCCGCCCACAGGGGGCCTGACGGAGAGCCATGGCGACCGACACCCGAGCCGGGCAGGCGATCTACAATCCGCGGACGCTACAGATCTACGACCTCGTGGTGCTGCGCCTGTCGAACCCCCTGATCTGGCGCTGCCCCACGGCGCGGATCCTTGATCTCTACGACCGGCACGCGGGCCTCGCGCATCTCGACGTCGGGGTCGGGACCGGCTGGTACCTCGACCGATGCCGGTTCCCGGCGCCCGCGCCGCGGGTCGGCCTGATGGACCTCAACGCCGACAGCCTCGCCTTCGCGGCCGACCGGATCGCGCGCTACCGGCCCGAGACCTACCGGGTCGACGTGCTCGGTGCGCCGGCCAGCGGCATCGCGCCGTTCGACTCGATCGGGATGACCTACCTGCTGCACTGCCTGCCGGGCGACATCGCCGCCAAGGCGAGGGCCTTCGACACGGTGCGACCGTGCCTGGCCGACGACGGCGTGGTGTTCGGCGCCACGATCCTCGCGGGCGGCGTCCCGACCACCGGCGCGGCGCGGGCGCTGATGCGGATCTACAACCGCAAGGGGGTGTTCTCGAACGCCGCCGACACCCTGCCGGCGCTGCGCGCGGCGCTGGATCAGCGGTTCCGGTCGGTCGGGATCACGGTCGTCGGCTGCGTGGCGCTGTTCGTCGCGCGGGAGCCGCGCTGATCCATTCGCCGTCTTTGCGAGCGGAGCGAAGCAATCCAGCCGCGCCACACCCGCCAACCTCGCGCTGCCCTGGGTTGCTTCGCTGCGCTCGCAAAGACGGGCACGAAAAAGGGCGCCCGCGGGCGCCCTGATCCGTCCCTCAAAAGCCGCGAAAAAAAATCAAGCGGCGGCGGTCTTCACCGGCACGCCCTTCTCGGACAGGAAGGTCTGCAGCTCGCCCGACTGGAACATCTCGCGGGTGATGTCGCAGCCGCCGACGAACTCGCCCTTCACGTAGATCTGCGGGATGGTCGGCCAATTCGAGAAGGCCTTGATGCCCTCCCGGATCTCCTGATCGGCCAGGACATTCACGCCCTTGAACGGCACGCCGAGATAATTGAGGATCTGCACCACCTGCCCCGAGAAGCCGCATTGCGGCATCTGCGGCGTGCCCTTCATGAACACCACCACGTCCTGGGAGGCGATCTCGTTCTGAATGGTCGTGTTGACGTCGGTCATCGCTCTGTCCTTGTTCGTCGGTCGTATGTGAGGTCTGAGTCAGCGGCGCGCAACCGAAGCGGCGATCGTACGAAGTGCGCGCTCAATATCGAAAGTCTCGGTCAGCAGATCCTCAAGACGGATCGGGCAGGCTTCCGGCAGCCCCGGGAGCAGCGCATTCCTATAGGCGCTAAGACCAGCCTCGGCCGCCGTGACGGCCGATTTCCAGATCCTGCTCCAGTTCAGCCTTTGCCGCATCGACGCTTCGTAGGCGTTCCAGGCGGTGATCTGGAAGGTCGCGACCTCCTCCCGCCAATGCAGGCTGGCCGGCGCGAGCGGGGCGGAGGCGCGCTTGAGGAGGTGGGCAAGCGTCTGGATCAACAGCCCCTCGACGGCCCGCAGATGCGAACGCCCCACGCTCGCGATCTCCTCGGCAACGTTCTCCCAATCGACCGCGTTCGACAACTCAGGCCGTTCGGCCAGCGCGCGCAGGGCCGCCGCCTGCTCCTCGGCCCAGGTCACGATGTCGTCGTCGTAGAGACTCGGTCGATCCATCGGGAGCGCTCCCGCGAGAAGGCTCAATCCTGCGGGACGCCCGTGGTCAGCGCAAGGGCGTGGAGCACGCCGCCCATCCGGCCCTGGAGGGCGCCGTAGACCATCTGGTGCTGCGCCACCCGGGTCTTGCCCTTGAAGGCCGCCGACAGGACGGTGGCGGCGTAGTGGTCGCCGTCGCCCGCGAGGTCGCGGATCTCCACCTGCGCGTCCGGCAGGGCCTCGCGGATCATGCGCTCGATCTCGCCCGCATCCATCGGCATCGGGAAACTCCTCGTCAGAACGGGGCTCAGGCGGCCGGCGCGGCCGGCTGGCTCGCCATGTAGTCGGGCAGCCAGCCCTCGTGCGCCGCATTCAGGTCGGCGAGCGATATGGTCTCGCCGCCCGGCAGGGTCAAACGGTCGGAGCCGGCGACGCCGACCGAGGCCGCGGCCACGCCCTGGGCCGCGGCAGCCGCGAGGAGATCGGTGGCCGCCTCCGGCCGCAACGCCAGCAGGTAGCGGCCTTGATCCTCGCCGAAGAGGTAGGCGTGGGCCGGCAGGTCCACCGGCACGTCGGAGAGCGCCGCGCCGATCCGGCCCGCCATGGCCATCTCGGCGAGCGCCACGGCAAGGCCGCCATCCGCGAGGTCGTGGACCGTGTCGACGGTGCCGGCCTGGATCAGGCCGCGAACGAAGTCGCCGTTGCGGCGCTCCAGGGCGAGGTCGACGGGCGGCGGCGCCCCCTCCTCGCGGCCCTCGATCACCGACAGGTAGGCGGACTGACCGAGCCAGCCCTCGCTGTCCCCGATCAGCACCAGCACGTCGCCTTCGCGCTTCAGGGCGATGGTCGCGTGGCGCGCCACGTCGTCCAGCACGCCGACGCCGCCGATGGTCGGGGTCGGCAGGATGCCGACGCCGTTGGTCTCGTTGTAGAGCGAGACGTTGCCCGACACGACCGGGAAGTCGAGCGCCCGACAGGCCTCGCCGATGCCCTGGAGGCAGCCGACGAGCTGGCCCATCACCTCGGGCTTCTCGGGGTTGCCGAAGTTCAGGTTGTCGGTGATGGCGAGCGGCTTGGCGCCGACCGCCGTGATGTTGCGCCACGCTTCGGCCACGGCCTGCCGGCCGCCCTCGACCGGGTCGGCCTCGCAGTAGCGCGGGGTCACGTCGCAGGTGAGCGCGAGGCCCTTCGGCCCGTCCTCGACCCGCACGATGGCGGCGTCGCCGCCGGGCTTCTGCACGGTGTTCCCTAAGATGAAGTGGTCGTACTGCTCGAAGACCCAGCGCTTCGAGGCGAGGTCGGGGGAGCCGACGAGGCGCTTCAGCGCGTCGGTGAGCGAGGCCGGGGCCGCCACATCGGCGGCCGCGATCACCGGCTGGTGGGTGTTGGCGAGGTGCGGCCGGTCGTAGAGCGGGGCCTCGTCGCCGAGCTCCTTGATCGGCAGGTCGGCCACGGTCTCACCGTGCCATTTGATCACGAAGCGCAGCGTGTCGGTGGTCCGGCCGATGACCGCGAAGTCGAGCCCCCACTTCACGAAGATGGCTTCGGCCTCGGCCTCCATGCCGGGCTTGAGCACCATGAGCATGCGCTCCTGGCTCTCCGAGAGCATCATCTCGTAAGGCGTCATGCCCTCCTCGCGGGCCGGCACCTTGTCGATGTCGAGCTCGACGCCGAGGTCGCCCTTGGCGCCCATCTCCACCGCCGAGCAGGTGAGGCCCGCCGCGCCCATGTCCTGGATGGCGATGACCGCGCCGGAGGCCATCAGCTCCAGGCAGGCCTCCAGCAGCAGCTTCTCGGCGAAGGGGTCGCCGACCTGCACGGTCGGGCGCTTCGACTCGGATTCCTCGTCGAACTCGGCCGACGCCATGGTGGCGCCGTGGATGCCGTCGCGGCCGGTCTTGGAGCCGAGATAGACGATCGGGTTCCCGACGCCGGCGGCGGCCGCGTAGAAGATGCCGTCGGTGCGGGCGAGCCCCACCGCCATGGCGTTGACCAGGATGTTGCCGTCGTAGCGCTTGTGGAAGCCGGTCAGGCCGCCGACGGTCGGCACGCCGAAGGAGTTGCCGTAGCCGCCGACGCCCGCGACCACGCCCGAGACGAGGCTGCGGGTGCGCGGGTGGTCGGGGGAGCCGAAGCGCAGGGCGTTGAGCGCCGCGATCGGCCGCGCGCCCATGGTGAAGACGTCGCGCAGGATGCCGCCGACCCCGGTCGCCGCGCCCTGGTAGGGCTCGATGTAGCTCGGGTGGTTGTGGCTCTCCATCTTGAAGACGCAGGCGTGGCCGTCGCCGATGTCGATGACGCCCGCGTTCTCGCCCGGTCCCTGGATCACCCACGGCGCCGAGGTCGGCAGCCCGCGCAGATGCTTGCGGGAGGACTTGTAGGAACAGTGCTCGTTCCACATGGCCGAGACGATGCCGAGCTCGGTCAGCGTCGGGTCGCGCCCGATCAGGCCGCGGAAGCGTTCGTACTCGTCCGGCGTCAGGCCGTGCTGGGCCACGAGCTCGGGGGTGATCGGAACGTCGTTGCGGAACATGGGCGGTCTCGACGAGGGCGGTCCGGGAGCCCCGGCAGGGCCCTCGACCCGATGCGCGACCCGAACCGGGCCGCGCGCGGCGACGGTGACGGATTAGTGCGTTCCGCCACCGCGTTGCAATACGCCGGCCCTGCTGGCCGTGTATGGGTGCCGGTCACGCGGCCGGCGGATGGGCCAGAAAATCGGCGATCGCGGCCACGAACCTGTCGCCGTAGGCCTCGCGCTTGCGCTCGCCGACCCCGTGGACGGTGCGCAGCGCCCAGAGATCGACGGGCTTCTGACGGGCCATCTCGATGAGGGTCCGGTCCGGGAAGACCATGAAGGCAGCGATGCCCTCGGCCCGGGCGAGCGTGGCGCGCAGGCCGCGCAGGTGCTGGAACAGCGCCTCGTCGGTCTCCGAGAGGGCGATCTCGCCGTCCTCGCGGGCGGCGGCCCGGCGGCGATCGCGGGATTCGGCCTTCGGCTCCGGATCGGGGCGGAGCTGGACCGGCTCCCGGCCGAACAGGATCGCCTCGCCCTTCTCGGTCATGGACAGGCCGCCGTAGCCGTCGGCGTTCTCGGCGATCGCCCCGGCGGCGAAGAGCTGGCGCAGGATCGCCCGCCACGCCGCCACTGGCTTGTCCGCCCCGACCCCGAAGGTCTTGAGGCTCGCGTGGCCGTTGCGGCGGATCTGGTCGCTCTCCTTCCCGTGGACCACGTCGCAGATATAGGCCGCGCCGAAGCGCTGCCCGGTGCGCACGATCGCCGAGAGGATCTTCTGGGCCGGGACGGTCCCGTCCACGAGGGTGACGCCGCCACGGCACAGGTCGCAGCGGCCGCAAGCGCCGCTCGACTCGCCGAAATAGGCGAGCAGCGACTGGCGGCGGCAGGTGGCGCCCTCGCACAGGGTGATCATCGCCTCGAGCTTGCGCCGCTCGACCCGGCGGCGGTCGTCCGAGATCTCCTTCTCGTCGATCTGGCGGCGGCGGAGCGCCATGTCGTCGAGGCCGTAGAGGGTCAGGGTGTCGGCGGGCAGCCCGTCGCGGCCGGCGCGGCCGATCTCCTGATAGTAGCCCTCGACGTTGTTGGGCATGTCGGCGTGGCAGACGAAGCGCACGTCCGGCTTGTTGATGCCCATGCCGAAGGCGACTGTGGCGGTCATCACCACCCCGTCCTCCTGCAGGAACCGGTCTTGGTTCGCCATCCGCGTCGCTTGGTCGAGGCCGGCATGGTAGGGCAGGGCGTCGAACCCGTCCTTCCGAAGGGTTTCGGCGAGCTGCTCGGTGCGCTTGCGCGACGAGCAGTAGATGATCCCGCTCTCCGCGCGCCGGTGCTTCAGGAACCGCTCGATCTGCCGGGCCGGGTTGTCCTTGGGCTGGAAGGTCAGCCGGATGTTCGGCCGGTCGAAGGAGTGGACGAAGATCTTCGGGGGCCGGTCCTGCGGGAACAGGCGCTCGGCGATCTCGGCGCGGGTCGCGGCGTCGGCGGTGGCGGTGAGCGCCAGGGTCTGGACGTTGCCCAGCGCCGTCCGGGCGCGGGCGATCTCCCGGTACTCGGGCCGGAAATCGTGGCCCCACTGCGAGACACAGTGGGCCTCGTCGACGGCGAGCCGCCGGACGCCGGCGCCGCGCAGGGCGTCCATGCAGCCGTCCATCAGCAGGCGCTCGGGGGAGACGAACAGCAGCCGCAGGTCGCCGGAGCGCAGGGCGCGCCACGTCTCGCGAGACTCCGACTCGGCCACCGTCGAGTTGAGGGTCGCGGCGCGGATGCCGACGCTGCGCATCTGCTGGACCTGATCGTGCATCAGCGCGATCAGCGGCGAGACCACCACGGTGAGTCCCGGATCGACCAGGGCCGGGAGCTGGTAGGTCATCGACTTGCCCGAGCCCGTGGGCATCACGGCGAACACGTCGGTCCCGTCGAGCACCGCGCCGATCACCTCGTCCTGGCCGGGGCGGAAATCCTCGTAGCCGAACGTCTTCTTCAGCGCGGCGCGGGCCTCGTCGAGGCGGGTCATCGGGATCCTTGGTCGGGGTCTGGCCGCCCTTGCGGCAGGGGTGTGTAGACACTAGCCTCCCTGTGTCTACACGGGGGCCGCCATGCCGCTCAACATCCGCAGCGAAGAGGTGAATCAGCTGGCCGAGAAGCTGGCATCGCGGGCCGGCGTGAGCAAGACCGAGGCAGTGCGACTCGCGCTCTCGAACGAGCTGGCGCGACGCGTGCCCCTTGCAGAACGGCTGAAGCCCCTCCTCGACAGGATGGATGCCGTGCCGCGCACGGGCCTCGAGGCCGACAAGGCATTCTACGACAGCCTGAACGACGAGTGATGTTCGTCGACGCCTCGGCTCTCGTCGCGATCCTGACCGCGGAGCCGGAACGCCCCGTCCTGCTGGACTGCCTCGACGGCGCGGTGACGCCGCTCACCTCGGGCCTCGCCATCTTCGAGGCGGTGATCGCGGTGGCTCGCAAGAAGGCGATGTCGGTCGCGGATGCCGAAGCGGAAGTCGCGGAGCTCATCCGCATCGCCGGTCTGCGCATCGTTCCCATCGCCGAGGCCGTGAGCGCCCAGGCCGTCACGGCCCATGCTCGCTACGGCAAGGGCCGCCACCCGGCGCGCCTGAACCTCGGCGACTGCTTCGCCTATGCCTGCGCACAGGTGCACGGCGTGCCGCTGCTCTATGTCGGCGACGATTTCCCGCAGACCGACATCCGTTCGGCCCTCGGCTGAGGCTTCAGCCCCCGTGGAACTCGGCCACGTGCTGGGCCAAGATCGCGTCGAAGGATTCATCCGCCCGGAAGCCCAGGGCCAGGGCGGCCTCCGGCTCGAACGCCTCCGGCCAGGAGCCGACGATCCGCGCGATGGTGGCGTCGGGTTCGTGCCGGATCAGCGCCACGGCCTTGTCGCCCGCCGCGCGGCGCAGAGCCTCGATCTCCTCCGCCACCGTCGCCGAGACGCCCGGCATGGTCAGGCTGATCCGCGGGCCGATCGCCGCGAGGTCGAGCCCGGCCGCGTGCGTGAGGAAGCCCACCGCCGCCGCCGGGCTGGCGAACCAGTGCCGCACCGTGTCGGGCACCGGCAGGATCGCCTCCTGGCCGGCGAGCGGCTCGCGGATGATGCCCGAGAAGAAGCCCGAGGCCGCCTTGTTGGGCTTGCCCGGCCTCACGCAGATCGTCGGCAGCCGCAGGCCGATCCCGTCGAGGAAGCCGCGGCGCGCGTAGTCGGCGAGCATGAGCTCGCCCATGGCCTTCTGGACCCCGTAGGAGGAGGCCGGGCGCAGTATGTGGTCGTCCGGGATGACCTTGGGGAAGGGCGGCCCGAACACCGCGAGCGAGGAGGTGAAGACCAGCTTCGGCCGGTAGCCGTCCGCCGCGCTGGCCGCCCGGATCGCGTCGAGGAGCAGGCGGGTGCCGTCGAGGTTGACCCGGTAGCCCAGCTCGAGGTTCGCCTCGGCCTCGCCGGAGACCACGGCGGCGAGGTGGAAGATGACCCCCGGCCGCTCGGCGATGGCGGCCTCGGCGGCGCCGGGCGCCGTGAGGTCGGCGGCCTCGGCCCGCACCGGACCGGAGAAGCCCTCGGGCGCCGCGGGCGGGACCACGTCGAGGAGGGTAAGGGCGGTGAGCGGCTGTCCGCCGACCCGGCCATCCCTCACCAGGGCGTCCACGAGGCGGCGGCCGATCATGCCGGCGGCGCCGAGAATCAGGGCGTGCATGGAAAACCTCCCGTCGGGTTGTGGCGTCAGGCCATCATGTCGAGGGCGCGGCCGAAGAAATCGGCGCCGCCGAAATTGCCGGATTTGAGGGCGAGCAGCATCGGCTCGGGCCGGCCCGCGGTGCGCAGCACCGGCACGCCCGCGGCGATCTCGGGCCCGAGCAGGAAGGCGGTGAGGCCCAGCCGGTCGACCACCGCGCCGGAGGTCTCGCCGCCGGCGACCGCGAGCCGGCGCACCCCGCGGGCGACGAGGCCCTCGGCGATCGCCGCCAGCGCCGCCTCGATGGCGTGGCCGGCCGCGTCGACGCCGTGGGCGGCCTGGAGCGCGCGCACCGCCTCGGGCGGGGCCGAGGTGGCGATCAGTACCGGGCCCGAGGCCAAGTGCTTGTCCGCGAAGGCCAGGGCCTCGGCGACCACGTCGTCGCCCGCGAGCAGCCGCGCCGGGTCGAGGCGCAGCACCGGCATGATCGTTTCCGCGGCGGCGACCTGCTGGAGGGTCGCCTGCGAGCAGCTGCCGGCGAGGCAGGCGGAGGCGCCGCCCACCGGTTCGCCCACAGCCGCGCCGGCGGCGTCCTTGGTTCCCCGCCCGTCGGCCGCGAGCGCCCGGGCGAGGCCGAGGCCGAGGCCGGACGCGCCCACCGAGAACTTGCGGCCGACGATCGCCCGGCCGAGCACCTCGAGGTCGCTGTCGAAGATCGCGTCCGCGATGGCGGCGCCCTTGCCCTCCTGCGCGAGGGCGTCGAGGCGGGCGGCCACGGCCTCCGCGCCCTTCGCCACCGTGGCGGTGTCGATCAGGCCGACGGGACTGCCGCTCTGGCGCCCGAGCACGCGCACGAGGTTGGCGTCGCGCATCGGGTTCAGCGGGTGGTCCTTGAGCGGGCTCTCGTTCAGCGGCACCGAGCCGACGAACAGGTTGCCCTGGTAGACGCTCCGCCCGGTCTCCGGGAAGGCCGGGGTGACGAGGGCGACGGTCTCGCCCGCCTCCGCCCGCAAGGCGTCCATCACGGGACCGATATTGCCCGCATCGGTGGAGTCGAAGGTCGAGCAGACCTTGAACATCACGTGGGCCGCGCCCCGGGCCCGCAGCCAGGCCTCCGCCTCGCGGGAGCGCGCCACGGCCTGGTCGGCGGGGATCGAGCGGCTCTTGAGGGCCACCACCACCGCGTCGGCCTCCGGCAGCGACCGGCCGTCCTCAGGCACGCCGATGGTCTGGATCGTGCGCAGGCCCGCCTTGGTCAGCGTGTTGGCGAGGTCCGAGGCGCCCGTGTAGTCGTCGGCGACACATCCCAGCGCGAGGCTCATCGGGCGCTCCCCTTGTAGGCGGCGAGCCAGCCGAGGCCCGCGACGGTGTCGGCGGCCGGAATGTACTCGCAGCCGACGAAACCGCGGTAGCCGAGCCGGTCCAGCTCGTCGAACAGGAAGAAGTCGGCCATCTCGCCGGTGCCGGGCTCATGCCGCTCGGGCACGCTCGCGGTCTGGACGTGGCCGATGAGCGGCATCAGGGCGCGCAGCCGCACGGTCACGTCACCGTGCAGGATCTGGCAATGGTAGAGGTCGAACTGGAGCTTCAGGTTCGGCAGGGCGAGGTCGCGGATCAGGTCGGCCGCGCGGCCGAAATCGTTGAGGAAGTAGCCCGGCATGTTGCGGCCGTTGATCGGCTCCAGGACGAGGTCGAGGCCGGCCGGCGCCAGCCGCTCCGCCGTCCAGGTCACGGCCCGGCGGTAGGATTCGACCGCCCTGGGATCGTCCCAGGGGGCGAGGCCCGCCATGAGGTGTAGCCGGCCGACGCCGGTCGCCTCGGCGTAGGGAAGCGCCGTGTCGACCCCCGCCTTCAGCTCGTCGAACCGCTCGGGGAAGGCCGCGATCCCGCGCTCGCCCTGGGCGAAGTCGCCCGGCGGCAGGTTGAACAGGGCCTGGGTCAGGCCGTTCGCGCGGAGCCGCGCGCCGATGTCGTCCGGCGCGTGCTCGTAGGGGAACAGGAACTCGACGGCGTCGAACCCGGCCCGGGCCGCGGCCTCGAACCGGTCGAGGAACGGCACCTCGTTGAACATGAGGCTCAGGTTGGCGGCGAAGCGCGGCATGGTTCTGTCCCCTCAAGCTTTCTCGGGCAGCTTCGCCCCCGAGACCTGGGCGTAGAGCCGCGCCACCGAGGCGTCGTCGTCCCGGCCCATGCCGGCGCCCGACGCCATCAGGAACATCTGCAGGGCCGCCGCCGCCACCGGGACCGGGTACTTCTCGGCCCGAGCCATGTCCTGCACGATGCCGAGATCCTTGACGAAGATGTCGACCGCGCTCTTCGGGCTGTAGTCGGCGTCGAGGATGTGCGGCACCCGGTTCTCGAACATCCAGGAATTGCCGGCCGACTTGGTGATCACCTCGTAGACGCGCCGGAGGTCGAGCCCCTGCTTGGCCGCGAAGGCCATCGCCTCCGAGGCGGCGGCGATGTGCACGCCCGCGAGCAGCTGGTTGATCATCTTGAAGGCCGCGCCCTGGCCGGCCGCGTCGCCGAGCTCGTAGAGCGTGCCCGCCATGGCATCGAGGGCGGGCCGCGCCTTCGCGAAGGCCGCCGCCGAGCCCGAGGCCAGGAAGGTCAGGCCGCCCTCGGCCGCGCGGGCGGCGCCGCCGCTCATCGGGGCGTCGAGGTAGTGGCGGCCGGTGGCCTCCAACCGCGCCGCCAGCGCCCGGGCGACGGCCGGATCCATGGTGGCGGAGGAGACGAACACCGCGCCCTCCGGCATCGCGGCGGCGCCGCCGTCCTCGCCGAACAGGACCGCCTCGGTCTGGGCGGCGTTGACCACCACGCTCACCACCACGTCGGCGTCCCGCGCCGCTTCGGCGGGGTTCGCGGCGCCCCGGCCGCCGGCGGTCACGAAGCGCGCCACCGCCTCCGGGTTCACGTCGCAGGCAGAGACCGCGAAGCCCGCCCGCAGGAGCGAGCCGGCCATCCCGGAGCCCATGGAGCCCAGGCCGATCACCGCGGCGCGGGGTGTTGCGTTGGTCATCGGGGACGGCTCCTGAAGCTGGGAAAGGGCGCCTCGGCGTCGCCGCTCGAAGCGCGGGTCCCCTCTCCCGTGCGGGAGAGGGGCCAGGTCGCGCCTGGATCAGAGGTCAGCGGTTGACCATCCGGGCGGGCGTCACGAACACGCAGACCGCGCCGACCACCAGCATGGCGGCCAGCGCGTAGAGGCCCATGGCGGTGCTGCCGGTGGCGTCCCGCAGGGCGCCGATCACGTAGGGGCTGACGAAACCCGCGAGGTTCCCCACCGAGTTGATCAGCGCGATGCCGGCCGCCGCGCCCGCGCCGCTGAGGAACGCCGTGGGCAGCGACCAGAACAGGGGCGAGCAAGTCAGCACGCCGGCCGCCGCCACCGACAGGGCCGCGATGGCGAGCGTCGTCGAGCCGGCATTGGCCGAGACCACGAAGGCGACCGCGCCGATCAGCGCCGGGATGATCAGGTGCCAGCGGCGCTCGCGCATCCGGTCGGCGGAGCGGCCGAGCAGGATCATCACGATCGCCGCGCAGACGAACGGGATCGCGCTGATCAGGCCGATGTTGAAGTTGCCCTGCACGCCCGACGCCTTGACGATCGTCGGCATCCAGAAGGTCAGCCCGTACTGGCCGGTGACGAAGGCGAAGTAGATCAGGCTCATGAACCACACGCGGCCGTTGCGGAACACGGTGGCGATGGAGTGCGGGCTCGATTCCTTGCCCTGGTTGTCGGCCGCGATGTCGCGCTCGAGGAGCTGCTTCTCGGCGTCGGTCAGCCACGTGGCCTCGGCGGGGCGGTTGTCGAGGTAGAAGAACACCGCGAGGCCGATCAGCACCGCCGGCACCGCCTCGATCAGGAACATCCACTGCCAGCCCGACAGGCCGTGGGCGCCGTTGAACGCGTCCATGATCCAGCCGGAGAGCGGGTTGCCGAAGATGCCGGAGATCGGGATCGCCGCCATGAACACGGCGATCACCCGGGCCCGGCGATGGGCCGGGAACCACGAGGTCGTGTAGAAGATGACGCCCGGGTAGAACCCGGCCTCGGCGAGACCGAGGAGGAAGCGCATCCCGTAGAAGCTCCACTCGGAGTTCACGAACAGGAACGCCCCGGAGATCACCCCCCAGGTGATCATGATCCGGGCGATCCACACCCGGGCGCCGACCCGGTGCAGGATCACGTTCGAGGGCACCTCGAACAGGAAGTAACCGAGGAAGAAGATGCCGGCGCCGAGACCGTAGACCGTCTCGGAGAACTTCAGCTCCTGGGACATCTGGAGCTTGGCGAAGCCGACATTCACCCGGTCGAGATACGCCACGACGTAGCAGAGCATCAGGAACGGCACGAGGCGCCAGAACACCTTCGCGTAGGTGCGGTCGGCGAAGGACTTCTCGTCCGCGGGTGCGGTGGCGCCCCCCAGCGGGGCGGCTTGAACCGGCATGGCGTGCTCCCTGGTCCGGGCCGCACGGCTGCCGGACATTGCTCTTCACCGCTCGTCGGGCGGCGCTGGGGCGGTGCCATATCGCCTTTTGGCAGCGCTGCCAATCCGGTTGTGCGAGATAATGCAGGCGGCTATGTCAGTCGTGGATCGACGCGGACGGTCTTCCCATCTCCTGCCTTATGCCGAGGCGCCGCAGCGCGGCGGAGGCCTCCTTCGGGGCCCGCTCCGCGGTCGTCTCAGGATGAGGGGAGGACGCCGGGAGGCTCGACGGGCGTCGTGGAAAAAAAACAGCGCCGGGAGAGCGGGGCCATGGACGACATCCAGCCGCCGGGGCGGCTCGTCACCCTCACCGACGTCGCCCGCGAGGCCGGGGTCGGCGAGAGCACGGTCTCGCGGGTCCTGCGCAACCACGGTTCCTACTCCAAGCGCGCCGGCGAGCGGGTGGCGGAGGCGGTGGCCCGGCTCGGCTACGTGCCGAATCGCCTCGCCGGCAGCCTCGCCGGCCAGGGGGCGAGCGCGCGGCTCGTGGGCGTCGTCATCCCGTCGCTCGCCAACGTGGTCTTCCCCGACCTGCTGCGCGGCCTCACCGCCGCCCTCGACGCCGACGGCGTCCCCTGCGTGATCGGCGTCAGCGACTACGACCCGGACCGGGAGGAGGCGCTGGCCGCCGCGCTCCTGTCCTGGCGGCCGGCGGCGCTGCTGCTCACCGGGCTGGAGCACAATCCCGGCACCGTCGCCCTGGCGAAGGCCGGGGGCGTGCGCGTGGTCGAGATGATCGACACGGACGGGGAGGGGATCGACGCCGTGGTCGGCTTCTCCAACCGCGCCGTCGGGGCGGCGAGCGCCCGCCACCTCGTGGCGCGCGGGTACCGGCGGATCGGCTATCTCGGCCACGACCTCGCGGTCGACCTGCGCGCGGGCAAGCGGCTCGCCGGGTTCGAGGCCGCGCTCGGGCAGGCGGGTTTGGCGCTCCACGGCAAGGAGATCCGGACGGGACCGTCCTCGCCGGCCTCGGGCCGGGCCGGGCTGGAGGCGCTGCTGGCGCGCGTGCCCGATCTCGACGCGGTCTACTTCTCCAACGACGACATGGCGCTCGGCGGCTACTTCTCCTGCCTGTCGACGGGGCTGGCGGTGCCGGGACGGATCGCGCTGTTCGGCTTCAACGGGCTCGACTTCGCGGCGGCGATGCCGCAGCCCCTGTCGACGGTGCGCACGCCGCGCCTGGAGATCGGCCGGCAGGCCGCCGCCTGCCTGACCGGCGCAGGCCCGAGAAGAATCGATCTCGGATTCGAGCTGATCGAGGGAGCGACCGCATGAGCGACGAGAGCCGGCTGCGCGAGGAGATCTGCCGCTACGGCCGCTCGCTGTTCGAGCGCGGCCTGACGCCGGGCTCGTCCGGCAACATCTCGCTGCGCCTGCCCGACGGGGGCTGGCTGGTGACGCCGACCAACGCGTCGCTCGGGTTCCTCGACCCGGCGCGGATCTCGCGGCTGGACGATGCGGGGCGGCTGGTCTCCGGCGACAAGCCCACCAAGGAGATCCCGCTGCACAGCGCACTCTACGAGAGCCGGAACGAGGCGAAGGCCATCGTCCACCTGCACTCGACCCACGCGGTGGCGGTCTCGATGCTGCCGGAGGTCGACCCGAAGCAGGTGCTGCCGCCTCTGACGCCCTACTACCTGATGCGCACCGGCGGCACGGCGCTCGTGCCCTACTATCGCCCGGGCGACCCGGCCGTGGCGGACGCGATCCGGGGCCTCGCGGGTAAGTACAGCTCGGTGCTGCTCGCCAATCACGGACCGGTGGTGGCGGGCGACAGCCTGGAGGGCGCGGTCTTCGCCACCGAGGAGCTGGAGGAGAGCGCCAAGCTCTACCTGCTCCTGCGCAACCTCAACCCGCGGCAGCTGAGCCCCGGGCAGGTGGCCGATCTGGTGAGCCATTTCGGCCTGACCCTGCCGGAGCCGGACGACCATGCCGGGCACGATCACGGGTGAGGGCGGTGGGTCCGCTCTCCCATCAGACCACCTCATCCTGAGGTGCGAGCGCAGCGAGCCTCGAAGGAGGGCTTTAGACGCCGCCGCGATCAAGGAGCCCTCCTTCGAGGCCTTCGCGATGCTCCGGCACCTCAGGATGAGGGGGGAGGAGGATAGGATGGGGCTGCGGTGGTCTCCGCCTCACCCCTCGATCTTCGCGAACTCCGCCACTTCCCGCGTCGCGGCGCGCAGCGCGTTGAGCAGAGCCAAGCGGTTCTCGCGGAGCTTCGGATCGGGGGCGTTGACGGTCACGTCTTGGAAGAACGCGTCGACCGGCGCGCGCAGCGTCGAGAGCGCCTGCATGGCGCCGGCGAAATCCTCGCGGGCGATGGACGCCGAGGCGGTCTCCCGCGCCTTCGCCAGGGCCTCGGCCAGGGCGCGCTCGGCCGGCTCGCCCGCGGCGGCCAGCGCCGCGTCCGGCGCGGAATCGTAGGCGCGGCCGTCCTTCTTCTCCTCGATCCGCAGGATGTTGGCCGCGCGCTTGTAGCCCGCCAGCAGGTTCTTGCCGTCCTCGGTGTCGAGGAACTGGCCGAGCGCCTCGACGCGGCGCACGACCATCAGCAGGTCGTCCTGGCCGGGGAGGGCGAAGACGGCGTCGATCAGGTCGTGGCGGGCGCCCTGGTCGCGGAGATAGACCTTCAGGCGGTCGGCGAAGAAGCCGAGGAGATCCCGCGCGTCGGCACCGGCCCGCCCGGCGAGGCCGCGATCCGCGGCGCCGACCTGCTCCAGCAGCCGCAGGCGCAGGCCGCGGTCGAGGATCAGTCGGATCACGCCCAGCGCCGCTCGGCGCAGTGCGAACGGGTCCTTGCTGCCCGTGGGCTTCTCGTCGATCGCCCAGAAGCCCGCCAGCGTGTCGAGCTTGTCGGCGAGCGCCACCGCGATCGAGACCGGATCGGTCGGCACCCGGTCGGAGGGGCCGAGCGGCTTGTAGTGCTCCTCGATGGCCGCGCAGACGCTGCCGTGCTCGCCCTGGAGCGCCGCGTATTTGCGGCCCATCAGGCCCTGAAGCTCGGGGAACTCGCCGACCATCTCGGTGACGAGGTCGGCCTTGGCGAGGCGCGCGGCGCGCTCGGCGAGCGCCGGGTCGGCCCCCACCAGCGGCGCGAGGTCCTTCGCCAAGGCGGCGATGCGGGCGATGCGCTCGCCCTGCGTCCCGAGCTTCTCGTGGAAGACGATGGCGTCGAGCTTGGGCAGCCGGTCTTCCAGGCGGGTCGCCTTGTCGGTCTCCCAGAAGAACTTCGCGTCGGACAGGCGCGCCCGGACCACCCGCTCGTTGCCGGCGGTGATCGCTTGGCCACCGTCGGTGGCGACGAGGTTCGAGACCAGGATGAAGGCCGGCGCCAGGTCCTCCGCGCCGCCCTTGCGCAGAACGAAGCACTTCTGGTTCGCCCGGATGGTCGCCCGGATCGCCTCGGCGGGGATGTCGAGGAAGGGCTCGTCGAACGAGCCCATCAGCACGACCGGCCATTCCACGAGGCCCGACACCTCCTCCAGCAGGCCCTCGTCCTCCACGAGGTCGAGGCCGCGGGCGAAGGCGAGGTCGCGGGCGTCGTGCAGGATCACGTCCTTGCGCCGGTCGGCGTCGAGGATGACCTTCGCGCGCTCCAGCGCCTGGATGTAGTCGTCGAACCGGCGCACCTCGATCGCCTCGGGGGCGAGGAAGCGGTGGCCGTAGGTCACGGTGCCGGCCGCGATCCCGGCGACTGAGACGGGGACCACCTCCGGCGTCTCCGTCTCGGGCCCGAAGGTCGCGACGATCGACTGCAGGGGGCGCACCCAGCGCAGCGAGCCCGGCTCGGCCGAGGCCGCGCCCCAGCGCATGGATTTCGGCCAGGGGAAGCTCTTGACGATCTCGGGCAGGAGTTCGGCCAGGACGTCGAGCGTCTCGCGGCCGGGCCGCTCGATCACCGCGAGGTAGAACTCGCCCTTCTTCGGGTCGGTGACGGTCGTGGCCTGGTCGAGGCTCGTCAGGCCCGCGCCCTTCAGGAAGCCCTGGACGGCCGCCTCGGGCGCGCCGACCCGCGGGCCGCGGCGCTCCTCGCGCACGGCCTCGCCCCGGGCAGGCAGGCCGGCGATGTGGAGCGCCAAGCGGCGCGGCGTCGAGAACGCCCGGGCGCCCTCGTACAGGAAGCCGCGCGCCACCAGGGCGTCGGTGACGAGCTTCTTCAGATCCTCCGCCGCGCGCCGCTGCATGCGGGCGGGGATCTCTTCCGAGCGGAGTTCGAGCAGGAGGTCGGGCATGGGGCGGCCATATCGCCGCGTCGCACCCCTGTCGAGGGTCGGCGCGCGGGGCTCAGCGCGACTCGCCCTTGAGGATGGTCGAGAGCTGCCACTTCCGGTCGCCGATCGCGTGGGCGTCGGAGACCTTCCAGCCGCCGTCCTCGCGCACGAGGTCGTACACGATGACGTTGGCGCCGTTGCCGCCCTTGCGCTCGACCGTGACCTTCGCCTGGTCCTTGCCCTCGGTGGCCTCCTTGAAGGTCAGGTTCTTCACCGTGTCGGGCTTCAGGGGCTCGCCGTTCAGGCGGTAGTCGAAATCGAGGTTGCCGGTGGCGCCGTTGGCCTGCTTCGCGTCGGCGTCGAACAGGCCCTGCAGGCGCTTCGAGTACACGGAGGAGTGATTCGGGTGCGGCTCAGCGTAGAGCTTCTTGACCGTGGCCTCAGGCCCGGGATCGGCCGCCAGCGCGGGGGCGAGGCCGAATCCGAGGAGGCCGAGGGCGAGGATCGTCTTCTTCATTGGGCATGTCCCGCGTCTGCGGACGCGCCAAGGCGCGCCGGTTGGCGGGGGTTGCAACGCGCGAGGGCTCAAGGGGCTCCGCGATGGGGCTCCGCTCCGTCATCGCGAGCGCAGCGAAGCGACCCAGGGCAGCGGAACGTCCCTACGCGTGGCGCCGCTGGATTGCTTCGCTCCGCTCGCAAAGACGGGGCATGCGAAGTCTGCGATGCGCGCCGGTTTCGTCGGAATGACTCACGCCCCGCCGGCGGCGGTCCTCAACCACGCCGCGCCGCAGGCCTTAGCCAGTTCCCGCACGCGCAGGATGTAGCTCTGGCGCTCCGTCACCGAGATCACGCCGCGCGCGTCGAGCAGGTTGAACACGTGGCTCGCCTTGATGCACTGGTCGTAGGCCGGCTGCGCCATGCGGTGGCGCGCGCCCTCCGCGTCCGGCGCGCCCGCCGCGAGGTAGGACCGGCAGGCGGCCTCCGCGTCGGTGAACTGGCGGAACAGCATCGCGGTGTCGGCCGCCTCGAAGTTGTGGCGGGAGTACTCCTGCTCGGCCTGCAGGAACACGTCCCCGTAGGTGATCCGTTCGGTGCCCTCGGCGCCGTTGAAGTCGAGGTCGTAGACGTTCTCGACGCCCTGGACGTACATGGCGAGCCGCTCCAGCCCGTAGGTCAGCTCGCCCGCCACCGGCGCGCACTCGAAGCCCGCCACCTGCTGGAAATAGGTGAACTGGCTGACCTCCATCCCGTCGCACCAGCACTCCCAGCCGAGGCCCCAGGCGCCCAGGGTCGGGCTCTCCCAGTCGTCCTCGACGAAGCGGATGTCGTGGAGCTTGAGGTCGACGCCGATGGCGGCGAGCGACGCGAGGTAGAGCTCCTGCAAGTTCGGCGGGTTCGGCTTCAGGATGACCTGGAACTGGTAATAGTGCTGGAGCCGGTTCGGGTTCTCGCCGTAGCGGCCGTCCTTGGGCCGGCGCGACGGCTGGACATAGGCCGCCTTCCAGGGCTTCGGGCCGAGCGCCCGCAGGGTCGTGGCCGGATGGAACGTGCCGGCACCGACCTCCATGTCGTAGGGCTGGAGGATCACGCAGCCCTGCGCCGCCCAGAATTCCTGAAGCGTCAGGATCAGACCCTGGAAGGATTTTTTCTCGGACATCGGTCTCGGCGGCTCGGGATCGCGCGGCGGCTGGGGCCGCCGGCGGGCCGGTTTAGGTGCGGGCGGCGAGGGGTGCAAGGCGAAGGGTGTCGACCGAGGGGGCGCGGCGCGGGCAGCCCGGGTTGCCTACGCGGTCCCGATGATGGTCCGCTGGCTGCGCACCCACGGAGAGAATCATGGATCCTGACCTCGCGATCCGCCCGATCGGCCCCGGCGACCGGGACGCCTGGCTGCCGCTCTGGCGGGGCTACCAAGCGTTCTACAAGGTCGACCTGTCGGACGTTGTCACCGACACGACCTGGCAGCGCCTCAACGATCCGGCCGAGCCGGTGGACGGCGCCCTGGCGTGGCGCGGCGCCGAGGCGGTCGGCCTCGTCCACCACATCCGCCACCGCTCGGCCTGGACGGTCGGCGACTACTGCTACCTCCAGGACCTGTTCGTGGCGGACGGCACGCGCGGGCTCGGGATCGGCCGTCGGCTGATCGAGCACGTCTACGCGGCCGCGCAGGCCGCCGGCTGCTCGCGCGTCCACTGGCTGACGCACGAGACCAACGCGGACGCGATGCAGCTCTACGACCGGATCGCCGAGAAGTCGGGCTTCGTGCAGTACCGCAGGATCTTCTGAGCGCCGGCGCCCGACGTGCGCCGGGACACCCAAGCGTGGCGGTTTCTGGGCAATAAACCGGAACCGCCGAGCTGACGGCCAAGTTATCAGCGCAACAGGGGATCTCGGCACCTCAGCGCTGCCGAATACAGAACGTCGGACGACCCGTCATGTACAATGCTCGCACCCGCACCAGCTTCGGCCGCAAGAACATCGCCGTCTTCGCCGCGCTCGCCATCTCGTCGCTGGCCGCCACGCCCTTCGTGATGAGCGCCAGCCGTGCGCTCGCCACTTCCGAAGACCAGCCGGTGGCCGCGACCCTGCGGGTCGAGCCTGTGGAGGTCGCCCCCGTGGCGGCCGCGCCGAAGGCTGAGGGAAGCTGCCTGCGCAAGGTCCGAGTGGTCTACAGCGGCTACGGCCAGTCGGCGGACGGGTGCGCGGCCCACTGACGCCAGCGCCCCGACTCAGCCGTGGGCCGGTGCGGTCCCGGCCAGACGCTTGAGATGGAGTTCCTCCAAGTCGATCTCCGTCTCGAGCTGCCGCAGCACCGAGCTGTGGATCCGGTTCTGCCGGTGCAGGTCGATCAGGGCCGACCGGCCTGAGCGCACGGCGAGCAGCGCGGCGGCGAAGTGCTCGGTCTTCTCGGCCTCCAGCGCCGCCCGCTCGTCGCGGTCCCGCGAGGCCGCGCGCACCCGGCGGCGGTACTCCTCCACGAGGCGCGGGTGCTTCAGCGCCCCGGTCTCGGCGAACACCAGACCCTGCAGGGCGGCGAGCCCGGCCTCGTTCACGACGACGCGGGCCATCGGCGCGTCGAGGTGGCCCTCGGGGAGGTGCGCCGCGGGATCGAGGCGGAGGCTGCGGATCAGCGGCCCCAGGGTCGTGCCCTGCACGAGCACGGTGAACAGGATCACCGCGAAGGCCGCGACCAGGATCGCGTCGCGGCCGGGGAAATCCACCGGCAGCGCCAGGGCGGCCGCCAGTGTGACGACCCCGCGCATGCCGGCCCACCCGACGATCAGCGGCACTGCCGGGTTCGGGGCGGGCTCCTGCGCGCGGACCCGAGGCGACAGGAGCCGCCGCAGGTAGACGGCCGGGAACACCCAGAGCAGACGGGCGACGACGCAGGTCGCCGTGACGGCGAGCGCCAGCGGCAGCTCCGCCGCGAGCGCCCCCATCTGGCCGCCGGTCCGGGCGAGCACACCGCGGAGCGCCAAGCCGATCAGCACGAAGACCAGGGCCTCCAGCACGAAGACCACGAACTCCCACACCGCCACGGAATGGCGGCGGGCATGCGCGTCGAAGGTCTCGTGCTCCCGACCGCCCATCATCAGGCCGCAGGCGACCACGGCCAGGACGCCGGAGGCGTTGATCTCCTCGGCCGCGAGGTAGGCGACGTAGGCGGCGAGGAAGCTCAGCACCGTGATGGCGTTTGCGTCGTGCATCCGGCGCATCACCAGGGTCACCGCCACCCCGCACGCGATCCCGACCGCGACGCCCGCCACCGCGAGCCACGCGAAGCTGCCGGCCGCCGCCCAGGCGCTGAAGGTGCCGGTGAGCGCCGCCGCGACCGCGAAGCGGTAGAGCACGAGGCCCGAGGCGTCGTTCACGAGGCTCTCGCCCTCCAGGACCGTGATCATCCGGCGGGGCAGGGCGACGCGGGCCAGCACCGCCTTGGCGGCCACCGCGTCCGGCGGCGACACGATGGCGCCGAGGGCGAAGCAGGCGGCCCAGGGCAGGGACGGCACCACCGCGTGGGCGACGAGCCCGACGACGAGGGTCGTGAACAGGACCGCGCCGAGCGACAGGGACAGGATCGGGCCGAGGCTCGCCCGGAAGTCGCGCCAGACGGTGAAGTAGGCGGATTCGAGCAGGAGCGGCGGCAGGAACAGGACCATGATCAGGTCTGGATCGAGATCGAAGGCCGGCAGGCCCGGCACCACCGCCAGCGCCATGCCGCCGACGACGAGGGCGGCGGCCGGCGGGAAACCGAGGCGCCCGGCCGCCAGCGACAGCAGCAGGGCCGCGCCGAGGAGACCGAGGATCAGCTCGAACAGGGCGACGGATGTCATCGGTGGATCGGGCCCGGCGCCGGAGGCCCGGCAAGCGCGGCCGTTCTAGGACGTTTCCCGGTCGGATGAATACCGCGTCGGCCGTGGGTCCGCCGAGGGTCGGGGTGCGGTCAGCGACCTACAGCGCCCCTTCCCGCACGGCACCCGGGTCGGCCAGCGCGTGCAGGATGCGCGCGGCGCTGTGGGCGAAGCGCAGCGTCACGGCCTTGCGGCGGGCGCCGCTCAGCGGGTGCTCGGGCGGCTCGCGCAGGATCCCGGCCCCGTAGGCGTCGGCGACTATCAGGCCGCACGCCTCCGGGATCAGCGCCTCGGGCACGTCCTCCGGGATGGCGAAGAAGAACCGGTCGCAGAAGTCGCGGTAATCCGGCCATTTCCGGTCGGCGCGGAAATCGGCCACGCTCGACTTGATCTCCACGATGGTGAGCTTGCCGGCGCCGCAGAGCGCGATCACGTCGGCGCGGCGGCCGTTGACGAGGGAGAATTCCGGCAGGGTGACGCAGCCCATCTCGGAGAACAGCCGGCGCACGCCGCGCTGGATGCGCAGGGCCGTGGGCGATTGCCGCCGGTCGGGCGGCAGCAGCGCCTCGACGGACGGGGGCGCGGAATCGGGGAGGCCGAGGGAAGCGGACATCGAGCTCGGGGGATGCGTCTGCGGGTGCGTCTGTACCGAATCGGGACATCCTGCCAAGTCGCGCCCGGTCCGTCACCTGCGGCGCGGCGGCGCCCCACGCATCACCCCGGGGCGATCACCCGAGGCAGGCCCGGATCGCGTCGAACCCGTCGGTGAGGGCGGCCGGGCCGGGCTGCAGGATCAGCGGCGACTTGATCTCGTGGATGCGCCCGTCGCGCACCGCCGGGATCGCCGCCCAGCCGGGCCGGCACCGGATCCGCTCGACATTGACCCGCTTGCCGCACCACGAGGCGAGGATCACGTCGGGCGCGGCCGCGATCACCTGCTCGGCGGTGACGATCCGGTCCTTCGCGGCCGGCTGGCGGCTCAGTTCCGGGAAGACGTCGCGGCCGCCGGCGAGGCCGATCAGGTCCGAGACCCAGCCGATGCCGGAGATCATCGGCGCGTCCCACTCCTCGAAGTAGACGCGCGGGTGCGGCCGGTCCTGGACCTCCGCGGCGGCCGCAGCCAGCCGCGCCTCGAAGCCCGCCGCCAGGGTCTCGGCCCGCTCCGTCAGGCCCACGAGGGCGCCGAGCGTCCGCACCATGGCGAGGCAGCCCGCCACGTCGCGCTGGTTGAACAGGTGGACCGCCACGCCCGCTCGGGCGAGGTCGGCGACGATGTCGGCCTGGAGATCCGAGAAGGCCAGGACGAGGTCCGGCGCCAGCCCCAGGATCTTCGGGATGTCCGCGCTGGTGAAGGCGGAGACGCGCGGCTTCTCCCGGCGGACCCGGGGCGGGCGCACCGCGTAGCCCGAGACGCCGACGATCCGTTCCTCCGCGCCCAGGAGGTACAGGGTCTCGACCGTCTCCTCGGTGAGGCAGACGATCCGCTCGGGCGGGAAGCGGCGCATCAGCGGCGGGGCCGGATCATCGGTCGAGCCGGATCATCGGTCGAGCCACGTGAGCAGCCCGGCCCCGGGCGCCAGCAGCACGAAGGCCCAGACCAGCGCGGAGGCGACGTTGGCCAGCTGGAACGGCAGCCGCGCCAGGCCGAGGATCCCGGCGAAGAGCGGGACCAGGGCACGGGCCGGCCCGAAGAAGCGCCCCAGGGCCACCGCGGCGATGCCCCACCGGCCGATGAAGGCCTCGGCCTTGGCCATGAGCTCGGGATAGCGCCGCAGCGGCCACTTGGTCTTCGCCCCCGGCCCGAGCCAGCGCCCGGCCTCGTACGAGATCCAGTCGCCGAGGGCGGCCCCGAGCGCCGCGGCGATCACCACCGGCCAGAACGGGATGTCGGCGCCGCCGACGAGGGCCCCGATGCCGACCAGGATCACGGTCGCCGGGACGAACAGCGACAGGATCGCGATCGATTCGCAGAAGGCGAGGCCGCCCGCGATGACCGGTGTCCAGGCCTTGTGCGCCTCCACGAAGGCGAGGGTCGAGGTGCGCAGGGCTTCGATGTCCATGGGGCTCCGAACGGGGCTCGGGGGATGGGAGAAGGGTCGGTCCCATCTGAGGCGCGCGGGGGAGGGCGGCAAGGGACAGGGGTGCGGCCGGCGCGGGAACCGGCTAACCGTAGCGGGACAACGAGCGAGTCCCGCGTTGAACGTCCTGTCGATCCAGTCCCACGTCGCCTACGGCCATGTCGGCAACGCCTCGGCGGTGTTCCCGATGCAGCGGCTCGGGGTCGAGGTCTGGCCAGTCCACACGGTTCAGTTCTCAAACCACACCGGCTACGGCGCGTGGCGCGGCCCTGTCTTCGACGCGGCGATGATCCGCGACGTGGTGCGCGGCATCGGCGAGCGCGGGGTCCTGGGCCGCTGCGACGCGATCCTGTCGGGCTACATGGGCTCGGCCGAGATCGGCGCAGCGATCCTGGAGGCGGTGGACGCCGTGCGCGCGGCGAACCCGCGGGCGCTCTACTGCTGCGACCCGGTGATCGGCGACGTCGAGGAGGGCGTCTACGTTCGGCCCGGCATCGAGGCGTTCCTGCGCGAGCGCGCGGTCCCGGCCGCCGACATCCTCACCCCCAACCAGTTCGAGCTCGGCTTGCTCACCGGCCTGCCGAGCGGCACCCTGGCGGAGGCCGGGGCCGCGATCGCGGCGCTCCGGGCGCGCGGGCCGCGAGTGGTCTTGGTCACCTCGGCGCTCTGCGCCGACACCCCCGCCGACAGCATCGACCTGCTCGCGGGCGCGGAGGGGCGGGTATTCCGGGTCCGGACGCCGCGGCTCGCCATCGCGGTGAACGGGGCCGGCGACTGCATCGCGGCGCTGTTCCTGGTGCATTACGCCCGGACCGGCTCGGCCGAGGCGGCGCTGGGCGCCGCGGCGGCCTCGATCTACGGGCTGCTCAAGCGGACCGCCGAGGCGGGGTCGCGGGAGATCCTGACGGTCGCCGCGCAGGAGGAGTACGTGAATCCGAGCGCGCGGTTTCCGGTCGAGGCGGTCTGAGGCGCCCCCGGCAAACCGCTCCGCCCAAGTCCGCAGAGAGCAGCAAGGATCGACACGATGGCGCGCCGCTTCGTCACCCTCGACGTGTTCACCGAGCGGAGGCTCGCCGGCAATCCCCTTGCCGTGGTGCTCGACGCGGAGGGGCTCGACACCGACGACATGCAGGCCATCGCGCGGGAGTTCAACCTGTCGGAGACGGTCTTCGTCCTCCCGCCCGCGGAGGCCCGGCACCGGGCGTCGCTGCGCATCTTCACCCCCGCCCGGGAGCTGCCCTTCGCCGGGCACCCGACGGTCGGCACCGCCGTGCTGCTGGCGCTGCAGGACCCGACCCGGGGCGACGCCCGGGCCTTCGGCCTGGAGGAGGGGATCGGGATCGTCCCCTGCGTGGTCGAGACCCTGGCGGACGGGACCGGCGGACGGGCCCGGTTCCGGCTCCCGGTCCTGCCGGAATACCTCGGGCCCGGCCCCGATCCCGCGGCGCTGGCGCCGCTGCTGGGCCTCCAGCCCGGCGACATCGGCACTGGCCGGCACGCCCCGAGCCGCCACGGCGTGGGGCCGACCTTCACCTGCGTGCCGGTGGCGTCGGTGGCCGCCCTCGACGCCGCCCGGACGGCCCAGGCGCCCGATCCGGCCGACGGGCTCTACCTCTACACCCCGGATCCCGAGGGCACCGGCCAGCGCTGGCGCGTCCGCATGTTCGCGCCGAATGTCGGCGTCCCGGAGGATCCCGCCACCGGCTCGGCGGCCTCCGCCTTCGCGGGGGTGCTGATGCAGTTCGAGGCGCTGGGCGACGGCACCCACGACGTGGCGATCCGCCAGGGCGAGGCGATGGGGCGGCCGAGCGACATCGCGCTCCAGCTCACGATCGCGGCCGGCGCCCTGCAGGGCGTCGAGATCGGCGGCGCCGCCGTGATCCTGTCGGACGGCACCCTGCATGTCTGACGGCCACTCTGACGGCGTCTCCGACGGTTTCCGGATCACCCGCGTCGCGGACGTGGCGGCGCGGTTCGTGGAGCACGACTGGGCCTTTCCTCAGGCCCACGCGGCCGCCATCGCGGCCCACTGGCAGGCCCGGCTGCAGCGCAGCCCCGGCATGTTCGACGGGACCGTCCTGCTGTGCTGCGACCACGCGGTCGCCGACGGGGTCGCCCGGCTCGACCTGTTCGCGACGCGCTACGCGACCTTCACCTACTACCGGGACAGGCCCCACCCCGAGGCGCGCATCGCCAACGCCTTCGCGGCGATCGTGCCCTGGACGGCGGACGGCGCCGTCCTGCTCGGCGAGATGGGCGCCCACACGGCCAATGCCGGCCAGCTCTACTTCCCCTGCGGCACCCCGGATCCGGACGACGTGCGCGGCGCGCGGGTCGATCTCACCGGCAGCGCCGCCCGGGAACTCGCCGAGGAGACCGGCCTCGCGCTGCCGGCCGGGGCTGAGACGGACTGGGTGCTTCTTGAGGGGGAGGGCCAGCTCGCCTTCCTGCGGCCGGTGCGCTTCCCCGAGCCGGCCGCGAGGATCGTGGCGCGGATCGCCGACCATCTCGGCGCCGAGGCCGAGCCGGAGCTCGCCGGGATGCACGTGGTACGGGGCCGCGACGACATCGATCCCGCGCGGATGCCGGGCTTCGTGCGGGCCTACCTGGCGGACGCGTTCCCGCCAGCCCGCTGACCGGCACGGCGCGCGGGGAAAGACATTCGTCTCCCCGCAGAGGTCGGCCGGATGTTGTCTCGTTTCCCGACCGCGGGCAATACAGATTTCCGTTTCATTGACCGCTCTCGCGGCAAGCATAAACTCGGCCTTCCACCGAACAGCCCCGCACGAAGCGGGCAGCGTATCCCGGCAGGCCCCATGTTCATCCGATCTCACTTGCGGCCCGGTGGCCGCCGGCTCGCCGGGGCGCGGCTCGCGACCGCACTGATGCTGGCCACGATGACCCTGGCCACCGTGACGCTGGGTCCGGTGGCCGCCCGCGCGGACGAGGTCGTCCTGCGGGTCGGCGACCAGAAGGGCGGGAACCGGTCGCTCCTCGAGATCGCCGGCTACGCGAAGGATCTGCCCTACCGGATCGCGTGGTCGGAATTCCCCGCCGCCGCGCCGATCCTGGAGGCGCTCAACGCGGGCGCCCTCGATGTCGGCTACACCGGCGACCTCTCCTTCCTCACCGTCGTCGCGGCCGGGGCACCGATCAAGGCGATCGGCGGCACCAACTCCGATCCCCGGACGCAGGCGATCCTGGTCCGCGCGGATTCTCCGATCCGCTCGGCCGCGGATCTGAGGGGGAAGCGGCTCGCCGGCACCCGCGGCGGCTGGGGCCAGTTCCTGATCAGCGCGACGCTGGAGAAGGCCGGGATCGCGCCGTCCGAGGCCACCTTCGCGCCACTCAACCCGGTCGACGCGAAGGTCGCGCTGATGGCCGGCTCGGTGGATGCCTGGGCGGTCTGGGAGCCCTACGTCGCGTTCGCGACGCTCAAGGACAAGGCCCGGCCGATCGCGGACGGCGCGGGCCTCACGCCGACCATCACCTTCATCGTCGCCTCGGACAGCGCCATCGCCACCAAGCGCGCCGCCCTGCAGGACTTCCTGAGCCGCCTGAACCGGGCGCGGCTCTGGTCTCTGGACCACCTCGACGCCTACGCCCGGAACACGGCCGCGCTGACCAAGATGCCGGAGGACGTCCTGCGCGCGGCCTACACGGCGCAGCGGACCAGCCCGATCGCGCTCGACGACGGCGTCGTGGCGGAGGTCCAGGAGGCCTCGGACCGGGCGACGCGGTACGGCATCCTGTCGAAGACGCTCGACGTCGGCCGGGCCGTGGACCGGAGCTTCACGGAAGCGGCCTCGAACTGAGGGAGGCGCGGTCGTCACGCCCCGCGATTTTTGCGGCACTGCGGGAGCTTCGCTGTTTCCGGCACGTTCACCAGGGGCTCCCCGCAGCGGCACGTGGCCGGGCGGGTCGCGTTCCGGAGTGTCCATGTCCGATTCCCGTCGTCCCGCATCGCAGGCCCGCGCGACCCGCTCGCGCATCCAGGAAGGCCAACCCTATCCCCTCGGCGCCACCTGGGACGGGCTCGGGGTCAACTTCGCGCTGTTCTCGGCCCACGCCACCAAGGTCGAGCTCTGCCTGTTCGATGACCAGGGCGAGCAGGAGATCGAGCGCATCGAGCTGCCCGAGTACACGGACGAGATCTGGCACGGCTACCTGCCCGACGCGCGCCCTGGCACGATCTACGGCTACCGGGTCCACGGCCCCTACGAGCCGAAGGCCGGGCACCGGTTCAACCCCAACAAGCTGCTGATCGACCCCTACGCCAAGGGGCTCGTCGGATCGATCACCTGGAACCCGGCCCTGTTCGGCTACCAGATGGAGACCGGCGACGACCTGACCTTCGACGAGCGCGATAGCGCCCCCTACACGCGCCGCTCCCGCGTCATCGACCCGGCCTTCACCTGGGGACGGCACCGCAAGCCGCTGATCCCGTGGGAGAAGACCATCGTCTACGAGGCCCACGTCAAGGGCATGACCAAGCTCGACCCGCGGGTGCCGGAGAAGCTGCGCGGCACCTATGCCGGTCTCGGTACCCGAGACGTGCTCGACTACATCAAGAGCCTCGGGGTAACCTCGGTGGAGCTGCTGCCGGTCCACTCTTTCGTGCAGGACGACTACCTGCAGCAGAAGGACCTGGTGAATTACTGGGGCTACAACACGATCTCGTTCTTCACCCCCGCACGGCGCTACGCCGCGGTGCCGGATTTCGCCTTCTCCGAGTTCAAGGAGATGGTCTCGCGCTTCCACGGCGCCGGCCTCGAGGTGATCCTCGACGTGGTCTACAACCACACCGCCGAGGGCAACGAGAAGGGCCCGACCCTGTCGTTCAAGGGCGTCGACAACGCCTCCTACTACCGGCTGCTGCCGAACGAGCCGCGCTACTACATCAACGACACGGGCACCGGGAACACCTTCAACCTGTCGCACCCGCGGGTGCTGCAGCTCGTGACCGATTCCCTGCGCTACTGGGCGCAGGAGATGCAGGTCGACGGGTTCCGCTTCGACCTCGCGACGATCCTCGGCCGCGAGCCCTACGGCTTCGACGAAGGCGGCGGCTTCCTCGACACCTGCCGGCAGGACCCGGTGCTGAACAACGTCAAGCTGATCGCCGAGCCGTGGGATTGCGGCCCGGGCGGCTACCAGGTCGGCGGCTTCCCGCCCGGCTGGGCCGAGTGGAACGACCGGTTCCGCGACGACGTCCGCGCCTACTGGAAGGGCGACGGCGGACTGCTGCCGGACCTGGCGGCGCGCGTCTCGGGTTCGGCCGACAAGTTCAACAAGCGCGGGCGCAAGCCCTGGGCCTCGGTGAACTTCCTCACCGCCCACGACGGTTTCACGCTGCACGATACGGTCTCGTACAACGACAAGCACAACGAGGCGAACGGTGAGGGCAACCGCGACGGCCACTCACACAACCTCTCGTACAATTACGGCGTGGAGGGCCCGACGGACGATCCCGAGATCCGGGCGGTGCGCCTGCGCCAGATGCGCAACATGCTGGCGACCCTGTTCCTGTCCCGCGGCACGCCGATGCTGCTCGCCGGCGACGAGTTCGCCCGGACCCAGAAGGGCAACAACAACGCCTACTGCCAGGACAACGAGGTCTCGTGGCTCGACTGGGGGGCGATCGGCGACGAGGAGCGGGATCTCGCCGAGTTCACCCAGCGCCTGATCATCCTGCGCAACGCCCTGCCGATCCTGAGCCGCGGGCGGTTCCTCACCGGCCAGTACGACGAGGAGTTCGGCGTCAAGGATGTGACGTGGCTGCGGCCGGACGGCAGCGAGATGGCCGGCGAGAACTGGTCGGACGGCGAGGCCCGGGCCTTCGCGGTCCAGCTCGACGGGCGCGCCCAGGCCACCGGCCTGCACCGCCGCGGCGGCGACGCGACGCTGCTGATCATGTTCAACGCCTACCACGACCTCGTGACGTTCACGCTGCCGGAATCGGTCGGCGGCGTGGCCTGGACGCGGCTCCTCGACACCAACCTGCCCGACAGCCAGGACGTGGAGAGCTTCAAGTTCGGCTCCGGCTACGACGTGACCGGGCGCTCGCTCCTGATGTTCGTGCTGAAGCCCGAGGACAGCCCGGGCGTCGAGGACAACGCCATGGAGCGCTCTTACCAGCATGTGATGCAGGCCTTCGAGCGGGCGAACGTGGAGCATGTCCGCTTCCACCTCGACGATGCCGAGGGGTGAGAGACGCGGCCGGGCGGTTTTCGCACCGCCCGGCCGTCTGCGCCTTGCGCCGGACGGCGCACCCGGCTAACAGCACGGCACCGCGCGGCCCAGGCCGCGCCCGGCACGCCGCGTGCGCGCCCGGGTGCCCGGTTCGCGGACGGAGGGGTGGCCGAGTGGTTGAAGGCGCACGCCTGGAAAGTGTGTATACCGGAAACGGTATCGCGGGTTCGAATCCCGCTCCCTCCGCCAACCTCCTATAAATCACTGTCAGTAAACGGTTTTTAGCTCTCGCTCCGAACCCGCGTGGTGACACAGTGTCACCATGGCTGTTTATGAGCGAGGCCAACGGTGCGCCGGGCGGAGTACCTACAATGTCGCCGCGGGCGCTGGTACGTGCGGCTTAGGGTTCAGCCTGACCTGACCGGTATC